>DATHNI010000313.1:0-3458 GCA_035486135.1 Acetobacteraceae bacterium
GCGTCGTAAGGGCGGCACGTTGTTCGTCGGTTGCCGTCAGCGGCGATTTTCCAGCCATGTCCTACACCTGCGAATCGGTGCCGGAAACGAATCAGAACCACATCCGTTGGTCAACCTACCGGATTCTGCTTAGGCCCCCACCCTCAAGAATCGCCTTTTCAAGCTGCTGGAAAGCAAGGTCGTCCTCTGAATCGTGCCCCATCGAGCGCATCTGCTGCATCTCGTTCCGTTACCCCTCGATCCTTTCTAGCGTGTAGTCGAGCATCTGGCACTCTCCCGATTCGAGGTCGCCCAGCAGGGCCTCATCGGCCGTCTGGTCGCTTCCCGATTGCGGCGTCCGCCGCGTCAGGGCGGGCTCGGCGCCGCGTTCGCATCAAGCTGCATCTGCGGCTGGTGTTCGTAGTTTGTCTTGTCCAGCGGCAGTATGCGGTCCTCGGCCGGCAGATCCTCCGTGCTCCACCCGCCACCCAGCGCGGCGATCAGGTCCACCGACGCTTGCAGACGGCTCGCCTGAACCTGAACCTGGGCAATGCGTGCCGTCAGCTCGGTCTCCTGCGCGACCACGACATTCAGATAGTCGATCAGGCCCCCGATATAGAGTTGCATCGAGAGAGTCTCGGCTTTGTGGGCATCCGCGACCGCCCGCGCCTGATCTTGCGCCTGCGCGTGCAGGCTCGTTGTCAGGGCAAGGCCGTCCTCGACCTCCTGGAATGCCGAAAGCACGGTCGCGCGGTAGCTGTCGCGGGCCTGCGCGTATTGCGACCAGCTCTTTTGCAATTCGGCGTGGCGCAGGCCGCCCTCGAAGATCGGCAGCGCGGCGCTTGCACCGATCGTCCAAAGGCTGTTCGGTATGTTGAAAAGGTTCAAGCCGGTGTCCTGGAAGCCGCCAGTCACGCTGAGGGTGACGTTGGGATAGAACGCGGCGCGTGAGACCCCGATCCCTGCATTCGCGGCGGCCATCTGCCGTTCCGCCCCGGCGATGTCGGGTCGGCGCTGCAGCAGGCCGGACGGCACGCCCACCGGCACGTCCGGCACGCCAAGCTGCAGGTCCTCCGTGGCAGGAATCGAGAAGCTGATCGGATCGCTGCCCACCAGAACGGCGATCGCGTGTTGCATCACCGCACGGCTGGCGACGACACTGTTCTCCAGCGCCTGCGTCGAGGCCAACTGCCCTTCGGCGCGTGCCACGTCGAGTGCGGACGCGATGCGGCCCTGCAGCCGTTGCTGCGTAATGTGGACTGCCTGGGCGTAATAGGCGATCGATGAGCGGTAGACGGCCTCGTCGGCGTCGAGGCCGCGCAGCGTGATGTAGTCGTCCGCCAGTTCGGTCTGCAGGCTCAATTGGGCAGTTGCCAGCGCCGCCGCGCTCACCTGCGCGAGGCGCTTCTGCATGCGGGTCGCGTTGCGAATCTGGCTCCAGAAATCCGGTTCCCAGGATGCTGCCGCCGCAACCTCGTTGCTTTGGCCATAATTAGGAGCAGTACTGGTAGGACTTCGGAACACCCTGTGGCGAGACTGCTTGTTGGCGGACACCATCCCGTTGACGCCGACTTGCGGCAACAGGCCGGCGCGCGCCTCGGCGGCAAGGTCGCGGGCCTGCGTATATTCCTCGGCCATCGCAGCGAGATCCGGATTTTCCGCCGTCAGCCGCTGCTCGAGTCGATCAAGTAACGGATCGTGCAACCGCTGCCACCACGGGCCGCGTGGCAGCGTATCCAGCGGGCGGGCGACACCGAATGGCGGCAAGCCATGATAGCTGGCAGGCAATATGTAGTGGGGCGATTGGTACGTCGGGGCCAGGTCGCAACCGCCCAGGCCGGCAATGGCCGCAAAGGCAACGCCGGCGCAGCGCCGCCGCGCCGGTCGTCGATTGCGGTCCATCATGGCGAAAGTCCAGGACGCGGCGGTGCCCCAGCCTGTGCGGTGGCAGCCTGCTCCGTGTGGTTTGGCGCCGGCGTGGGAAGTTCCTCGTCGACCGGCCGCACTTGCGTCGCTGCCGAACCCGATGCCGAACCGCTCGGCACCTCGGGTCCCGACATGGGTTGCTCCGGCGTCCGTGCCGGTCCTGGCTGATAGCCCGGCACTGGCTGCACGATCTTGACCTGCTGCCCTTCGAGCAAGCCAAGCGACGGATCGTCGATCACCTTGTCGGTCGCCTGCAATCCGGCAACGATCTGGACCTCGGTATCCAGGTTATGCCCCAGTACGACGTCCTGCAGATGCACGCGGTCGTGATCCTTCAGTACCGCCACCTGCATCCCCTGGGCGCGGAACAGCAGCGCTTGCTCGGGGACGATCAGGATGTTGGGATCGCTGGGGAAAGTGAAATGCACGTTGGCATAGGTGCCTGGCCATAACGTGCGGTCTGCATTGTCCGCCATCAGTTCAGTGACGATCGTGCGGGTGGCAGGCAGGACGGCATTCGCTGTGGTGAGAAAGTGTGTCCTGATCGGCTGGTCCGGGCTCTGCGGCAGGGTCAGCGTCGCGGCTAGGCCCGGTTCGAGGACGTTGGCGTATTCCTGCGGCACGTTTACGAAGACCCGCACCGCGCGAATGTCTGCGACCGTGAACAGCGGCGCGGCGGGATTGTGCAGCGTCGCATCGCCGCCGGCGGTGCCGACATAGTCGCCAATATTGGTGTGCCGCGCGGTCACCACGCCGTCGAACGGCGCAACCACCCGCTTGAATTCCGTCTGGGCCTGGTAGCGGGCGACATTTTGCTCGGCGGCCGCCACCTGCGCCTTCAGCGCCACGGCATCCGCCTGCTTCACATCGACATCCTGCTGTGAGACCGCCTGTGTCCCAGAGAGCGCGGTCCAGCGGTTGGCGGTAATTACGGCCAGCTTGTAACGGGCTTGTGCGACGGCAAGGTCCGCCTTGGAAGCCGCGAACTGGGCGTCCAGGGCGGGGGTGTCGATCGTCGCCAGAAGATCGCCCTCCTTCACCCGCGCGCCATAATCCTTGTACCAATGCGCGACATAGCCGTAGACCTGGGCGTAAATCGGCGCCTCGTACCAGGCCTCGATTTCGCCAGGCAGCGTCAGCGTACGGTGCGACGGTCCCGGCTTCGGCGATATGATCTGTACCCGCGGCAACGCGGCGTCGTCCGCGGTCCGCTGCAGGTCGGCAACGGCTTCCTTGCGAGACCAGATACCATCGGCGGCCAGGCCGGCGGCGACCAGCACGCCAGTGACCAGCAGAAACCTCCCGCGATGGCTGGACGCCGGCTTTTTCCCCTTGTCGGTCATGCGGGTTCTCCCTTCTGCGCCACCTGATGTGGTTTAGGTGTGCTACGGTGCAGCATCGCGAACACGCAGGGCACGAACAGCAGCGTGGTAACCGTGGCGACGAGCAAGCCGCCGATCACCGCGCGCCCGAGCGGTGCATTCTGCGTGTTGCTGAATGACATCGGCAGCATGCCGAGGATCATCGCCAGCGCCGTCATCAACACCGGCCGG
>DATHNI010000314.1:0-3450 GCA_035486135.1 Acetobacteraceae bacterium
AACGACCCTTTGCCGGACAGCCCGTTGGCAGAGCGTGTTCTCGGAAAGTTCCGACTTGGCGTTGTTCAGATGACAACCGACGCTCTATCCTCGACAAGGCGAGGATGCGGCGGAGCGGAACGCGGCTTCGGCTGCGTTGGAGCCCTGGGTCGAGACGGTCCGGTTGCTCCGGCGGGACATTCCCGTGCTGTCGGCCGCCGATGGCACGACGCGCGGAGGACGGCGACAAACCAGCATCGGCCGACAGCGTGCAGTCGTACATCGTGCGCGCGTTCGGTCACCGGCTGCGGGCGCTGGGCCGCAGCCGTCAGAACCGGTCTGGCCGGTAGGGCTCGGGATCGACAAAAGCCGTTTCACCCGACATCATCTCGGCCAGCAACCGCCCTGTGGTGGGGCCAAGGGTCAGACCCTGATGTGCATGGCCGAAGGCACACCACAGATCGTCGTGGGCTGGCGCTCGGCCGATCACCGGCAGCATGTCGGGCATAGCGGGACGAACCCCCATCCATGGCGCCTCATCGACGCGCCGATCCAGCGGCAGCAGAGCACGTCCGACAGGCTCGGCCCGTTCCAATTGCACGGGGCTTGGCGGCGCACCGGTACGGGCAAATTCAACGCCGGTCGTGAGGCGTATTCCCCGCCGCATCGGCATTAGCCCGAAGCGCGTGTCGGCATCCACCAGCGGCCGGTTCAGCACGGCGTTGCCCCGTAGGGTGTAATGCATGTGGTAGCCCCGCTTGCCGAACAGCGGCGGCGCATAGCCGAATTGCCGCGTCACCTCCGTTGACGCGGCGCCGAGCGCCACCACCGCCTGCGCCGCCTCCATCGGTCCGTCCGTGGTCGTTAGCCGCCAGCCAGAGGCACACCGCTGCAGGCCTCTCGCATCGCCGGTCGCGATCACGCCGCCCTGCGCAACAAAGAGGCGTACATAGGCAAGCGTCAGCGCGTGCGGATCACTGACTGAGTAAGGATCCGTCCAATGGATCGCGCCCGCCTTGTCTGCAAGCAGATGAGGCTCTGACTTGGCAAGAGCAGTACCATCAAGCGCCACGTAATTCACGCCGAACTCCCGCTGCGCCGCCTGGGCCTTCGACAGCGCGAGTTCAAGGCCAGCCGCTGTGCCGTAGAGCTGCAACCAGCCGATCGGACGCAACAGATCCGTCGCCTCCGCCTCGCGTCCAAGAACCATGTGCTCGTCAAGGCAGGTTGCGATCAGGCGGGAGTGGCCGAGCACTGCACGCACGTAGCGCTCCGGCGCCGAGTGCCACCAATATCGCAGCAGAGGGGACGCGACGCGCGGCAGCGCCAACGGATGATAGGCCACGTCAATCTCCCGGTTGCGCATAATGCGTTGCAGTTCGGCAAGCGCACGCGGAAACGGGTGCGGATAGACCGCTTCGCGCTGGATCAGCCCGCCATTCCCGAACGAGGCACCCTCGCCGGGTCCCTGGCGATCCACAAGCACGACATCCCAGCCCCGCCGGCGCAGGTGCAGCGCCACCGAAACGCCCACTATGCCCGCCCCGAGTACCAACGCCGTCTGAGCCATCTATCACACCTCCACGTCGCGTCCTTCAGGGACAGAATAACAAAGCGAGGGTCACGATACGCGGATTGATGCGTAGGGACCCATCCGTACCACTTCCGAGGTGTGTTCGGGACGGTATTTGGACCGCGGTTGCCGCTCGGCCAATATGGTGCGAGCCTCCATCCGGCTGCTGAAACAGGGGGCTCCGTGCCACGCTTTGCCGCGATCGGGCTGGATCACCGACACATCTACGACCTGACGCAGGGCCTGCTCGACGCCGGCGCTGAGTGCGCGGGCTACAATCCCGATACCACCGATCCGCGCGTGCTGGCCGGCTTCCGCAAGCGCTTCCCGCACGCCCCGGCCACAGAATGCGCCCGCCTGCTGGATGATCCCTCGATCGATTTCGTTGTGATCGCCGCGGTGCCGCGCGATCGCGCCGACCTCGCGATCGCCGCCATGCGGCGCGGCAAGGACGTGCTTGTGGATAAGCCAGGCGTCACTACCGCCGCCCAACTCGCCGCCGTGGAGCGCACGGTGGCCGAGACCGGGCGGTTCTGGTCGGTGGCGCTCGGCCGCCTGCTCTCGCCCGCACAGCAGGAGGCGCTACGTATCTTGCGTTCCGGCGAGCTGGGGCGGCTGGTGCATACGACCTCGCTCGCGCCGCACCGGCTGAACCGCGCCCTGCGTCCGGCATGGTTCTTCGACACGCCGGCCTATGGTGGGATCATCAACGATGTCGGCGTTCATTCGATCGATCAGTTCCTGGCTTTCGCCGATGCGGTTGACGCCGAAATCGAACACAGCGCGATCGGCGCGTTCGGCACCGAGCCGGCCGGCTTTGAGGATTTCGCCGAGCTGGTGTTGTCGACGCCGTCGGTGCGCGGCTATGTCCGGTTGGATTGGTTCACCCCCGACGGCCTTCCGAGCTGGGGCGACGGCCGCTTCTTCATTGTCGGCACCGAGGGCACGCTGGAGCTGCGCAAAAATCTCGACATCGAGGGTCGTCCCGGCACCGATCATATGTTCGTCGCCAATCGCGGTGCCACCCGCTACGTCGATTGCAGCAGGTTGCCGGTGACATACTACAGCGACTTCATCGCTGGCGTCGCGAGCCGCAGTCATACCGTGATGCCGCAACCACAGGTGTTCACTGGTTGCCGGCTGGCGCTGCAGGCGCAGGCGCGCGCGATCCGATTCGCCGCCAGGCCATCCTGACAGAGAGGGTTTACGAGACTCAGACGTGGCTCCCATTGGCCGCAAGTCTCACCCACCCCCGGGCCGGCCTTCGCCGATCTTGTCTCGGGCGACGCGTTCCGCACCGCCGATCTGCTGACCGGCGCAACGACGATCTTCGTGCAATTCCCTTGCCGGCGCTGATGACCACCCCGGGGTTGGGCCGCGTCATCATCGGCGCGCTGCTGAACGCGATATACCAGGCCGAGGGCGAACTCGCGGGCCGCGTGTTGTTTTTGCTTGATGAAGTGGCGCGCCTCGGCCGTATGAAGGTGCTCGAGGCCGCGCGTGACGCCGGCCGCAAATTGGCATCACCCTGCAGCTGCTCTACCAATCCACCGCCCAGCTCGAGGAGCAGTGGGGACGCGAGGGCAAACGCGCCTGGTACGACGGCGTCTCCTGGCGCGGTTATGCAGCCGTGCAGGACCTCGACACCGCACGTGAACTCTCTGCCGTCTGCGGCGAGCGCGGCGCGCTGGCGTATTCCGAAGGCCAGAACAGCGGCAGTCAGCGGCGGATGGGGTTTTCCCAGGGGTCGCGGTCGAAGGGCCGCAATCTCACGTGCACGAGATCCGCCGCCCGCTCATCAAACCGGATGAGCTGATCCAGGACACGCGCGCCGACGAGTTGTTCGTGATCGCCCGCGGCAGCCGGCCGATCCGTTGTGGGCGGGCGATTTATTTCCG
>DATHNI010000315.1:0-3680 GCA_035486135.1 Acetobacteraceae bacterium
CTTGCGCTCCAGCGCCTCGCGAGCGTTGGTCTCGGCGTGTTGCACCACGGCGTGCTTCTCGCCGCGCTGCGGATGCAACACCGTCACCTTCCGCCCCGCCTTCAGCGACAGCGCCTCGGCCACCAGCTCCTGCTCTGCCAGAGAGTGGTTGACCAGCACACAGGGCGGCGGCGGCTTGTCGTCGTAGAACTGCGCGATGAAGGCGGACAGCACCGCCGCCGCATCCTCGGCCTTGGTATTGGCCGGGAAGAACGCGCGGTTGCCGTTGTTGCGGCCGCCGCGGACGAAGAACACCTGCACGCAGGTCTGCCCCGCGGTCTGCCACGCGGCGATCACGTCGGCGTCGGTCAGGCTGGCCGGGTTCACCACGTCGCTGCCCTGCACAAACGTCAGCGCCCGGATCCGGTCGCGCACCGCCGCCGCGTGCTCGAACTCCAGCGCCTCGGCCGCATGCTCCATTTCCGCGGCGAGGTCCTTCTGAACGGCCGCCGATTTTCCCCCCAGGAACGCCTTCGCCTGGCCGACCAGGCGGTGATAGTCGTCCTCGCTGATCCGCCCGACGCAGGGGGCGGAGCATCGCTTGATCTGGTGCAGCAGGCACGGCCGGCTGCGGTTGGCGAACACCGTGTCGGCGCAGGAGCGCAGCAGGAACACGCGCTGCATGGCGGTGACGGTCTGGTTGACCGCCCAGGCCGAGGCGAACGGCCCCCAGTAGCTGCCCTTGCGCACCTGCGCGCCACGGTGCTTGGCGATCTGCGGATAGGGGTGGTCCTCGGTCAGCATCAGCCAGGGATACGACTTGTCGTCCCGTAGTACAATATTAAAGCGAGGCTTCAACCTCTTGATAAGGTTGGCTTCAAGAAGAAGGGCTTCGGCCTCGGTGTGGGTGGTGATGACCTCCATCGAGGCGGTCTCGTTCACCATCCGCCGCAGCCGCTCGTCCAGCCGCACCGGCTGCGTGTAGGCGGTGACGCGCTTCTTCAGGCTGCGCGCCTTGCCGACGTACAGCGCATCGCCCTTGGCATCGAGCATCCGGTAGACGCCCGGGCTGAGCGGCATGGTCGCGAGCGCCGCCTCGATGACGGCGACGCCGGCCGGGGGCGGAGGGGTGGTCTCGCTCATGGTGTCGAGTATAATCCCTGCCGCGCCCGGCGGGGAGAAGTCAAAACCGAGGCGGATTAATCCACCGAAGTTGTGGACAAGTCTGTGGGGGAATGGCCTCTCAACTGCGTGAAAGCCGCGGATTCCCTGGCCTTCTTATACATTGCACAAAATTTAGTCAATCACTAGCGATTTGATTTTGCTTGATTTTCGTCATCCAGCTTGTCACGCTATTGAAAACAACCAGCTAATTCCGCGGGTTCGTTAAGCTCGCCGTCAGAGCGTGGACAAATCGGCCTGTCGTCGCTCGATTTCCACGCCGGCCGATGCTGCATCTGCGAATATGTCCAGCTTCTCCACCCGTATCCGGGCGAGGTGGACCCGCGGGTCGGACAGACAAGCTTCGGCGATTCGCTCGGCCAGGGTCTCCACCAACCTGACGTGGCCGGCGCTGACGATGCTACGGACGGTAGCGGCAACCTTCTCATAGTCCACCACCCGTGACAAATCGTCCCGTCCCACCCGAGCGCGGGACATGGCGCGGGCGCCGTCGTCCTCCACCCCGAGATCGACGTTGATCCGCACCCGCTGCCGGGCGGCGTGCTCATGCGGATAGATGCCGATGCTGGCGGACAGCACGAGGTCGCGCAGGAACACGTGGCGCAATGCCCTGGTGCTGGAGGCGATGCGGGGCGCATCCATAGGTTTACTCCTCCCGGGGGTCTATTCCTCCGGCGGCGGGCTGCGCCCGGCCGCCCATTGCATGTGCTGCCCGCCGTCCAGCGCCAGCATCTGCCCGGTCAATGCCGGCAGGGCCAGGATGGCCACGACGGCGCGGCCGATCTCCTCTGGGCCGGCGCCGTGCCGCAGCGGCACCGCCTCGGCCTGGCGCTCGAATTGTTCCTGCGTCTGGCGCGCGTTGGGCAGCGAGGGGCCGGGGCCGATGCCGTTCACCCGGATGCGCGGTGCTAGCGCCAGCGCCATGCTCTGGGTCAGCGCCCACAACGCGGCCTTGGACACCGTGTAGGACACGAAATGCGGGGTGAGCGACCAGACGCGCTCGTCCAGCATGTTGATGATTGCGCCCTGGGCGTTGTCGGGCAGCAGGCGGGCGAAGTGCTGCATCAGCACGAAGGGCGCGCGCAGGTTGGGTTCCAGATGCGCGTCCCAGGACGCGCGGGTGGCGTCGTGCCACTCGTCGCGCTCGAACCGGCTGGCGTTGTTCACCAGCACGCCGATGGGGCCGAGCGCGGCGACGGCCTGCGGCAGCACGGCGGCGGTCTGCGCCTCCTCTGCCAGGTCGGCCTGCAGCAGCGTGGCGCGGCGACCAAGCCGGGTGATGTCGGCGCAGGTCGCAGCGCAGCCGGCGCGGCTGGAATGGCAGTGCACGGCGACGTCGAACCCCGCCTCCGCCAGCGCCAGCGCGATGGCGCGGCCGATTCGCTGCGCGCCGCCGGTGACCAGGGCGGCGCGCGGGATGCCCGGGGGGATGCCCGGGGGAAGAGCAGGGGGGATGGCGGCGGAAAGTTGCGGCATGCCTTTGTCGTCGCCCGCTTGCTGCGCTGATCGAGGGACGATGGATTAGCGCAGTTGACGGGGCCCGCAAAATCCCGCCCGTTCCGCTTTCCCTCTCCCGCGCTTGCGGGAGGGGTCAGCGGAGGGTGCAGCGTGCCGCACGCATCCCCCTCCCCTGGCCCCTCCCGCAAGCGCGGGAGAGGGAAAGGTGCGTGCAGAGGACCCATCCGCGATGGCGGCGATGATCGAAGTCCACGACCTGGCAAAGGCATTCGGCACGTTCAAGGCCGTGGACGGCATCGCCTTCAGCGTCGCCGAGGGCACGATCCGGGCGTTCCTCGGCCCGAACGGCGCCGGCAAGACGACGACGATCAAGATCCTGACCACCGTGCTCGCGCCGACCTCGGGGCAGATCAGGGTCGCCGGCTACGACCCGGTGCGCGAACCCATGGCCGTCCGCCGCGCCTTTGGCATCGTGTTCCAGGACCCCAGCCTGGACGACGAACTCACGGCGCACGAGAACATGGAACTGCACGGGGTGCTGTATGGAGTGCCGCGCAAGGCACTGCGCGAACGGATGGAGGCGCTGCTTGGCTTCGTCGGGCTGTGGGAGCGGCGGAGCGACTATGTCAAGCAGTTCTCCGGCGGCATGAAGCGCCGTCTGGAGATCGCGCGCGCCTTCCTGCACCAACCGCGCCTGCTGTTCCTCGATGAGCCGACGCTCGGGCTGGACCCGCAGACACGCAGCCATATCTGGGAATTCGTGCGCGGCCTGTCGCGCGAACATCAGGTCACCGTGTTCTTCACCACGCATGCGATGGAGGAAGCCGAGCGGGTGGCCGACGAGATCACCGTCATCGACCACGGCCGCATCGTCGCCGAGGGCACCGCCGCGTCGCTGAAGGACCGCACCGGCGCGGGTTCGCTGGAGGACGCCTTCATCGCACTGACCGGCCGCGACATTCGCGAGGACGAGGCCACGCCGGCCGACCGGATGCGCATGCTGCGCCGTGCCTGGCGAGGCAATTGATGCGCGCGGTCTGGATCCTGTGGCTGCGGCAGAT
>DATHNI010000316.1:0-6947 GCA_035486135.1 Acetobacteraceae bacterium
CCTTCCTGCGCTCCGCCCGTGACGCCGATCCCGTCCCTGGCTTCCGCCCACCGCCTGGTGGTGAAGATCGGCAGCGCCCTGGTGGTGGACCAGGACGACGCGGCGCCGCGCTCCGCCTGGCTGGCCGGCATCGCCGCCGACGTCGCCGATCTGCGCCGGCGCGGCGCGGAGGTGATCGTGGTGTCCTCGGGCGCCATCGCGCTGGCCCGCCGCGCCCTGCGCCTGACCCAGAAGCGTCTGCGCCTCGAGGAGAAGCAGGCCGCCGCCGCGGTCGGCCAGATCCGCCTCGCCCAGGCGTGGTCCGAGGCGCTGTCCGCCCAGGACCTGACCGCTGCGCAGCTGCTGCTGACGCTGGACGACACCGAGGACCGCCGCCGCTACCTCAACGCCCGCGCCACGCTGAACACGCTACTGGCGCTCGGCTGCGTCCCGGTGATCAACGAGAACGACACCGTCGCCACCACGGAGATCCGGTTCGGCGACAACGATCGCCTGGCCGCGCGGGTCGCCGAGATGGTGCAGGCCGACGTACTGGTGCTGCTGTCCGACATCGACGGGCTCTACACCGCCGATCCGCGCCGCGAGCCCGACACGGCGCGGCACATCCCGGTGGTGGCGGCGATCACCCCGGAGATCGAGGCGATGGGCGGCGAGCCGCCCCCCGGATACTCGTCGGGCGGCATGCGCACAAAGCTGGCGGCGGCGCGCATCGCCACCCAGGCGGGCTGCGCCATGGCGATCGCACGCGGCTACACGCAGCACCCGCTGGCCGCGCTGGCGGACGGTGCACGCTGCACCTGGTTCCTGGCCGCGCCGGAGGGACGCTCGGCGCGCAAGAGCTGGATCGCCGGGGCTCTGGCGCCGCTCGGCACGCTGACGGTGGATGCCGGCGCGGCGCGGGCGCTGAAGGCGGGGCGGTCCCTGCTCCCCGCGGGGGTGCGGGCGGTGGAGGGCAGTTTCCAGCGCGGCGACCCGGTGGTGATCGCCGGCCTGAATGGCACGGCGTTGGCGCGCGGGCTGTCGGCCTATGCCAGCGCCGACGCGGAGCGGATCATCGGCCACCGGTCGGACGAGATCGAGGCGATCCTCGGCTGGCGCGGCCGCGACGAGATCGTGCACCGGGATGACCTGGTGGTTTTATGACGTTTCCCGCGCTGCGGGGGGCATAAAAAACCTCTCCCGCTGCGCGGGAGAGGTCGAGGGCGCATAGCGCACGAGGGTGAGAGTGATCGGGTTGGCACGCAGCCTTCCTTCGCGGGCAGCGGAAAAAGATCGGAGTGTGCCGACCCGATCACCCTCACCCTCGCCGCTTCGCGTCTCGACCTCTCCCGCTCCCGCGGGAGAGGTTTTGTGTTACCCCCGCCGCTGTGCCTCGGCGGCGAGCACGCTCCAGTCCTTGTCCCCACCACCATGCGCGATCGCGCTCAGCAATGTGTCGTGCGCCAGGCCCGCGATGGGCAGCGGCACCATCAGCTCGTCCGCCGCGGCCAAAGCGAGGCGCAGATCCTTCAGCCCCAGAGGCGCCTTGAACAAGGCCGGCTCATACTTCCCCTCCGCGGCGTTGGTGCCGTAGGTCTCGTAGACCGGCGATTGGAACACGCTGTTGGCCGCTGCCAGGAACCGCTTCGGCTCGACCCCGCCCTTGCGCATCAGCCCATAGAGCTCGCCCAACGTTTCCAGCATCGACGCGAGCAACACGTTGTTGCCGAGCTTCACCAGGTTGGCGTGCCACGGCACCGCGTCGATCTCGGTGATGCCGCGCCCGACCGCCTCCAGCAGCGGCCGCACCTGCGCCAGCGCGGTCGCCTCGCCCGCCGCAACCACCCAGAGCTTTTGCGCCCGCGCGACATCCGGCCGCCCGAACACCGGCGCCGCGACGTAAGCCCGGGACCGCGCGACATGGTGCTCTGTCAGCCGGCGCGCGGTGGCGATGCCGATAGTGCTCATCGACACATGCACCGCGTCCGCGGGCAGCGCGTCCAGCATTCCGCCGCGCACCACCTGGTCTTCCGCGGCATCATCGGCCAGCATGGTGATGACCGCCTCGACGTTGCGCACGGCCTCCGTCGGAGAGGCGGCCACGCGCGGCGGGGCGCCGTCGAAGCCCTCCGGGGCCTTGCGGCTGCGGTTCCACAGCACAAGCTGGTGGCCCGCCTTGGCGATGTTGGCGGCCATCGGCATGCCCATGCTGCCGAGGCCCAGAAACGCAACGCGCATCAATAGTTCTCCCGTAGGGACGCCTCGGAACGCGGCAGGCCGTTGCACGTTGCACTGGCCAGATGCGTTAGGAAGCGTGCGATGGCGCGACACGTGGTAGTGGCGGCGGCGGCTTCCATCATTCTGGCCGCGACTTCGCCTATGCCGGCAACCTTGGGGCCTCCGGTCACCGGCAGCATGTACAACGGCAACAACGCCCATCCGCCCAACCTGCATCCGCCGCAACCGGCCGAGCCAGCCTCGCCGCCTGCCCCGACCAACGGTCAGGGAGGGGCCGGCGCCAACGGCCAGGGAGGTGGCGGCGGCGAGGCGGCGCATGGCGGCGGCTAACCGCGCGCTGGTCAATCGAACGTGATCGCGCTTGTCGGATACGCCTTCGGCACAAGTTTGCCCGCCATCGCCGCGGCTTCACCGCGCGGGTGCGCTCGGAGCAAATATCATGGTGCATGCTGGGGGGATGTCGCGCCGGACGCTGCTGGCCAGTACCGCGGCCGGCAGTCTCCTGGCGGCTTGCTCCAGTAGCTTCGCGGACGTCCTCCACGGCGTGCCGCTTTGGAACCCGCGCGCCGACGCACCGCCGCAGCCGGTGCGGCCGGGACCGTGGCAGTATTTCACCCCGGAGGAAGCCGCCGCGGTCGAGGCCCTGGTGGACCGCCTCATCCCGCCCGATCCGCAATGGCCCGGCGGCAAGGATGCCGGCTGCGCCGTGTTCATCGACCGCCAGCTCGCCGGTCCGTTCGGCGACTCGCGTGGCCTTTACATGCGGCCGCCGTTCCAGGACGGCGATCCGCAGCAGGGTCCGCAATCGCCGCTGACCCCGGCGATGCGCTATCGGCGCTCGCTCGCCGCGCTCGACAAGTATTGCCACGCCACCTTCGCCGGCAAGCCGTTCCACGCCCTGACCGCCGACCAGCAGGACAAGATCATCAGCGGCCTAGAGCATGGGCAGGTGACGCTGGAGGACGCCTCCGGCCGCGGCTTCTTCGACCTGCTGCTGCAGAACACCCAGGAGGGATTCTTCGCCGACCCGATCTATGGCGGCAACCGCGACCTGAAGGGTTGGCAGATGATCGGCTTCCCGGGCGCGCGGTACGACTATCGGAACTGGGTCCAGCGCCACAACGAGAAATACCCGCTGCCGCCTGTCGGCATCGGCGGCCGTCCGGCATGGACGGTGACGCACACGTGACGTTTGTTCAAGACGAGGCGGGCGTTCAAGACGCAGCAGGCCATTCGAAATTCTGGCCGCCTGTCCCGGCACCCTGAACAGTGAGGAAACCATGGCGGCGCGCAAGCTTCCAGGCACCGACGTCGTAATCATCGGCCTCGGCTGGACCGGCTCCATGCTGGCGCAGGAACTGACCGATGCGGGCCTGAACGTGGTGGCGATCGAGCGCGGCCCCTGGCGCGACACCGCCAGCGATTTTCCCACCACCTATGCGCAGGATGAGCTGCGCTATCACATCCGCCACGACTTGTTCTTGCGCCCGGCGCAGCAGACGCTGACCTTCCGCCACAACGTCCGGCAGACGGCGCTGCCAATCCGCACCTGGGGCTCGTTCATGCCGCCGAACGGGGTGGGCGGCGCCGGCGTGCACTGGAACGCCCAGACCTGGCGCTACCTGCCAAGCGATTTCGTGCTCCGCTCGCATCTGACGCAGCGCTACGGCGCGGGTTTCCTGCCGGATGACATGACGATCCAGGACTGGGGCGTCACCTATGACGAGTTGGAACCGCACTACGACAGGTTCGAGTATCTGTGCGGCACGTCCGGTTACGCCGGCAATCTGCAGGGGCAGAAGCGCGACGGCGGCAATCCGTTCGAAGGTGCCCGGTCGCGCGACTATCCGACACCGCCGCAGAAGCAGCCGTTCGGCCCGACGCTGTGGGCCAAGGCGGCGCGGGACATGGGCTATCACCCGTTCCCGCAGCCATCCGGCAATTTGTCGCAGGCCTATACCAATCCGTTGGGCGTGACGCTGGGGCCGTGCACCTATTGCGGCTTCTGCGAGTGGTTCGGCTGCGGCAACTACTCCAAGGCCAGTCCGCAGACCACGCTGCTGCCCGTGCTGATGCGCAAGTCGAATTTCGAGGCGCGCACGATGTGCAACGTGACGCGGATCAACCTGGACAACACCGGCAAGCGGGCGACCGGCGTCACCTATGTCGATGCCCAGGGCAACGAGTGGGAGCAACCGGGGGAGCTGGTGCTGCTGTGCGCGTTCCAGTTGTTCAATGTGCACCTGCTGCTGCTGTCCGGGATCGGCACGCCGTACGATCCGGCGACCGGCAAGGGCGTGGTGGGGCGTAATTTCTCCTATCAGGTCACCTCGAACGTCAATGCGTTCTTCGACAAGGACTTCTATTTCAATACATTCATCGCGTCCGGCGCGATCGGCATGTGCATCGACGAGTTCAATGGCGACAATTTCGATCACAGCAAGCTGGGGTTCGTCGGCGGCGGCTATATTGGGGCGGTGCAGACCGGTGGGCGGCCGATCCAGGGAACCATGGTGCCGAAGGGGACGCCCACCTGGGGCGCGGCGTGGAAGCGGGCGGTCGCCGCGAACTACCTGTCGAGCTACCAAACCGTGACGCACGGCTCCAGCTACAGCTATCGCGACTGCTTCTTCGACCTCGATCCCACCTACACCGATGCGTACGGCAACAAGCTGATGCGCATGACGTTCGACTTCCATCCGAACGAGCTGAAAATGTCGCAGTACCTGACCGACCGGGTGGCGGAGATCACACAGCGCATGGGGCCGCGTTCATTGGAGAAGTATCCGCGCACCGGGCCATACGACGTTACGAAGTACCAGACCACGCATGTCTGCGGCGGCGCTGTCATGGGTACGGATCCAACGACCAGCGTCGTCAACCGCTATTTGCAAAGTTGGGACGTGCCGAACCTGTTCGTGACGGGCGCGACGGTGTTTCCGCAGAACGCCGGCTACAACCCGACGGGCACGATCGGCGCGCTGACCTACTGGGCGGCGGACGCGATCCGCAACCAGTATTTGAAAAACCCCGGCACACTGGTGCACACGTGAGCGACCCGCGCCACACTGGGCAGCCGGCCGTCCGGGTCAAGTGGTTTGTGGGCCGCCACGACAAGCCATCGGCCGCCCGGGTCAACCGCCCCGCGGCCCGCCATCACGCTGCATCCGCTGCCCTGTTCCTCAGCCTCGCGTTGCCCTTGCTCGCTCCGGCGGCGCACGCACAGGCCAACGATACGCAGAACTTCGCGCTGATCGAGCGCGGCCGCTACCTCACGATCGTCGGCGACTGCACTGCCTGCCACACCGCGCCGGGCGGAAAATACCTGGCCGGCGGGCGCGCCATCGAGACGCCGTTCGGCAACCTGGTCGCGCCGAACATCACGCCCGACCAGGCGACCGGCATCGGCGGTTGGTCGAACGAAAAATTCTATAATGCGATGCATATCGGCGTCGGCGACGCGCATCTTTATCCGGCGATGCCGTATCCGGCCTACACCAAGGTGACGCGGGACGATGTGATGGCGATCCGCGCCTACCTGAACACGGTGCAGCCGGTGCAGAACAACGTGCGTGCCAACCTGTTGCCGTTCCCGTTCAACGTTCGCGCCGGCATGATCGGCTGGGACGACCTGTTCTTTAAAGCCGGTGACTGGCAGAATCGTGCGGACAAGTCCGCGGAATGGAATCACGGCGGCTACCTGGTGGAGGGCCTCGGCCATTGCGGCACCTGCCACACGCCCAAGAACGCGCTGGGCGGCGATGAGAACAGCCACCACCTGCAAGGCTATGCGCTGCAAGGCTGGTTCGCACCCGACATCACCGGCGACAAGCGCGTCGGCGTGGGCGCCTGGTCGGTGGACGATATCGTCGAATACCTGAAGACCGGCGCCAACCGGTTCACCGAGGCGTCCGGTCCGATGGCCGAGGAGATCGCCGATTCCACCTCGCACTGGACGGTCGCCGATCTGCACGCCGCGGCGACCTATCTGCTGGATCAGCCCGGGCCCAACCAGGCACCGCCGCACGCATTGCCGGCGCAGGATCCGGTGATGCGGGCGGGCGGCGCGATCTTTGCCGACGAGTGTGCGGCGTGCCACACCGATGGCGGCGCGGGCATCGCCCGGATCTTCCCTTCCCTGAAGGGCAGCGCGTTCGTTCAGCAGTCCAATCCGGCCTCCTTGCTGCACGTCGTGCTGCGTGGCACCCGCGCGGTGGCCACCGCCGAGGCGCCGACCGGGCCCGCCATGCCGGCGTTCGATTGGAAACTGTCGGACGAGCAAGTGGCGTCGGTGGTGACGTTCATCCGCAATGCCTGGGGCAACGCGGCGCCGCCGGTATCGGCCGCGGAGGTCAGTAGCGCGCGGAACGGAGTGGGGGAGTAAGCGCGGGCGCCCGGAAGACTGACTCTCGAAGTGGTCGCACCGGCCGCCCCTTTCGTCATGGCCGGGCCTGACCGGCCATCTATGCAGCCGCGGTGCCGCGATAGATGGCCGGGCCAAGCCCGGCCCTGACAAAAGGGCGGCCGGTGCCGGTACGTCAACCTTTAAGACGCTTTGTATAACATGCTTGCTGGCGGGGTGTACCAGGAGCCGGCGTTATCTTTCTCGCCGATCTCTGCGCCTCATCTGCCTTTGCGATAAAATTACCAGCGGCCCGTAGCACCGTCGCATGCCAGGCTTGCGAATTTGTCGATCACAGCCAAATGCGACTGTCCTGCCACGACGCGCA
>DATHNI010000317.1:0-10113 GCA_035486135.1 Acetobacteraceae bacterium
TCTGGCCGTTTCGGCTCAGTCACGCGTCGTCAACCGTTCCTGCCCCTCCCGACGAGCCCGGCGGTTCTCCAGCCGGGCGCCGACTCTCAGCAGGATGCGCCAGGCGATGAATCCCAACAGGCACCAGATGGCGAGCGTCAGCACGCACCAGCCGATGAATGCCAGCAGGCTCAGGACGTTCGGCGAAGTCAGCTCCATTGCCGCACCTGCCGTTTGATTTCGTCATACCGCCTCGGCGTGCACTATACCTTGCCGCCCATCACGCGCGGGTCCGCTTTCTTGAAGCGTGGGATCTCCAACTCGACGTACGGCGCGATCCGCAGCCACTTCGCCAGCCAGCAGACAATTTGGTGCGCCGGAAAGCGGCGCGCGTCAACGCCGCCCGGCACAAGGGGGCAAAGCGATGCGGGTCGACCCCGGCGGCTGCGCAAGCACGCCTCGCGGCAAAACCCCGTGCACCTATTCGTCGATCGTCCGGCGCAGCACGCCAACCGGTGCCGCGACGCACACGGCCCATGCACCACGAGGCCAAGTGCCATCGCCCCGATGCGAGGCCGCGGCTCCCCCGGGCGGCGACCCGTGCGGCACGCGGCACAGGAAGCAAGACTCAACGCAGATGCAGAAGGGATGCACGCAAAACACGCGAATGGGCCTCGGTCCCGCACGGTGCCTCACGGCGGACATCGCGCAACCGAGCCCGGGGGAGCCGCGCCAGTGCGGCAGCCCCTGGCCTATTCGCGTGTTTTGCGTCCATCGGCTTGCATTTGCCTAAAACCTTGCTTGCTTTGCCGCGTGCCGCAGGCTGCTGCCACAACCATGCACCTGTACGCGCCCGGCGCCGGCCGGTCGCACCGCTGTCATCGCCGGGGGAGCCGCACCGGCACCGGCAGGACCCTGGTCGCCCTAAGCCGCACGGCCCCACGATCCCGATCCCGCCGCCAGACCGCGCAACGCCTCGGAGCCAACCGATTCTCGCCGCACGACAAAAACCCCATGTACCAATTCAGCCCCGCGTCGAGCCCCACCGCGACCAGGAGCATGGTCCCCCGGTCGCCGGCCAGCCTCTTGTTAGAACTTGCCCTAACGCCATATCCCTACGACATCCCATCCCCTCCAACCCAGGCGCCTGCCCCCGGGCCAACCTTACCCAACCGAAGATCACTCGGCCCCCGGCCCAGGACATGCGACACAGGATCAAGCCATGGCGCCATGAGACGGATACGGTACAACGAGACGGCGATGAGACGACGCTCCGCCCCAACTGCCTCGTCCTTATCGCGGCATCAGGCGCACGCCTGCCAAACCCAGCGCATCCGGTCCCCGCACCAGATCCGTCGCGCCCGCGCCGCGGACCATCGCCAACCCAAGACCGTCCCACCCACCAACCGCCCGTCTCTCCAACAGAGACTACGAGACGAATACTGCAGCACGAGACATCGCCGAGACTCCAACCAGCGTCACGCTGCCCCGCCCAGAGGACGCCCCACCACGTCAGCCGCCAGCCCCCGAGCCCTCCCGCATCAGCCGGTCGAGGTGACGCCGGATATGCGCGGCCTCCGCCGGCGTGTTGGCCAACGCGATCGCCCGGTCGAACGCCTCGCGCGCGGCCTCCTTGCGGCCGAGCAGCAACAGCAACGCCCCGCGCACCCCGAAGAAATGGAAGTAGCCCGATAGCCGAGGCGCCAGCGGCTCGATCATCTCCAGCGCCGCGGCCGGCCCGCGCAGCTTGGCCACCGCCACGGCCCGGTTCAGTGTTATCACCGGTGACGGCTGCAACTGCTCCAGAGCGGCATACAGCAGGTCGATGCCCGCCCAGTCGGTATCCTCCGCCCGCGCGGCCCGGGCATGCAGCGCGGCGATCGCCGCCTGGATCTGATACGCCCCCGGCACTCGGTGGCGCATCGCCTTGTCGATCAACGCCAGGCCTTCGCGGATCAGCTTGGCATCCCACCGGCCGCGGTCCTGGTCCTCCAGCAGCACGATCTCGCCCGCGGCGTCGAACCGGGCCGGCGCGCGGGCGTGCTGCAGCAGCATCAGCGCGGCCAGCCCCATGATCTCCGGCTCGGCCTGGAACAGGCGCAGCAGCAGGCGCGCCAGGCGGATCGCCTCGCCGCACAGGTCGGCGCGGGCGGACCCATCCCCGGCGGAGTAGCCCTCGTTGAACAGCAGGTAGACCATGGCCGCCACGGCCCCCAGGCGTTCGGCGCGCTCCACCGCCCCGGGCGTCTCGAACGGCACGTCGCCCTTCGCCACCCGAGCCTTCGCCCGAGTGATCCGTTGCTCCATCGCCGCCTCGCTCACCAGGAAGGCGCGAGCGATCTGCCGGACCGACAGGCCGGACACGATGCGCAGGGCCAGGGCGATCTGCTGGGTGGCCGGCAGGTCGGGGTGGCAGCACATGAACAGCAGGCGCAGCACGTCGTCGCGGTAGTGCGACTCGTCGAGGCGTTCGGCCAGCGCCGCCTCGGCATCGCTGGTGTCGGACAGCGCTTCCTCGGGCGGCAACGGGTCCAGCCGGTCGCGCCGGCGCACGCCGTCCAGCGCGGCGTTGCGGCCGACCAGGATCAGCCAGGCCCGGGGATCGCGTGGCGGCCCGTTCCGAGGCCACACCTTCAGCGCCCGCAGGCAGGCTTCCTGGAACGCCTCCTCCGCGATGTCGAGGTCGCGGAAGTAGCGCAGCAGCGCACCGAGCGCCTGGGGCCTGGCCGCGGTCAGCGCCGCCTCGATCCAGGCCAGATCGGTCATGGGGAGGGGGCGGCGCGCTGGTCGGAGGAGTAGCCGGTCATGGGGTCGGGACGGCGCGCTGATCGGGGAAGTAAACGGCGACGGGGCGCAGCTCGTAGGCGCCGCCAGGGTTGGCCGCGGCCAGTTCCCGCGCGACCTCCAGCGCCTCCTCGAGCCCGGCCACGTCCACGACGTAGAAGCCGAGCAATTGCTCCTTGGTCTCGGCGAAGGGGCCGTCGATGACCAGTGGCGGGTCCTGCGTCTTGCGCAGTGTGGTGGCGGAGGTGGTGGGCAGCAGCCGCAGCGAGGGCCCCAGCGTGCCGGCCTTGATCAGCCGGTCCTGGACCACGCCGATGCGGGCCATGACGGCCTGGTCTTCCTCCTTGCTCCAGGACCAGACCACGTCTTCCTGGTGGTAGCAGAGGATGGCGTACAGCATGCGGATAGCCTCCGGGTTGCTCCTAGGACGCGGCAGGATGCCGAAAGCCGACAGGGCCGCGCGAAAAATGCCCGCGGCATACGGCCCACCCGTGGCATAAGGCCCCCCGTTGTCATTGCGAGGCGCCTGCCTCGCAATCACAGCGTGGCGGACCGGTCCGCTGCCCCGCGCTGCAGACTATCCCGCGCTGCAAACTGCCCCGTGCTTCAACGAAACTACCGGCTACACGCAGCCCCGCCCAGCACACAAAACGAGGCACAGTACGGGTGGTTCAGCGCAACCGGCCGGGCGGCCTCCGCCAGCGTGTGCCCGAGTTCGAACCGGTGATCGTAGGCCAGCAACGTACAGGCCAGCACCACCGGATGCGCCGCGTCCTTGCGCCTAACCACCATGCGGGAGGAGGCGCACATCACGTCGTCCGGCGACTTGTGCAGGATGCCCCAGCAGGCGGTGGTGATCTCCGGCACGTCGCGCTGCGGGTCCATCTCCGGGAACAGCATCAGGTGCACCGGATCGAAGGCATCGACCGGCACGTCCAGCTCGCGGAACAATCGGGCATAGCCGGCGCGCACCACGTCCTCCGACTCGTCGGTGAAGCGGCGGCCGGCGACGTCGAGCGCGAAGCCGTTGCGCGCCAGCCAGACCAGGCCGTCGATCGTCGGCGCCCAGCTTCGCCGGCCGCGCTCGGCTTCGTGCACCGCCGGCGTGTAGTGGTCGATCGAGACGCGGATGGTGAGGCGATCGCCGTACGCCTCGCGCAGCGCCAGCATGGCGGGCCGCAGCTTGCGCAGCGGCGCCATGGCGTTGGTCAGCACCAGGGCGCGGAAGCCACGCGACAGCACGTCGTCCAGCATCCCGATGATGTCGCGGTTCATGAACGGCTCGCCGCCGGTGAAGCCGATCACGCTGGTGGGCAGCCCGTCGCGGACGATCTCGTCGAGGTAGCCGCGCACCTCATCGCGCGTGAGATACGCCAGCCGGTCGTTGCGTGGCGACGATTCGATGTAGCAGTTGCGACAGGTCAGGTTGCACCGCGTGCCGGTGTTGAACCACAGCGTGTCCAGCGCGCGCAGCGCCACCCGGGCACGCATCTCGCCGCCCGCCGTCATCGACGGGTCACGGAACTTCACGGGATCGAGCATACGAGCGAGCACTGCTTATCTCCCCTCTCCCGCGACGCGGGAGAGGCCAGGTGAGGGTACAACATCCCGCACTCAACCCGCCGCCCACCGCCAACGCAAGAGCCAAGCCGCTGCGACCACCCCGGCCATTCGCGTGCGATCACACCGGCCATTCGCGCCGGACCGGATCGCTGCCGTCCCAACCGATCGCCGCCGCCCGCACCGCGTCGAAGATGCGTTGCCGTGTCGGCGTGGCGTGCGCCATTTCGATCACAGTGCCGGGATGCCCCTCCTGGCGGAAATACACGAACCGGCCGCGCGGGGCGTCGCCTTCCTGGGCGACGGTATAGCCGTTGGCGAGCGCCCGCTGATACAGCTCGTCATAGTTTTCCGGCCAGCTCGACCAGTGCTGCAGCCCGCCCGCCGGGTATCTGGCCAGGAACTCCCGGCCCAGGCTCGGCGTGTCGCAACGCTGCTGGATCAGTTCGATCTGCACGTCGCCGGAATTGGCCAGAGCGATCGACAAATGGATGTCGTCATAGTGCTGTCCACCAAAGGTGAAACTGGTAAGTGGCAAACGGTCCGCGATGAACCACGGCCCGACGCCGCAAACATTCACCCAGTGGCGCATTGCATCTTCCACATCAGGAACAACATAGCCCATCTGGCGCAACGGTCCGAACAGGCGGCTCATGATCGACGTCCTTTCTTGTGCGAGTGGTTTGCGACGCCTTGCTGTCATCGCGAGGCGCGTTGCGCCGAAGTAATCCCCCGAGGGAGATTGCTTCGGCGACGCGAGCCTCGCAATGACAGCAGGCACTGCATGGTTCGGCCGGCTCGTCGATCGCGGGCGCTACGGCCGCGTCAGGGCCAGCCAGCCGGCCAGCAGCCGCTGTCGCTCGGCGGCGAAATTCTCGGACAGCACCGCCGCCGCTTCGATCCGGTCGGCGCGGAAGTGCCGGTAGTCGTTGCGCAACTCGCACCACGCGCAAATCAGCGTCACCTCCACATAGTATTCCAGCGCCACCGGACGGATCACCCGTTCGCTCGCGGTGCCGCCCAGGTCGCGATAGGTGATCCGCAGCTTGTTCGCCTCACGGATGGCGACGCGCAGTTCCGCCAGGCTGATCGCCCCCGGCTCGCGCGCGTCGCCTTCGGAGACATGGAACGGCGGCGTGTCCAGCGAGCCTCGCAGCGCCTCCGGCAGCACCGCGGCCAGCTTCGACAGCACCGAGTCCGCCGCCTGTTGCAACCCGGGATCCCGGGTGCGCCGCAACAGGCGCATCCCAACCACCACCGCTTCGACTTCATCCGCGGTGAACATCAGCGGCGGCAGGTCATAGCCCCGCCGCAGCACATACCCTACACCCGCCGCGCCTTCGATCGGTATCCTGCTCGCCTGCAAGGTCGCGATGTCGCGATAGATCGTGCGCGGCGTGACCTCCAACTCCGCCGCGATCGCCGCCGCGGTCATCGGCGAGCGCGCCGTGCGCAGCCGCTGGATAATGTCGAACAATCGGTCGGACGGGCGCATGGGCCTAAGACTACTGACAGAACGCTGTCAGGGGCCACCGTCCAGGATGCACCCTGCGAACCCAGGAGGAAGCAATGCTCGCACTGACCGATGCGCCCGACTCACGGCTGGAGTCGATCCTTGAAGATGGCCTCGCCGCCTATAATGCGGAGCAAGCGAACCGGCGCGATTGGCGCCCACTGGCGGTCAGCGCGCACGATCCCGACAGCGGCGAACTCGTCGGCGGACTGCTTGGCCGCACCTCGCTGGGCCTGTTCTTCCTCGACCTGTTCTACCTGCCGGAGCGCATGCGCCGAGGCGGCACCGGCAGTGCCATGATCCGCATGGCCGAGGCGGAGGCCGTGCGCCGAGGCTGCCGCGCCGCCACGCTCGTCACCGTCAATTTCCAGGCGCCCGAATTCTACGCCCGGCACGGCTGGGAGGAATTCGGCCGCATCCCGACAATCCCGGGGGTCGAACGCATCTTCATGCGCAAGACCCTGGCCGGCTGACGGAGAAACAGCGATGCAATCGATCAGCCTGAATACGGAAGACATGGACTGGGTGCCGGGCAGCCCTTTCTACGGCCCGGGCGCAATCTTCGAAGGCGAGGAAGTTGTGCAACTCAAGATCCTGAGCGACCGGCGCAGCGAGGGCGGCGGGATCGCCTGGCTGGTGCGTTTCACGCCGCCGGAAGGCAAGGTGATCCGCATCGTTGCTGTGGCACTGTCTGACGAACATATCTTCGCGCTGGAAGGTGGCCGCGGCACAAAATCGGGGGCGCAGCTCCGCGCCCGAGGCAACTATGGGCTGAACCCGAAAAGCAAGCCGCATAGCGCCTTCATCGGTAGCGAAACGGTAGCCCTGGTCATTTACAACGGCGAGCCGGATGAAATCCGGTCGATCGAGGTGCTCGACGCGGCATCGGCCTGAGATAGCCGGTGAGCCGCCGAGATCGTCCAAGTACCCGCCATCGGCGCGCTGCCTCGGCCGCCGGGCCCGGTCAACTCACGCATCAGTTAGTTAACGCCGGCATGAACGAACCGGTGCATGCACCCGAGCACGCGGAACATCATGGTGTGCGGGCGCCCTGCACACTGTCGTGCGCTCACCGCCGCGTGACCTTCCGCTTCGCTGCCGCCATGGCGAGGTAGAACGAACTGTGGCAACAATCGTCGTTCAAGCACCGCGGGTCCGCATGTCACGTCGGGCCGGCGGCTTCGACATGAGGCCGAAAGCAACACGCAGCATGGGCGACACGAGGGACGGCAGGGGCGCGGTCCGCGCGTATTACGGTCTCGCCGTGGCTGCATTGCTGCTGCCGCTGCTGGTGCTGGCCGGTGGCGGATGGCTCGCCTGGCAGTCCGTGCTGCGCGATACCCAGCAGGGGCTGAACCGCGCCGCCGCCATGTCCACCGAGCAAGCGACCAAGGTCCTGGACACCCACATGCTGGTCGCGGCGCGGGTCAACGACCTGTTGGGTGAGCTTGACGATACGGCCATAACTGCGCGTGAGGCGCAGTTGCGCGACCGGATCCTGGCGATGATCCACGGGTTGCCGCAGGTCACCGCGGTCATCGTGAGCGACAGGAATGGCCAGGCGATTTTATCGACGGCCCGCGATCCCGTCGATCCCACGCTGACATTTGCCGACCGCGCCTTTTTCCAGGCGTTGCGCGACGGACATCAGTCGGAGTTCATCAGCGCAACCATCACCGGCCGCCTGACCGGGCAGCCGGCGTTTTCCGTCGCGCGCCGCAAGGGCGACGATCCGCAACGGTTCCAGGGTGTCATCCTCGTCCTGGTGTCATCGAGCTATTTCGAAACATTCGACAAGTCCATCTTCAGCGCCGACGCCGACTACACTGCCGGACTTTACCGCGGCGACGGCGCGCTGTTGGCGCGCTATCCGGCAATACAGGACGTGCAGTCCCCTGCGGCGAAACCGGACACCCTGCTGATGACCGCCATCGCGCGTGATCCGGTGAGCGGCCTGGCAACGGGTGTCGCCGTCGATGGCGTCAACCGAATTGTGGCGTATCGCAAGTTGGACGCCTATCCGGTGTACGTCACGGTCGGCCGCTCCTGGCATTCGATCAACGTAGCGTGGCGCAATGTCATGGCGACCCACTTGATATTCGGCATTCCGGCGACCGCCGCCTTGTTCGCGCTGAGCCTGCTTGCGGCGCTGCGTGCACGGCGCGAAAGCACCACGCTACATGCATTGCAGGACGAAATCCGGCGGCGGGAGCAAGCCGAGGACGCGCTGCGACAGGCGCAGAAGATGGAGGCGGTGGGACGCCTCACCGGCGGCATCGCCCACGATTTCAATAACCACCTCACGGTGATCAGCAGCAATATCGAATTGCTCAAGCGCCGCCTGCCCGCCGGTACCGCAGGCCTCGCGCGGCTGGCCGACGCGGCGATGCACGGGGTCCATCGCGCGGCAACGCTGACGCAGCGTTTGCTCGCCTTCTCGCGGCAGCAAGCGCTGGATCCCGAGCCGCTTGACGCCAGCCAATTGGTGTCCGGAATGCTGGACCTACTGCGCCGCACGCTCGGCGAGGGGATCGTCGTCGAGACCGTCTCGGCCGGTGCGTCATGGCTGACGCGTATCGACGCCAACCAGTTGGAAAGCGCCTTGCTCAACCTCGCGGTCAACGCGCGCGACGCCATGCCTCGGGGTGGGCGGCTGATCATCGAAACGGCCAACGTGGCCCTGGATGAATCGTACATCGCCAAACACGTGGAGCTGACGCCCGGTCAGTACGTGATGATCGCCGTCCGCGATACCGGTACCGGCATGTCGGCCGATGTGCAGGCCAGGGCGTTCGAGCCGTTTTTCACCACCAAGCCGTTTGGCCAGGGCACCGGCCTCGGCCTGTCGATGGTGTATGGCTTCGTCAAGCAATCGGGCGGCCATGTGAGGATCGACAGCCAGCCCGGCCAGGGAACCACGATAAGCCTCTATCTCCCGCGCTACGTGCAACAGCCGTCGCCATCGGCGGTCACCGTCAGTGCCCCCGCCCGGCGGGCGTTTGGCGAGGCCGAGACGGTGCTGGTCGTCGAAGACGATGACACCGTGCGCCATGCTGCCGTCGAGGCGTTGCGCGAGATGGGCTACGAGGTGCTGGAGGCCCCCGACGCGATGGAGGCGTTCCGGTTGATTGCCGATCGCGGCGGGATCGACCTGTTGTTCACCGATGTCGGCTTGCCCGGCGGGGTGAATGGACGCGCTCTGGCGGACGCCGCGCACAACATCAATCCCGCACTGAAGGTATTGTTCACCACGGGGTACACAAGGGAGGCGACGCTGAAATCCGGCGCACTGCACGGCGACGTGCATTTCCTCGCCAAGCCGTTCAGCCTCCAGCAGCTTGAAGCGAAGGTCCGTGAAGTCTTGGACGCACCCGCACCGGACGACGCTGTGCACGTTCGAACGGAGTCCGCCTGATGCAGCATCTACGAACAGGGGCGACCTGACGAAGCGGTGGCTGACCAAAGGCGTGCTGCACGAGTCCACGCCCGGTTATTAGAAGGAGCGCAACGCCCCCTATCGCCCCTTGAACGGTCCCGGCTTGCGCTTCTCCACGAAGGCGCGCGCCGCTTCGCCGAAATCCTCAGTCAGATACAGCTTCAACGGCGCGGTCTGCATCGCCACCTCGCGCTCGAGTTGCTCCATGTACCAGCGGCGGGAGCGGATCGTTGCGCGCACCGAAAGCGGGGGATTGCGTGCGACCGCCTGGGCGAGCTCGACCGCCACCTGGAGATGCTGCCCCTCCGGCGCGACGCGATTGATCACCCGGTTGGCCAATGCCTCCTCTGCGGTGAAGAACCGGCCGGTCAACGCCATCTCGGTGCCGAACGCCGCGGCGCCGCGGAAGTCCAGCAGCGCCCAGTATTTCGCGCCACCCAGTCCGCGCGGCGTTTCGGTAACCTGGAACTGCGTGCCGGCCGCGGCAACGATCAGGTCGCACTCCAGCACGATGCCGAGCGCCAGGCCCATCACGTAGCCATGCGCCGCGGCGATCACCGGTTTCCAATTCACCGCGCGAGTCAGCAAATCCCCCGCATGCGTCCCCCACCCCTGCGGGCCGCCATGCTGTTCGAACTCCTCGCGGCGGCGCAACTGACGCTGGCGCACGTCGGCGCCGGAAGAAAATGCCCTGCCGGCTCCTTGAATGATCGCCACGAAGGCATCATTATCGATGTCGAACCGGCGTAGCGCTCCGGCGAGCGCCGCGACCATGTCGTCGGAAAACGCGTTCAGCTTCTCCGGGCGGTTGAGCGTTATTGTCGCGATATGATCCTGGCAG
>DATHNI010000318.1:0-15804 GCA_035486135.1 Acetobacteraceae bacterium
GCAAAGTCGTGGGTGGCCGGGCCAAGCCCGGCCATGACACAGGGAGCTGTGACCCGCCCCAATTGATTCGATTGTTCCCGAACGGACTCTTATGACGCGAGCAGCAATTCCTTCGGGGCGGCGTTTGGGGCGCCTTGGGGAGCGATCGGGGCGGCGATCGAGGCACCGCCCTGGCGCTGGCCGCGCAGATTGCTGCGCAGGAACGCCTCGACCGCATCGGACGGCATCGGCCTGCCCAGCAGATATCCCTGCAACTCAGTGCACTGGTTCAACCGCAGCATCGCCAGTTGCTGCTGCGTCTCGACCCCCTCGCCCACCACCGCGAGGCCGAGATTGTGACACATGCCCAGGATCGCCTCCAGGATCACCCGCACGCCCTGGTCCGTCGATTGGCCCTGCACGAACGACTTGTCGATCTTGATCTTGTCGAACGAGAAACGCCGCAGATAGCTGAGGCTCGAATAGCCGGTGCCGAAATCATCCAGCGCGATATGAATGCCCATCGCCTTCAGCGCATGCAGGGTACCCAGCACCGTCTGGTTGTTGTCGGCCATGACGCTTTCGGTGACCTCGATCTCCAGCAATCGTGCCGGCAGGCCGGTGCGCTGCAGGATTGCGGCGATATCGTCCTGCAGGCGTCCGTCGCGAAGCTGCATGGGCGACACGTTCACCGCGATGCGACACTGCGGCTGCCACGCCGCCGCCGCGGTGCAGGCTTCCTCGATCACCCAGCGGCCAAGCCGGTTGATCAGCCCACAGTCCTCGGCGATACGGATGAAGGTCTCCGGCGAGACGTAGCCACGGCCCGGATGCTTCCACCGCGCCAACGCCTCGAAGCCGGCGAGCGCCAATGTGTCGCCGGCGAACATCGGCTGGAAGTGAACCTCCAGGTCGCCATTCTCGAGGGCGCGGCGCAGGCCGCTCTCCAGCAGGCGGTGTTCGTTCACCGTGTGGGTCATCTGCACGTCGAAGCAGCGGACCGTGCCACGGCCGGCGGTCTTGGCGGCATACAGCGCGATATCGGCATACTTGAACAAGGCGTCGCCGTCCTGCGCGTCCTTCGGATAAAACGCGACCCCGATGCTGGCACCGACCCGCAACCGGTGGTCGCCCACCTGCGCTGGCTCGGCCAGCCGCTGCAGCACGCGTTGCGCCAGCGGCATGGCGGCCTCCGGATCGCGCAACCCGGGCAGCAGCAGGACGAACTCGTCGCCCCCCATGCGCGCCACGAAATCGACATCCCGCACCAGCCCCTGCAGCCGGTGCGCGACCTCGACCAACAACTCGTCGCCGACGTCATGGCCCAGCGTGTCGTTGACACCCTTGAAGCCGTCGAGATCGATCATCATGAAGGCGGTCAGCAGTTGCGGCCCGGAATTGCTGTCGAGGAACTCCGGAATGCGCTGGCGCATCTGAACGCGATTGGCCATGCCGGTCAGCGTGTCGTGATGCGCCAAATAACGCACCCGCGCATCGGCCAAACGCTGCTCCGTGACGTCGCTGTAGGTGTGCACGAAGCCGCCGTCGGCCAGCGCATGGGTGCGCACCTCCATCACCCGGCCGTCCTCATTCGTGGTTTCGAAACGCGTGTCCTGCGCGGGTTGCGCAATTGACCTGCCAGCGTCGAACGGACCCGCATAGGCGGCCGAGTCGCTTTCGGCGAGCCCGGCGGCACGGACGGCGGCATTCTGGCGTGCCACGTCGGGCGGCGCGTCCGGAACCCCCAGCAGCTCCAGCGCCCGCGGATTGACGACCGGAACGTTGCCATGCCCATCGACCATCAGGATACCCTGGCTGATCGTCTCCAGCGTGATGGTCAGCGCGCGGCGCGACGCGATGCTGCGCCGTTTCTGCTGCAGCCACAGCAGGCCGATGCCGCTGATCGCCAGCGTGGCGGCGATGCCGCTGATTATCGCGCGCCGGCGCAACGACACATACTGGTGGAACACCGTGCCGGTATCCAGGCCGACCATCACGATCAGCGGGTAATCCTGCAGATGGCGGAAACTGGCGATCTGCTCGGTGTTGCTGCGCTTGCTCTGGAAGCGGACCGCGCCGCTGTTGTTGGTCAGCAGGCTGCCGAGCTTGCCGGTTTCCGTGACCTTGTGGCCGATCAGGTCCGGCATCAGCGGTCCGCGCGCCAGGATGGTACCGTCCGCCAACAGCAGCGACACGAAGCCTTTGCCCAGGTCGAGCGTCTGATAGAAGCTCGACAATTCGGCGCAGCCCAGCGAGAACACGGTGACGCCGGCGAATTCGCCGGTCGGCCCGAGCAACTTGCGCGTGAATTGGATGGTGTCCTCGCCGCTGACCCTGCCACGGACCGGCGGACCGATAAAAAGGTCGTCGTGCGTGGGATCGATCTGGGCGCGGAAATGCGGCCGGTCAGCAATGCTGACGCCGGCCGGGATCGGCAGCGTATCGGCGAAGACGTGTCCGGTGCTGTCGGCCATGCCAATCGCGGCGGTCATGCTGTCGGGCAGCGTTTGCGTGCGCGCCCATTCATTGAAGTCGAACCGGCTGCCTTCCGCGGAGTGGAAGGCGCGCGCGCTGAGCAATATCTGATCGATCTGGCCGATGGTGCGCCGGGTGCTTTCCTCGAACGCGCGGGCCAGGTTGCTGGTGGTTTGTTCGGCCGCGGTCTCGGCGGAGCGATATTCGTGGTCCAGCACAATGCCGATGCTGACCCACAGCAGGGTCAGGAAGCAGCCGATGGCCGCCAGTTCGGGCAACAGCGATTCGCTGCTGAACCGCAGGCGGCTGCCGCCGAACAGCGTCCGCAACTTCCGCGTCAGCAATGCGATTGCAGCGCAGCGCGCATACATCCATGCCGTCCGCCGCGAGCGACCTGAAGGACGCCTGCCCTGATGTATCGTCCAAGATCCTGGACCCGTTGCTTCCACGTGAGCCCGTCCTGCCTACCATTTGCCCTCTGGATCGATCCGGACCCGCTCTGCGCGGCAGATGCGGTCCGGTGCCCGACGACCCAGATTTATTCGTATAATCCGCGTTTTCGGTTGCCACTTGGTTTCACTTCCAATCAGCATTACCGGACGATACCTCACTGTAAGATTGTGCCGTTAACACGTGCTTAATGCCGCCGTCCGACAACGGAGGCCCGGCGTGCCCTGGCACGGCGGTGAGGCGGTGACCCGAGCACGAGCGAACGCGATGCCAAACCAGCAATTCGACCGGCGATCCCAGGCGGTTCCATACGGCGCGCCACGTCCCACCTCGGACGAGGCGGTGGCGCAGGCCACCCTGCAAGCATTGGATGCCGCCGCCGCCGTGGCGCGGGCCGGGGACCGGCAGCGCGCGCGAGAACTTTGTGCCGCCGTCATGTTCGAAACACAGCCGATGATCGTGGTTCGCGCGGAACTGCTGCGCGCGGCACTGCTTACGCTGCTGACGGCGCACGGCTTCAAGCTGTTGTCCCGCTTGGTGCTGGCGATGAGCGGGCGCCGCGTTCACGTGGAATTGGCGGCGGACTGCATCGGGCCGGTAGCGCCGCCGCGCAGCCTGGACGCGGCGGGGTGCACGATCTATCGCGTGGATCCGCGCTGGCTCGACCGGTTGTCGCCGGGCGATATGTTCTTGCGGCATTGGTGCGATGCGCTGATTGCGCGGCCACGCGGTCTCGCGGATGCCGCGGCCGGCGGGCCGGTGTCGCGCCATCTGGAGCCGGCCTGATCATTCACCGCGACTGGTCCCGCTGCCGCTGGCATAGGTCCCGCTGCCGCTGGTATTGGTCCCGCTGCCGCCGGCATTCGTCCCGCTGCCGCCGGCGTGTGTCCGCGGCCTCCGGCATGGGCCGGGACCGCCGGCATGGAGCGGTCGCCGCCGCCGGATGGGTCGCGACCGGCGTCGGGCCTGGTCCGCCGGCGCCGACGGGACGGTCTGCCCCCTCCTCGCCAGCTTCGTTCCGGTGCTCCTGAACCGTCACGACGGTGACCTGGCGGCCACTGCCAGCCTACAACGCGGCGATGGCCCCGCTTCCGCCCATGCTCTTGTGCTACGCCACGCGGGACGGCCAGTCCCGCCGCGTGGCCGAGCGGATTGCCGCCCGGCTGGCCGAGCGCGGCATCCACGTGCCGCCGCATGACCTCATGGTTTCGTTTCCGGCACCGGCCGCGCTGGGCGCGGCCAGGCTGGTGGTGGTCGTGGCGGCCGTGCGCTATGGCCGGCACCTGGCAGCCGCCGACCGCTTCCTTGCGGCATACCGGGCCTTGCCGGCGCGAGCGTCGCTGGTGCTCATCTCGGTCAGCCTGACGGCGCGCAAGCCAGGCAAGGACACCGCCGAGGGCAACAGGTACCTGCGGAAATCGATCGCCCGGCATCGGCTGCGGCCGGCGCTGGCGACCGCCGTGGCCGGGCGACTCGACTATCCGCGTTACGGCTGGTTCGACCGGCAGATGATACGGCTCATCATGCTGATGACAGGCGGTCCGACCGATCGGCGCAGCACGGTGGAGTTCACCGCATGGGATGCGGTCGACGCGATCGCGGCGCGGATTGCCGACCTGCACGACGCGGCCGGAGCCGGAAAAGACCTCTCCCGGGTCGCGGGAGAAGCTTCCTGAGGCTCAGTTGTCTTTCGCTCCCTGGCGGATCCAGGTGCGGATGGTGTCACGCTCGCCGACCGGAAGCTGCTGCTTGCCATGCGGCATGCGAAGCTGCGGACTCGCGCGCCAGTCGAGCAACCACATCAGGTTGCTGTTTTCCGGGTCGCCGACGACGATCATTGGCCCGTACTTGGTGCCCTTCATGACGCCCTGGTAGGTCGTCAGGTCGAGCCCGCTGGCGGTGGTGCCCTCGCCGCCCGGCGTGTGGCAGGACGCGCAGTGCACCTGGAAGATGGGCAGCACATCTTCCTTGAAACTGACGGGCGCGGGTCCCGCCGCATGTGCCGGGCCCGTCGGGGCACCCGCGTACCACGCACAAGCGGCGATCGCGGCCGACACGGCTGCAATGTAACGTTTTTTCATGACAGTCCTCATGAACGGAGGTCTTCCAGATGCAGGCGGGGACCGGCGGCTATTTCAACGAGGCGTAGTAGGCAGCCAGATTCGCGATATCGTCGGTGCTGAGCTGCGCGGCCGCGTTCTTCATCATCGCGTTGTCGCCCTTGCCCGCCTTGTAGTTGTTCATCGCCTGGATGAACTTGGCGGGGTCCTCACCCGCCAGCTTGGGGCCCATCTGGGTTCCCGCGCCGCCGGGCCCATGGCACATGGCGCAACTCGTCGCCTTCGCCTGGCCCGCCGCGGCATCGCCGGCGGCCTGTGCGGCACCTGCAAGCCCGACCGATCCGGCGATCAGTGCGGTCAGCAACATACGATTCATCGTGCGTTTCCCTTCTTCGATTGCAGGCGTCCCTGCTGTTCTACCATGTCGCCACGCGCCTGGAAGCCGCCATCACTCTGCTGCATCGGCGCGTTCTTCCTCGCCCGCTTCCTCGTAGCCGGTGAGCATCTCCTTGATGTGTGTCGTCGGCCTGCGGCCCAGGGTTGCGAGGTAGATATGGGCCGGCAGGTAGAACGCGAAAAAGATGAAGATCAGCACGTGCACGGTGTCGACGACGCGCACCCCGCCAACCAGCGCCACCACCCGCGAAAAGCGCTCGAGGTCCCACAGCAGCAGCCCTGTGACGCACTGGATTGGTATCAGGACCAGCATGATGACCTGGTAGGTCATGAGCTGCAACGGGTTGAATTTGCGATAGATCGTGATGTGAAACGGCTCCGGACTGCGGATGAATATGCCGTAGCCGTAATATAAGGCCTGGGCCATGCTGCCGAGGAAGTATTTCACCGGGTTCAGTTCGGTGTGGTAGGCGGTGATCCGCTTGGAACAAAGATAGTAGCCCAACCACAGGAAGAAATCGGCGATCACGACGAAGCCGAACAGGTTGTGGGTGGTGACGGCGATCCTGAACGGCGCCACGTCGATCAGGCCGACATACCGAAGCTGCAGCCCCGTCAGGATCAACATGATGAACGCCGCCGCATTGATCCAATGCCAGATGCGCACCGGAAGCGGGTGAAGATAGATCCGGTGCATCTCACTTGCCCTTTGGCTGCGCATGCGGCGGTTGGTTGATAAAATGGCGGAAGATCCACCGCACCGTCAGGTGGCCGAGTGGCCCGCCGACGCCGCCAAGCAACGCCAGGACCAGCAGCACGTCGAGCAACGTGATCCTGCTGCCACCGATGGCATAGAAGCCACCAACCGAGGGAACGGAAAACGCCGAGCTAAGCACATCCTTGTCGGCGGCAAAGCGGACCGGGATACCGGCGGGGCCAGCGACCGCGACCGAGACACTTTGGAATGCGGCCGATCCCTCGCGATGGCAGGTCGCGCAATCGCTGATCGCCTTGTTCGCGAAGGTGATCTGGTGGTCCTCGACCCCCGTGCTCACGTCCAGGCGCCCCTGAAGGGCCGTCTTACCCGCGGTGCCCGGGGCGTTCAGGGTCTGGAGCAAAACCAGCAGGGTCGTCGGATCCAGGCCCGGCTGCGCTGCGCCGGCCTTCCCGTCGAGCGGTTGGAACCGCGGCATGCCGATCGCCTCGGGCACTTCCCGTTGCGTCGCGCTATTGAACAGGATGAGGTCGACGCGGCGCTTCGCCGTCGGCACATGGCAGACGGGGCATGACACCACGCTGAAGTGCAGATCGACATTCGGCAGCCATTTACGGTGCGACGCGGTGGCCTCGGTGTGGCAGCCCAGGCAGACATCGCGCCGGCCCACGCCCGCCGAGGGAACCTGCACGTCATGCGCGCCGTGGCAACTGAAGCAGAGCGGCGCCTCGGCCAGCCCGCCGCTGCGCAGCACGCCGTGCACGCTGGAGGCATAGGCGGTGAAGATCTCGGCGTGGCAGGGCTTGCAGGGAACCGTCTCCATCGAGGCGGCGGCACCCTTGATGACGGCGTGGGGCGCATGGCAGCCGGTGCAGACCGGGGCGATCTGGTTGCCGCCATTGGCCAGCGCCGCGTGGACGCTGGTCCCCCATTGCTTGAGCTTGTCCGCGTGGCAATTGGCACAGACCTGAACCATCGCGATCGAGAACGCGCGCTTGCTGGCGATCGAGTTCGACGCCGGCGGATGGCTGGCCAGGTTGATGTCGGTATGGCAGCCCTTGCAGCCGAGCGCGCTGTGCACCGATTGCGCGAATGTATCGCCGGCGACGTGCAACGAGAGCGTTTCCCCGCTGGACAGCGGCTTTTCGAGGCCCGCCATCCCATGGCAACCCAGGCAGAGCTGGTCGTCCGCGGGGAGGGTCGAGGCCGAGGGGGTGGCGGCGGGCGTGGCGGCTTGTGGCGCGGCGAAGGCGGGCGCAGCCACGCCGGCAACCAACAGCGCGACGGCTACCGCTGCGGCACGAATCGCGCCCAGGGCAATAGCTCTCCCTCCCGTCGGGCGGCCAAGGCTGGGCTTCGTCACCTGCGTCTCCGTCGTTTCCGCTGATCCCCTGCACCGACGCTGGGGCGAGCCCCGGCCACCGTTGGGCGGCCTCGCCGAAGCTGGCCTGCGATCGCCGCGCGGGTCATTGATGTAAATCAACCGCCACAACCGGCCCCCGTCGCCGCGGCGGTGGCGGGGATAGTTGCAAATTCATCGACTTGCAGCGCCAGGCGCATGTCGTGCCGGCGCATGTCGAATTGGAGCCTGGGGTGCCGGGAGTGGTTCGGCACGCTCAGGCCGCCGCCTTCCGGTCGCGCCGGGCCTTCCGCAGCATCGACACGGCGATGAACGGAAACAGCGCGAGGTAGGCGATCGTTATGAACGGCCCGGCGAAAAACAGGACGATGTCCCGCACGACCTGGGCGGCGCTGCGGCGGGAGCCGGTGTCGGCGGCCTCCGGCACCGCTGGCGGAGCCGGCGCATGCTCAACGCGACCACTCATACCTGTCTCCTTGCATGCTCGCTCTTTTGCCGGGGTTGATGCCCACGCTCTCCGCGCCGGTCATTGACACGGATCAACCGCGCGGAGCGGCCGGTCCGGCACACCGCCTGGCGCTTTGCAGGGATCGGTCGTGGCACTGGGGCGGGCATACTGTCCTTGCCAGAGGTCGCAGCCGCACGGCTGCCTCGGTGGCGTCCGCCGAGGCCGCTGTCCGGCACGCTAAATTGCGCGCCTTGATGGACGCCGGGTAGGGCCAGCATTACCCGGATTTCATAATACCAGTCCTGGAATGGCCCGGCCGGCCGGCGATCGCCGCGCCGGCATTGCCGGTTGCCGTGCCGCCGGATGCCGATGAATGCCGGTAGGACGCGTGTGGCGATCCCCTGCGCAAGCCCCGCTCCCCCTGCAACCGTGACTGTGGCGATCCGGTCGCATGCGAACTGGTATCATAAATATTCGGTAATGCTGGTGCTACCGTTTGTCCATGTAGCGGTGGATCGTGCCCATGGAGCAAATCGGCTCCGGTCGATTTGGGTGAAGCAGATTCGTGACCCAGGCAAGACAAGCACGCCCGGCAAGCCAAGCACGAGGGACACCGAATATGAAGCAGACACTTGGATTGAAACTGCTGTTCGGGATGGCGCTGACGCTGGGGACGGTTCCGGCGTTGGCGCAACCACAGCAGACTCTGGCGCCGCAGCAAGCGGTTGCCCAAGCCAGTGTCAGCAAATGCCTGACGTGCCACGGCGGTGATCCGAAGGTCATGGCCATCCTGCAAAGCCCGATGGCGGTTATGGGCGATCCGCGGACGCCGTTCGCGCGTGGCGGCTGCGAAAGCTGCCACGGGGATGCCTCGGCCCACTTGGCCGGCAAGGCGATGTTCCCGCCCATCGTGTTCGTGGGACCGCACAAGTCGCCGGTCGAGGTACGCAACGAGGTGTGCCAGAGCTGCCACCAGGGCGACCCGATGGTGATCAACTGGAAGGGCAGCTCGATGGAGCGCGCCGGTGTCGCCTGCACCGACTGTCACACCGCGCATACGGCGAAGGACCCGGTGATGGCGAAGGCCACCCAGGCCGAGGTGTGCTTCACCTGCCACGCCACGCAACGGGCCGACAGCTACAAATACTCGCATCACCCGGTCCGCGAGGGGCTGGTGGTTTGCAGCGACTGCCACAACCCGATGGGTGGCCCGGGCGACACCAAGGGGCTGAAGGAATTCACCGTCAACGAGACCTGCTACAACTGCCACGCGGAAAAGCGCGGCCCGCTGCTGTGGGAACACCAGCCGGTGCGCGAGAACTGCACGATCTGCCACACGCCGCACGGTTCGACCGAACCACGCCTGCTGAAGGCGCGGATGCAATTCCTTTGCTCGACCTGCCATAGCGCCGAGACAGCCAACCACAGCGGCGGGGCCTTCGGTGGAGCGCGTTCGGTTCCGTCCCGCTCATCGTTACTGGGCAACAACTCCTTTAATTCGGCGCTGGCCAACCAGCGAGCGTGCGTCAATTGCCACTCGGAGATCCACGGGTCGAACAGCCCAGCCGGCGCGTTCTTCTTCCGCTGATGCGACGGTACGAGCAAGGGGTGCTGAAATGATCACTCGTCACACGCTTCGGGCCATCGCTCTGGCATCATCCTGCCTGGCACCAATGGCTGCATTTGCCCAGGCGCCGGCGATCGCCATCGGTGGCACGCCGGTCACCGGAGAGATCGGGATCGGTGTCATGGGGGTCATGGGTCAGAACCCCGACCTGGCCGGCCGCTATACCGGCCTCAACACGACCGGCATCGACTTGCTTGGCGACTTCGACCTGAACGCCCGCGACCCCTGGTATTCGGGCGGACTCCGGTATTATGAACTGAACGGCGACAACCTCGTCTTCCAGACCGGCAATCGCCTTGGCGATGGCAATGGCATCGGCACCCCCATCAACCAGGACAACTTTGGCCCCGGTTTCAGCAACGGCCTGGTGAACGCCGGCTCACTCGGGTTCAAAGCTGGCGATCAGGGCATCTGGGCCGTCAACACGTACTATAATTCCATTACCTACACCGGCAACGTCATCGGCTCGATGTACACTGTCAACGGTAACCAAGCTTTCTTAAACCCGGGCCTGATCCCCTTCGGCGGCGCGACCCGGACCGCCGCGGGACCCATTACCAGCTTTACCATCCCCTCGCTGGCGGCGACCGGCGCCATATTGCCGGTTCAGGTGGGCACACGCCGTGATATCATCGGCGGCAACTTCAAGTACATCATGGGAGATTGGACGTTCACCGGCGCCTTCCGCCACGAGCACAAGGAAGGCTCGATGGAGGAGGCGTTCGACGGCACCTATGGCGGTACGGCGTTCGCCATGCCGATCAACTATGACACCGACCGCTACGATGCGACGGCCGCCTACAACTCGCGGCTGCTCCAGGGGTCGCTACAGTACACGTTCTCGCATTTCAGTGACAACAACCTCTTTGTCACCCTTCCCTATGCGGTCTCGGGAACCGGCCCGGCAGCGTCGACGATTTTCCAGCGGTCGGCGGCGTATGAGACGCCGCCTGGCAACAGCGCCCAATACGTCACGCTGATGTTGGCAACCAATGCCGTGCCGCTGACGCGCATCAACCTGAACGCGCGAGTCGGCGTGGAAAAGCAGGACGACACATTCCCGCCGAACACCGCCGATCCTGGTCTTTCCAACACCTTCCCCCCCGCGGTCGGCCTCAACCCGATGTTGCAGGGAACGACCGCCAATTCCCCCGACATCACAGCTACAATCTACCAGATCAAGGTCAGCGCGACTTCCAATCCGTTCGCCAATTTCGACACTCGCGTGTACTACGGCATCGACGGACGCAACGTAAACCTGAACCAGTATGCGGTGCACGGCAACGGCCAGGGCAGCGACGCCACTCCGGGCTCGGCTTTGCCGTACGCGTTCGTCGTTCCGCAGGATTGGCTGAAGCAGAATGCTGGCGGCGAGGTGGGATACCGCATCCTTCCCCAGTACGACACCAAGCTGACTCTCGGCTATCGGTTCGACGACATCGACCGCAGCAATGCCCAGGTCGGGCACAGTTGGACGAACACCGCCTCGCTCACTCTATCGTCCCAGTTAGGGTCCCAGGCTGATGGCAGGCTCTCCTTCGACTATTCCGGCCGTTCCGGCAATCTCAGCTACCTCACGCCGTGGCTGAATCTCGACGGGCCCACCAGCCAGGTGTTCTCGGGTGCCTACTACCAGGCTCCCATGACCTCGGAAGCGGTCACGCTGCGGGTCAACTACAACCCGACTGACACTCTGCTTGGTGGCTTCTTCGTTCAGTTCAAGAACGAGAACTACACCTACCCGGGTATCCCGCTCGGTGTCGGCACCCCGCCTTCCACCGCTGCGACGATCCCCCTCGATGGCGTCGGTGGAGGCCTGAAGCAGGACTATGCCTTAAGTCTCGGGCCGGACATCACCTATCGGCCGTTGCCAAAATTGAACATGCACTTCTTCTATACATACGAGAAGCTCTTCTATAACTTCCAGGGCAATGGCGCCTGCTCCACCGCGGCAGACATTGCCGCTAACGCCGGCACTCCCACCGCATGCACCGGATCCGTCGGGTTTGACCTTAACAAGCAAACCACCGGTACCCACACGGTCGGTGTGAGCGGCGAATGGAAGGTCACAGACAAGTTCAAGCTGAAAGGCGACTATACGATATCTTACGGTTCGGTGGCGTTCACCGAGTTCAACGGAGTATTCGTGACCGGCGTCCCGACAGCGAGCTTGCAGTCTTATCAGAACGTCAGCAACTATCCCGACATCAACTCGCTGATGAACAGCCTCCGGCTGACAGCGACCTACGAGGCGACGCCAAGCATCGAGCTCATCGGAATGGTCGCCTACAGCAGTTTCCACAACACGGACTGGAACGACAGCGCGGGCCCGATCGTGGGTACGACGACCGGCAGCACCAGCATCGGCTTCCTAACCCCCGGCTACGGCGCGCCGAACTGGAGTGTCGCAATGATCATGGGCGGGGTGAAATTCAAGTTGGGTGCGCCGCCCGAATTGCCACCGCCGGTGGCCCCGGCCGCCGCGCCGGCCCCCGCGATGCAGCCTGCCCGCTCCTACCTGGTGTTCTTCGATTGGGACCGGGCGACACTGACCGATCGTGCGCGCCAGATCGTCAAGGACGCGGCGGACAACTCAGTGCATGTGAAGTACACCCGCATCGAGGTCAATGGCTACACCGACACGTCCGGCACACCGCAATACAATCAGGGCCTGTCGATCCGCCGCGCCGACGCCGTCAAGTCCGAGCTGGTCAAGGACGGCGTGCCTGTCACCGTGATCACCACCAAAGGCTTCGGTGAGACGCAGCCGCTGGTGCCCACCGGCCCGGGCGTGCGCGAACCGCAGAACCGGCGCGTGGAGATCGTCATCCTCTGACGGTCGATCGTTCCTCCGACGCGAACGGGGCGCCGCAGGGCGCCCCGTTTGGTTTATGCACCGTCGGCACGGACGGCCTGGATTGCATCGACCACAACGCGCTCAATGCGTCGCGGTGAACGACCCGGCGAGTTCGATTTGCTCCAGACTCCGTCCGCTGGTTTCGTGCAGCAGACGCCAGGCGACGATGAACGCGACGATCGCGAAACATGCGAAAATGAGGAAGATCGCGCCGGCGCCGACAGCGAGCATCACCGGGAAGGTCAGCGCGACGACAAAGTTCGCCACCCAGTTGAGTGTCGCGGCCACGCCCATGCCGGGCCCTCGCCCGTTGAGCGGCAGCACCTCCGGCAACAGGACCCACACGATCGGGCCCCAGCTCAGCGAGAACGCGACCTTGTAGGCAGCGATACAGAGGATCGCCAGCACGATCATCGCCTCGCCGCGCAGGGCGCCTTGGAGGAAGATGATGCCGAGCACGGTCATGCACAGCGCCATCCCCAGCGCGCCGCCAAGCATCAGCGGGCGCCGGCCGACCCGGTCGATGATCTGCGAGGTCACCAGCGTCGTCACCAGTGTCAGCGCGCCCAGGCCGACCGCCACCAGGATCGCGGCGGAACTCTTGAACCCGGCGGCGGAGAATATCGTCGGCGCATAATAGATGATGGTGTTGATGCCGATCACCTGCTGCAGCACCGCAAGCGCACAGGCCAGCAGCAGGCTGCGGCGAAACCCGGGGTCAGACAACAGCTCGACCAGGCCCGACCGCCGTGCGCGCGCCGCGAGCTGCATGTCGGCGAGCTCGGCGTCTGCCTCCGTGGCGGTGCGCGTGCGCAGCAACACGGCGTGGGCTTCCGCCGAGCGCCCGTGCCGCGCCAACCAGCGCGGCGAATCGGGCTGCGACCACATCCCCACCAGCAGCAGCACCGACGGGATCATCGCCAGCCCGATCATCACCCGCCACGCGCCGGTGCCCGCCAGGCCGTAATCCACCAGGTAAGCGACGAAGATGCCCAGCGAGATCATCAACTGATTGAGCGTGGTCAGTCCGCCGCGCGCTCGCGTGGGCGCCAGCTCGGCGAGATACAGCGGCACCTGCACCGAGGCGGCGCCGACCCCGAGCCCGGTCAGCACGCGGAACGCCACCAGCAGCTCCGGCCCGGTCGATAGCGCCGCACCGCCGGATCCCAGCGTCAGCAAGGCCCCGGACAGCATCAGCAGGCGGCGCGGCCCGAAGCGGTCCACCACCTGGCCGGATACTCCTGCGCCGATCAGCGCGCCGACGAGGATGGAGCTGACCACCACGCCCTGCATCAGCGGCGTCAGTGCCATGGCCTTGCGGATGAACAGCAGGGCTCCGCCGATGACGCCGATGTCGTAACCGAACAGCAGGCCGCCCAGTGCGCCGAAGCCGTACGCCAGCGCCGCGCCCTGGCGCGCCGCTGCACCCGCGCCGGGGCTACCCGCCGGCAGTTCTGTTACGGTTTCCATCGTACCCTCCCGCGCGGGCCTGCGTCCAAGACCCTGACAACGCGCAAGGGAGGCGGCCGGCTGCAACGGGAATGTCGCGCGGGCATGGGATCGTTACCAGCCACCGTGAGTTGAAACCACATGTCGATCCGGTCACCCCGGCATCATCCCGGCCTGGGTGCGATGGCCGCGTCCGTTCCTGGCGTGGGGATCGACGAACTCGCCGCTGTCGCCAGGATAGACGACTTCTTCCCGGTTGCGGCGATCAACCACTTCGCCCCTGTCGTGGGGATCAACCACTTCGCCCCTGTCGCCGGCATCGACGAACTCACCCCTGTCGCAGGGACCGACGAATTCGCCCCTGTCGCGCCGGCTGTCGGCGACGGCGGACTCAGCCCAGCGCACCGGGCCAGTGTGACCGCACGGCCCACAGGATTCCCCCTGCCAGGGCGCCGGCGATCAGGTCGTCCGCCATGATGCCGGCGGCGCCGTGCTGGCGATCGGCCCAGCCGACCGGCCCCAGCTTGGTCACGTCCAGGAATCGGAACAGCAGGAACGCCCCCAGCAGCCCGATCGGCGTCACGGTCGCCAGCCCGAGCATGGCGATCCATTGGCCGGCGAACTCGTCGATCGTCACCCAGCCGGGGTCGCCTTCGACCTGGGCCGCGCGCACCGCCCACAGGCCGCCGAACGTGGCCAGCACCGAAGCACCGAGCAAGGCAAGCGGCGACCACCACAGCAGGGCCGCGCCGACGCCGGTCGCCACGGCGGAAGCGACCGTGCCGGCGGCAACCGGGGCGAATCCGGTGCCAAACCCGGCGGCGATCCCCGTCGCTATCCGGGTTGCGACCCCCCGGGCGATCATCCGGCAATTTCGCGGGTGGTCATCCGGCAGTCCCACGGGCGATCGATCCGGCAGGGCCACGGGCGATCTGTTCCTCGACCTCCCGGGTGATTCGGTCCGGCAAGCACCGAGGTAATCCGTCCGGTCAGCCCCCGCGTGCTCTGAGACGCAGGTTTTGGGGCCAGGCTCAACCGACGCGCTCCAGGAAATCGCGCAACGCCGCGACGATCGGTGGTTCGCCGAGCGTCGGGGCGTGGCCGATATCCGGTAGGCTCACCACCTGCATATCCGGGCGTTCCGCCAGCATGCGGGTCACCGTGGCCGGCAGCAGGATGTCGCTGGCCTCGCCGCGCACCAGCAGCAGCTTCATGTGGGACAGCGCGCCGAACAGCGGCCACAGGTCGGGCGTGCCGCGCTGCAGCAGGTCCGCAATCCGCGTGTCCCATAGCGGATGCCAGCGCCCATCCACCCCCGGCGCATAGGTCAGCCGCGCCATCTCCTGCCAGTCCGCGTCGCTGTACAGCGACAGCGGCGGCAGTACGGCGCGGAGATGCGTGATGCAGGCCTCGATGCTTGGCAGCGCCGGATCGGCGGCCACGAACCGTCGGACGTAGTCGGCGCCGTCCCCACCGATGTCTGGCCCGACATCGTTCAGCACCACCGCGTGCAGCAGCGCGTGCCGCGCCGCCGCCAGCCCCATGCAAAGCAGGCCGCCAAAGCTGGTGCCGATGCCGACCGCGCCATGCACGTGCAGCGCGGCACAGACGTCCAGGATGTCGCGCACACACGCCTCCGGTGCGTAGCGGCTGGCGGCACGGGCGCGTCCGGACTCGCCGCGCCCGGCGTAGTCGGGCGCGATGACGCGGCGCCCCTCCCCCAGCGTCGCCGCGACAATGGCAAAGTCGCCGCCGGTACGGACGATGCCGGGCAGGCACAGCAGTGGGCGAAGGCGGTCGCCGCCATGCCACTCACGCACCACCAGTTCCAGGCCGTCCCAGGCCGACAGGCGATGGATCTGTGCGTCCGACGATGTATCGCGATGCTGACGAAATACTCCCCCTCCCCTTGAGGGCTTGGTCCGCTTCGCGGCCCAAGCCCTCAAGGGGCGGGGGAGTCATCTTTTTTCCGCCTACTGCGTCCATTT
>DATHNI010000319.1:0-10630 GCA_035486135.1 Acetobacteraceae bacterium
TCCTGGCCTTCTGCGTGCCGGACCGGCACGGCGTGCACTGTCCGCAGCTCTCATCTTCGAAGAAGCGCATCAGGTTCAGGCCGACGCCACGAATGTCGTCCTGATCGGAGAAGATCACGATCGCCGCGGATCCGATGAAGCAGCCATGCTTCTCCAGCGTGCCGAAGTCGAGCGGGATGTCGGACATCGCCGCTGGCAGGATGCCGCCCGACGCCCCGCCCGGGAGATAGGCGGCGAACGCGTGGCCATCCATCATCCCGCCGCAGTATTCGTCGATCAGTTCCTGCACCGTGATGCCCGCCGGCGCGAGCTTCACGCCGGGTTCCTTGACGCGGCCGGAGACGGAAAAGCTGCGTAATCCCTTGCGGCCATTGCGGCCGAAACCGGTCCACCAGGACACGCCTTTTTCCAGCAGGTCGCGCACCCAGTACAAAGTCTCGACATTGTTGATCAGCGTCGGTTTGCCGAACAGGCCGACCTGGAACGGATAGGGCGGCTTGTGGCGAGGCAGGCCGCGCTTGCCTTCGATGCTTTCCAGCATCGAGGATTCCTCGCCGCAAATATACGCGCCGGCGCCCCGGCGCATGTGAATGCGCGGGCCTCCAGGCGGCAGCCTCGCAAGCTCCCGCGTGATGATCGCACGCGCCGCCGGGTATTCGTCGCGCAGGTAGATATAGATGTCCTCCGCTTCCACGACATGGGCGGCGATCAGCATTCCTTCCAGGAAACGATGCGGGTCGGTGTTCAGGTAGTGGCGGTCCTTGAATGTCCCGGGCTCGCCCTCGTCGCCGTTCACCGCCATCAGCCGCGGGCCTGGCTCGCCGAGCACCGAGCGCCATTTGCGGCCGGTTGGGAACCCGGCGCCACCCAGGCCACGCAAGCCGCTGTCGTCGAGCGTGGACAGCACGGTGTTCACGTCGAGCTCACCGGAACGGATGCGTTGCAGCAGGCGATAGCCGCCGGCCGCGACATAGGCGTCGTAGCCGATCGTGTCGCTGGGAATGTGCGGGTGCGAGTCGTCCTGCGCGATAGCTTGTTGCACTGCAGCGGGATCGGCCTTGTGCAGGAAATGGTGCCCGACCTCGACGACCGGCGCCTGGTCGCACAACCCGACGCATGGGGCGCGCACGACACGCGCGTTGACGCCGTTCGCGTCCGGCAGTGCCTGTAGCTGCTTCAACAATTGCTCCGCGCCGAACATCGCGCAGGTCACGCTGTCGCAAACCCGGATCACCAGTGGCGCCAGGGGCGGATCGCCTTCTTTCACAATGTCGAAATGTGCGTAGAACGTGGCCGTTTCATAAACTTCCGCATAGGCGAGCCGCATCTCGTCGGCCAGCGCAGCCAGGTGAGCAGCGGAAATCTGCTTGTAGGTGTCCTGGACCAGGTGGAGATATTCGATCAGGTATTCGCGTTCGCGCGGGCGGTCACCGAGCAAGGTCGCGATGGCGTGCTTGGCTTCGGGCTGAACGTCGCGGCCTTTGGGTGTCACCGTGGCGCGCCGGCGGCCGGCCCCGGGATGTTCGAACCGGAGTATCTCGCCAGTACGGGCCTCGGCCATGCATGCTTCTCCTTCCGGACTGACCGTGCGTCGCGCCGGCATGGCCCAGACCCGCAGGATACCGGGGCCGGAAACCACACGCAAACTGCCCTATGGTTAAACGAAGTAAGGCGACGGGTTTTGCGTTGCCATTGTTCGCCATATAGCCCTGGGCTTGACAGGCCTCGCCGTGCTTTCGGACCGGATCGATGTCACAGTGCGAGCGTCAATCTGCACGGAGCAATCAATGCGCGTGATCGGGCTGTCGGGCTGGAGTGGGGCCGGCAAGACGACGCTGCTGCGCCGGCTCATTCCCGAGCTGACGGCGCGGGGCCTGCAGGTTTCGACCTTGAAGCATGCCCATCACAGCTTCGATATCGACCAGCCTGGCAAGGACTCGTGGGAACACCGGCAGGCGGGCGCCAAGGAGGTTCTGGTCGCCTCCGCCGTGCGCTGGGCGTTGATGCACGAACTGCATAACGATGACGAACCCAGGCTGCCTGAATTGCTCGCACAGATGTGCCCGGTGGATCTCGTCCTGGTCGAAGGATTCAAACGCGAGGCGCATCCAAAGATCGAGGTCCATCGCATGGCTAATGCGAAACCCTGGCTGTATCCGGGGGACCCTTCGATCGTCGCCATCGCGTCGGACGTAGTCTTACCCGGTCTGAATCTTCCCCTGCTCCATCTCGACGACATCGCGGGGATCGCGGCCGTGGCCGAGGCGTCCGCGGTGCCGATCGACGCCGTGCAGTGGCAAGCACAATAGAAGGCGCCTGAAAAGGTGACGCACCCGCACTAGCCGCTCCCACCGTCATGGCCGGGCTTGACCCGGCCATCTATCGCGGCACTGCGGCTGCATAGATGGCCGGGTCAAGCCCGGCCATGACCGTGGGGACAGCTTGCGTATTTCAGTGCTGTCCCGTTACAATCCTGGATGGATGGCGACGAGCCGGTCTGCCTCGGCCAGGTCCTCCGGCGTGTTGACGTTGAAGAACGGGTCCACCGGGTCGGTCGGCCAAACCACCGCCGCGCAGCCATGCCGTTGCGTAAACCGGTCGATCTTGCGCATTCCCTGCGCTGCCACCGCATGGCGCAACTCGTCCCGGATCGACACGGGCCAAAGCGCGATGACCGGATGGGTGTAGTCCCCTGAAGCAGCGCACGCGAACACCGCGCCGCTGTCCCGCCGCCCGGCGTGCAGCCGAGCGACGAGGTCACGCGGGACGAATGGCGCATCGCCGGGCACCGTCACCACCCACGCCACCGCCGGATCCGCCTCGGCCGTCCAATCCAGCGCCGCGAGGACGCCGGCCAGCGGCCCTGGGTGATCCGCCAGGCTGTCGGCAACGACGGGCAGCCCCAGCGCGGCGAAACGCGTCGCGTCGTCGTTCGCATTAAGGATCAGGCGCGTGACCTGCGGCCCCAGGCGATCGGCCAGGCGCGCCAGCACGGTCCGGCCGCCGACCATGCGCAGGCCCTTGTCGCCCCCGCCGAGCCGTCGCGCCAGGCCGCCCGCCAGGATCGCGCCGAAGGTCGGAGGGATCGACGGATCACATGTCATCGCCTGCCGCCTTGCGCCGATGCCGGATGCCCTCGTCGGGCACGAACTCCAGCGTCTGGTCGAATACGATACGCTCGGGACACGACAGCGCGACGAACCGTTTGCCGCGCGCCCGGCCGATCAGGGTCAACCCGGCGTTCCGCGCCAGTTCGACGCCCCAGGCCGTGAAGCCCGAGCGCGATATGAGAATCGGAATGCCCATGCGCACGGTCTTGATCACCATCTCCGAGGTCAGGCGTCCCGTGGTATAGAAAATCTTGTCGCCGCCCGAGATGCCGTGGCGGTGCATGTGGCCGGCAATCTTGTCCACCGCGTTGTGCCGGCCGACGTCTTCCATGTAGACCAGCGGATCATCCTGCCAGCACAGCACCGCGCCGTGGATCGCGCCGGCTTCAAGGTACAGCGACGGCGTCGTGTTGATCGCCTGCGTCAGGCGGTAGAGCCACGATGTGCGCAGCTCGCATTGCGGCAGGCGGACGCCCTCGATCACATCCATCAGGTCGCCGAACGCGGTGCCCTGCGCGCAGCCGGATGTCTGGGTCTTCTTCTTGAGCTTCTCTTCGTAGTTGGTCTGGCGCGCGGTGCGCACCACCACCACGGAGAGTTCCTCGTCGTAGTCTATCCCGGTGATGACGTCGTCCGGCCGCAGCATGCCCTGGTTGAGGAAATACCCCACCGCCAGGTCCTCGGGGTAGTCGCCGATCGTCATGGCGGTGACGATCTCCTGGCCATTGAGGAACAGGGTCAGCGATCGTTCGACGGGCACGGTTGCCTCGACGGGCGAGCCGGTTTGGTCGGTGCCGGTCAGGCGTACCGTCAGGCGCGGGTCCTCCGGGTTGGGACGGACGCGGATGCGATCGAATTCGTCTTGCAGTGCGTGGTGTTGCATGCGGCGTCTATAGCATTGGCGCGGCCCATCGCGAAGCACTGGGACTTCCACTGTCATTGCGCATTGACCACCCGCCGGCGGCGGCCGACCCGTCCTGGATGAAACTGTGAGGTCGTCGCGCGAAAGCTACTCCCCCTCCCCTTGAGGGAGGGGGTTGGGGGGAGGGGTCCCGTGCGGTATGGGACCCCTCCCCCCAACCCCCTCCCTCAAGGGGAGGGGGAGTCTGTTTCTTGTTAGGAGCGCCGCGCGCCTAACAATGACAGAGCGCCGGCGTCGCTCGCGCTTCACCGACAGCGATTACTAGCCAGGCACCAGCGGCGCGTGCAGCCGCGTCCCCTTGCAGATGATGCCGCCGCGATCGCCGATGGTGATGTCGCCGTAGCATTCCGCGAACACCGGCGGCAGCGGCCGCGCGTTGGGCGGGCTCAGCCACAGGCGCAACAGATGCCGCTTGCGCTCGGTCTCCGGCCAGTCCTCGTATGCCGTGCGGGCATGCAGGATCGTGTGGTTGTGCAGGAACTGGATGTCGCCCGGCATGAACGTCATGTCGAGCCGCAATTCGGGATCGCCTGCCAGATCCGCCAGCATGTCGAGCGCCTCGACATCCTCGGCGGTGAGCCGCCGCGCCTCGGGGAACCGTTGCGAGGACCCGATATGCAGCCGCGAATACAGCACCGAGAGGGTGCCGGCATACTCATTGAACACCGGGGCTTCGTAGAACGGCGCCTTACCTTCAGGTACTTCGCCGCGTCGATCGACGGGGAACGCCTGGTACAGCCGCTCCAGCAGATCAGGACGCCGTTGCGCCATGACGTTGTGCAGCGTCATCGAACTGACGATCGCCGACAATCCGCCCGACTTCGCCCGCCGCAGGCACAACAGCGCGACGACGTCGCAGCGATCGATATGGAAGTTCTGCCGCTCGGCGGTGGCATAGCTGCGGATCGTCGGGTCGGTCGCGCTGCGCCCGCCAAGATCGTAGACGTGGCCAAGCAAGTGTCCCTTGGCGTTCTGCGAGCGCGCACTGCCGAACCAGGTGCCGACGCCCCAGTAGGCCGTGGCGCTCTCGGCGATCGGCCGATCCTCGACGGGCATGCCGCGCAGCAACACGAAGCCGCGCCCGTGCAGCACCTCGGCCCGAAGTTGTTCTAACGCTGGTCCGAGCGTCGGCAACGGGAAGTCCTCGCGGCGTATGTCCGCGATGTCGAGCCCGCGCGCCTGCACCGCCTTCAACGCAGCTTCTATTTCGGCGACCTCCACTGGCGACAGGCAGTAGGTCCATTCAGACGGGCGCTCGCGCATCTCCGCGCCGATCCAGGCCGAAGGGCCCTCGATCAGCTTCCGCGCCGGCGCGGGGCGCGCCTGGGTCATGACATCGGTGTCTGTGGCGGACATTGGAAACTTCCTCCGTGTCTCGGCCGGGCGGCGGCTTGCTCAGCGATGGTTATCGCACAGACGCAGCATCCCCCAGGCGCGGCACCTGGTCCAGCCATGCTCCGCATCGTGACCGGCCAGAGCAATCACTGCCTCACCGGACGCGTGGTCGCCGGGGGCACGGTGGTGCATCTTCCGGGTGACTGGCACACTCCGCCGTCAGGCGCCGTCCAGATCGAAACAACGGGGACCGAAATGGAAATCATGCCCGGGTTTACTCTGACCGATATCGAAACGGGCAGCGCGCGCATCCGCCTGCGGCACGGCGGCAGCGGACCACCGCTGCTGCTGCTGCACGGCAACCCGCTGACGCATGTCGCGTGGCACAAGGTGGCGCCGCGCCTGGCGGAACATTTCCATGTCGTGGCGGCAGATCTGCGCGGCTATGGCGACAGCTCGGCGCCGCCCGAGGAACCCGGCAGCGTGAACTACTCGTTCCGCGCCATGGCGCAGGACCAGGTCGAGGTGATGCAGGCGCTCGGCTTCCAGCGTTTCTACGTCGCCGGTCATGATCGCGGCGGGCGCACGGTGCATCGCATGTGCCTCGACCATCCGGACAAAGTGATCAAGGCGGCGATCATCGACATCGTGCCGACGCTGGACATGTGGGCGGCGATGGACAAGCAAGGCGCGATCGGCGGCTGGCATTGGCCGTTCATGGCGCAGCCGGCGGACTTCCCCGAGCGTATGCTGGGCAGCGTCCCGGCCGACTGGTTCATGCGCAAGAAGCTGCTGAAGCTGACCGCCGATTTGAACCACATTCCTCCAGCGATCTGGGACGAGTATGTGCGCTGCTTCAACGAAAAAACGATCCGCGGCTCGTGCGCCGACTATCGCGCGGCAGCGACGATCGATTGTGAACTCGATACCGCCGATCTGGGACGCAAGATCGCCATGCCGATCCTGGTGCTGTGGGGGAACAGCAGCAGCGTGGGCAAGCGGTTCGCCGATCCGCTGGGGCTATGGCGGCAGCGCGCGGAGGACGTGCGGGGCGAGGCATTGCCGAGCGGCCACTATGTGAACGAGGAAGCGCCAGAACAGGTGCTGGATTGGTTCCTGCGGTTTTTTGGCGACGCGCGGAGCTAGTGTGGTGAGCCTCACGCTTCGGCCCCGGCTGCTGTCAGTCCGCAAGCAGATTCACCACGAAGGCACAAAGGCACGAGGAACTGAACCTTCGCGCCTTTGTACCTTTGTTGTGAATCTGCTTGCGGGCTGACGCACCGTAGCGGCTCTTCAATTGCGGCAGCAGCGGTATCGAGGCGCCAGGATCACACTACGAGCAACCGGCCGACGTGCTGCCGCCAATATCGCATGGCAGCATCAAGGTCCGTTGCCAACCGTGCCAGCATGGTGCGGAAACCGGCAAAGTATTTGGAACACAGATAAGCAGGGATGAACACCGATAAGAACGGATGCAGCGTGAGTCGTCAGGGAACGTGGGGCTGCACGCGCATCCGGTCTTATCGGTGTTCATCCCTGCTTATCTGTGTTCCAAATACTTGCTTGCCGAGATCGGGTCGCAAGGATCACGCCGGAAGAGCCTCGCTGCCACAAGCCACCCTGCCCTATACCTGACGCCAGCGACGCAGCGCCCGGCGAACCGGCGAGCATTGCGCCGACAGGCTCGACACCGAAGGAACCATCATGCCCATCCGCACCATCCTGCTGCACGCGCTCGCGATCGCCGCGCTCGTACTGCTCTTACCCGGCGCCCACGCCGCCGGCTATCCGGCACCACAACAGGCCGACTGGACCGCGCCGGACTTCCGCTTCCACACGGGCGAGGTCCTGCACGATCTCCGGCTCCACTACACGACGGTCGGTGATCGCGGCGGCGAGCCGGTGCTGATCATCCATGGCACCGCGGGCACCGGCACCGGCATGCTGAACCCCGAGTTCGCGGGAGAGTTGTTCGGGCCGGGACAGGCGCTCGATGCACGGAAATACTTCATCATCCTGCCGGACACGCTCGGCGCCGGGAAATCGGCCAAGCCCTCCGACGGGTTGCGGGCAAAGTTTCCGCACTATGATTACGCCGACATGGTGCTGGCCGAATATCGGCTGGTGACCGAGGGACTCGGCATCCACCACCTGCGGCTGGTGCTCGGCAATTCGATGGGCGGGATGCATGTGTGGCTGTGGGGCGTGACGTATCCGGGCTTTGCCGACGCGCTGGTGCCGATGGCGTCGCAGCCTACGGCGATGGCAGCGCGCAACTGGATGCTGCGGAAGCTGATGATCGAAACGGTCCGGCAGGATCCGGCGTACGACAACGGCAACTACACAGAGCAACCTCGGTCGCTGCGCTACGCCGCGGTGTTCTATGCCACCGCGACGAATGGCGGCACTCTGGCGTATCAAAGCCTGGCTCCGACGACCGCGAAGGCCGACGCGTTGGTCGATGCGCGTCTGGCGGCGCCGTTCACCGCCGATGCCAATGACTGGCTGTATCAATGGGACGCGTCGCGCGACTATGACCCGTCATCACAGCTCGACCGGATCGATGCCGCGGTGCTGGCGATCAACGGCGCGGACGACGAGCGCAACCCCGCGGAGACCGGCGTCACGCAGCAAGCGATGCAGCATGTGAAGAACGGCCGGCTGTACCTGATCCCTGCCAGTGCCGAGACGCGTGGACACGGCACCCCGGGGATGGCGAAGTTCTGGGCGCCGCAGCTTGCGGCGTTCCTGCAAAGCACCAAAACCTCGCCCGCGACAGCGGGAGACGTCAAGACGCGCTAGCGTCGAGAGTGAGGGAGATCGGGTCGGCATGCTCGACCTGCTGACGTGCTGGCCCGATCACCCTCACCCTCGGTGCTTCGCACCATCGACCACCGGGTCCAGCCCGGTGGCAGGCTCTCTCCCGCGAAGCGGGAGAGGTTAAAGTCGCCTCAGTGCCGCCTCTATGTCGTCGCTTGTAAGCTCCCACGCGTTATCCAGTTCAGCCACCACATCCAGCATGAACCGTTCCGACAACGCCAGCGCCCGTTGCGGATCGCCAAGATGGTCGGCAAGGAGCGCCAGCGCCAACTGCCGCGGACCGTCGCCTTCATAGGTCCATTCAAACCCCATGCGGCTGAACCGTTTGATGTCGTGGCGCGGATCGAGCAACACCCCATCGACCGTGACCACTGCGCCGTCCAGGCTGCGGCCTCCCGCGTAGGTCTTCATGCGAACATCACCACGCTGCGCACCGTTTCGCCGCGCTTCAATGCGGCAAATCCCTCGTTGATCGCCTCTAACGGAATGCGCGCCGAGATCATCTCGTCCAGTTTCAACCGGCCTTCCAGATACGCGCGCGCCAGCATCGGAAAATCCTGCTGCGGCCGGGCACCGCCATACGAACTGCGGGTGATCCGTTTCTCCTGCATCAGGCTGCCCCAGCGGAACGCCACCTCCTGCTGCACCCCGACCTTGCCGAGCCACACCACCTGGCCGCCGGGACGCACCGCCTCGAGCGACAGGCGGAAACCCGCGGGAACGCCGGCGGCTTCGATCACCACGTCGGCACCACGATCCTGCGACAGCACGCGCGCGACGTCGATCGCCTCGCCGGGTTCCACAGCGTGGGTGGCGCCAAGTTGTTGCGCCAACACCCGCCGTACCGGATTGGGATCGACCGCGACGATCGCGCCGGCGCCCGCCAGCACGCAACCCTGCACCGCGGACAGCCCGACCGCGCCGCAGCCGATCACCATCGCAACGTCGCCCCAGCGCAGCGCGGCGATGCGGGTCGCGGCGCCGACCCCGGTCATCACGCCGCAGCCGAGCAACGCCGCGCGATCGAACGGCATCGCATCGGGCACCCGCACCGCGCTTGCCTCCGGCACGATGCAGTATTCCGCGAAGCCGCCGAGATACATCAACTGGTGCACCGCCACAGCGTCGCAGGACAGCCGCGGCTTGCCATCGAAATGGAATGCCGCCGGCGCATTGGCGAGGAATTGCCGGCACAGGATCGGCTGCGCGTGTTCACAATAGAAGCACGCGCCACAATGCGGATTCCATGAGAGCACGACACGATCGCCACGCTTCAGGCCATTGACGGCCGCGCCGATTTCGAACACCTCGCCGGCCGCTTCATGCCCAAGTACAGCGGGCAACGCGACGGCGAGCGCACCCTCGATCGCCTCCAGGTCGGTATGACACAGGCTGGCGGCACGCACGCGCACCAACACATCGCCGGGAGCCAGCGGTCCGACGTCCACCGTCTCGATCGTCATTGGTGCGCCGGTCTGGCGCAACACCGCGGCCTTTGCGCTTGGCATGGATGTCTTCCTCCTGGCGCGTTGCATAGCACGGACACGAGGCCGCGAGGCCACTCTCCCGCCAGATTCCGACCACGCAGCCGTCAGGAACGTTTACCAAAACCCTATGGATGGAGGCGCGTTCAGGATTCAACAACCAGAAAGGGAGTGTTGCGATGCGTATCGGTTATGCAATGGCGGCGGCGGCGTTGCTCGCGGCCACACCGGCCATGGCCCAAATCACCATCGGTGGCGGCGACCGGGATGCTGCCCAGGCGCACCAGTATCAATCGGATCGGGACCGCACGGCGGGACGGCAGAACATGGAAGCCGCCCACCAGGAGGCGGCGATGGGCAACTATCGCGCCGCGGATCGCGACCAACAGGCGGCGCATGAGGATTGGCACGCCGCACATCATCAGGAGCACGACGCCGACCGCGACAGCCGCGGCGGCGTGACGGTTCAGTTGGGACACTGATCGGATTCAGCAGCCTCTCCCGCGTCAGTGCGGGAGAGGCTACCCCACCACTTTGCCATCGCGCCCCACCACTTTGCCGTCGCGCCCCACCACTATGCCATCGCGCAATGTGACAGTGCGGTCCATGCGCGCGGCCAGATCGGGATTGTGCGTGGCGACCAGCGCGGCGAGGCGTTCGCGGCGCACGGTCGCCAGCAATTCTTCGAACACCACATCCGCGGTGCGAACATCGAGATTGCCGGTCGGTTCGTCGGCCAGCAGTATTTTCGGCGTGTTGGCCAGGGCGCGCGCGATGGCCACACGCTGTTGCTCGCCGCCCGACAGTTTGCCGGGTAGATGATTCGCGCGCGGTTCCAGGCCGAACACCGATAGCAGCGCCATCGCATGCTGTGTCGCGACGCGGCGCGATTGCCCGGCGATCATCTGCGGCAGCACCACATTCTCCAACGCGGTGAACTCGCCCAGCAAGTGATGGAA
>DATHNI010000320.1:0-3205 GCA_035486135.1 Acetobacteraceae bacterium
GCTGTCCACGCTATGCCCCGACCGGGTGCGCAGCGTGCGCCCCAGAGCACTGACGATCCCCGCCGTCACCGTGCAGGTGAAGCCCAGAGGGTTGCCGATCGCCACCACCATCTGCCCCACGCGCAGCCCGGCCGACTGCCCCAGCGTCGCATGCGGCAACCCGTCGGCAGCGAGGCGCAGCACCGCCGTGTCGGTGGGCGGATCGTCGCCGACCAGCGTTGCCTCCACCACGCGTCCGTCGGTCAGCGAGGCGCGCAGCCGCGCGGCGCCCGCCACGACGTGGCTGTTGGTCAGCGCGTAGCCATCCGGCGTGTAGATCACGCCCGAGCCTTGTCCACGCCCCCGTCCGTTGGCGTCCAGCGCCATAACGTGGACTACGGCGGGACCGACGCGGTCGAATGCCTGCACTACGCTCGCGGAATAGGGATCGAGCTCACCTGTATCGTCGAATGGCATGGCATGTGTCCTTTCGGGCACCAAATGGGCGTGGCGAGATGCCGCGCCGACCCGGCCAAACAACCGGGTGAAAGAACACCGCTCCCGCGCTGCGCGCGGGATAGCCTCTCCCGATACGCGGGAGAGGTCGAAGTGCGAAGAACGAGGGTGAGGGTGATCGGGCCGGCACACACCAATCTCCGCTGCCGGTGAGGCGAAGGTAGTGCGTGCCGACCCGATCACCCTCACCCTCGTGCTTCGCGTCTCGACCTCTCCCGCGAAGCGGGAGAGGTTTTTCTGAACCCCGGTCATCCGGCCGATGCCGCTCCGGCCCGCCAAGGGCCATTGTGCCGACAGAACGCAACTAGCCTGGAAGAGAGCCCCGCATGACCGATGTCCTTGAACAGATTTCCACCGCACTGGCCGACCGGGTCGCCGCGGTGGCCCCGAGCGTGGTGGCCATCGGCACCGGCCGCCGCCACGTCAGCGGCATCCTGTGGCGGCCGGACGTGGTGGTGACGTCGGCGCAGGAGCTGCCGGACCGGACCGACTTCAACCTCCGCCGCGCCGGCACGCAATTTACCGCGAAGCTCGCCGGGCGCGATCCCGGCACCAACGTCGCCTTGCTCAGGCTGGCGCAGCCGATCGAGGGCACGCTGCCACCGCCCGTCTCCACCCCGCCGCGTGTCGGCACCCTTGCGCTGCTGGTGGGCGCGGACGATGCGGGGGCGCCGACCGGACGGCTGGCGATGGTGCACGCCACCGGACCGGAGTGGCACAGCCAGGCCGGCGGCCGGATCGATGCGCTGCTGCGCCTGGACGTCCGCCTCGGCACCGATGAGGGCGGGCCGGTGCTGGACTCCGCCGGCGGCTTGCTGGGCATGTCCACCGCCGGGCCGCGACGCCGCGCGCTGGTGATTCCCGCGGCGACCATCGAGCGGGCGCTCGATCCGCTGCTGGCCGAGGGCCGCATTGCGCGCGGCTGGCTCGGTGTCGGGCTGCAGCCGGTGATGGTGCCGGACAGCCTGCGCGCGGTGGCGGGGCGCGACAGCGGCATGATGGTCGTCAGCCTGGCCGACGGTGGTCCGGCCGCGGCGGCGGGCGTGCTGCCGGGCGACATCATGCTGGACCTTGACGGCACGCCGGTGCGCCGGGCGAGGGCGCTGGCGGCGGCGATGGGCCCGGACCGGGTCGGTCAGAGCGTGACGCTGCGTCTGCTGCGCGCGGGCGCGCTGCAGACGCTGTCGGTCGTCATTGCGGCGCGACCGGCCGCATGACGGAACCCGGCCTGCACGTGCGGCTTGCGGTGACCGACCCGGCGCGGCGGCGCGCTTTGTCGGCAATGCTCTCTGCCGCCGGTCATACGGTGGTGGACGAGGCGGCGGACGTCGTGCTGTGCGACTTGCTCAGCGGCAGCACGCCGCCACCCGAGGCGGAGGCTCCGGTCCTGGCCCTGACGGACGGCCCGGCCCCGGAATGGCTCGCCGGCGTGCTGTCGCGCGGGGTGGGGCAAGAGCAATTGGACGCAGGGTTGCGGGCGGTGGCGGCTGGGCTGGTGGTGCGTGGGCCAGGCGCCTCGCCGGTCGCCGGATTTCGCGCCGCCGAGGATTTCCCAACGCTGACGCCGCGCGAGGTGGAGGTGCTGTCGCTGGTCGGTCAGGGGCTGACCAACAAGGCTGTGGCCCGGCGGCTCGGCATTTCCGTGCACACGGTGAAGTTCCACCTGGAGGCATTGTTCCTCAAGCTGGAAGCGACCAGCCGCGCCGAGGCGGTGGCAAAGGGCCTGCGCGGCGGGGTTATCGAGATATAGGTGGGAGAGTCTCCCCTCTCCCGCTACGCGGGAGAGGGTTTCTCTCCCTCGACCTCCCGCTTCGCCGCGCCGAGGATCGCCTCGGCCAGGTCCGGGCTGTCGGCCAGTCGCGCCAGCACCACCGCACCCACCATGGTGGACAGCGCCGCCAGCGCCCGCGCGTCGTCTCCCTCCGGCAGGCAGCGACCTAGCACGTCCGCCATCACCCGAACCGACGCCGCAATGCCCGGCCGCGCTTCCGGCCGGCGTGCCACCTCCTGCCCCAGCGTCGTCAGCACGCAGCCACGCTGCACCTCGGCAACATGTGCCGGATCCAGATACGAACCCACGATCCGCCGCAGCGCCGCATCCGGCGCGTCTTCCTCAGCAATCCGCTCCCACCGCGCCGCCGAACGTGCCAGCGACGCCGAGGCAACCTCCGCCACCAGCGCCTCCTTCGACGGGAAATGCCCGTAGAAGCCGCCATGCGTCAGGCCTGCCGCATGCATGATCGCGTCCACGCCCACTGCATCGATGCCGTGCTGGCGGAACAGCCGCCCCGCCGCATCGACGATGTGCTGCCGCGTCTCCGCCTTTTGCTCATTCGTTCTTCGCATCCGCAGCATTCCCTGTACGCATGACGGCCGTCATCTATTTCCTTGCCTGACAATATGACGCTCGTCATGTTGAATGCAACCACGCGCCGAGGAGTCCTCGCCCCGATGTCCGCCGCCCAGCGCTTCGCCCGGCTGTTCTCCGGCCGCGTCCACTACGCATGGATCGTTGTCGCCATCGCGTTCACGGTGATCCTGATCGGCGTCGGTGTGCGCGCCGCCCCCGCCGTGCTGATGGTGCCGCTGCAACGCACCTTCGGCTGGAACGCCGACACCATCTCGGGTGCCGTCTCCCTCAACATCCTGCTGCTCGGCGTGACCGGGCCTTTCATCACCGCGCTGATGCAGACGATCGGCATCCGCCGGA
>DATHNI010000321.1:0-7072 GCA_035486135.1 Acetobacteraceae bacterium
CGATCTCTTGGCACGCTACGGCGAGGCGGCTCCTGATATGCCGTGCGTTATCGTCGGCTGGATCGACGCGCAAATGTCGCATCGACTGGAGCAGGAGCGCGTGGTGATCCGAGCGCGGGAGGCACGACGAAGCCGCGGCCAATACCTTGCGGCGGCAATCGCACTGACCGGTCTGCTCTGCGCTGCGGCAGTGGGAGTGTTCGGCAATCCGGTGGTGGCCTCGATCATCGCCATCGCTTCGATCGGTGGCCCGACAACCGCCGTTGCCCTTGCGCGTGTCGCGCCATTTGGACGTGCGCCCGCTGACGGTCTGGATGAGATCAGTCGATAGGCAGATAGGACCCGATACCAGCGCCGCCAACCGGCAAACACCAGATGCAAAAGCTGACTGACCAAGAGCACATCAGGACGACTGACGACTACCCGCAGGCGTCCGCCAACCGGTCAATCATGCCGGTGGCATCCGCCTCCCAACCGACCCCGCCTTGCCAGCGGCACCCAATTGTTGCAACTCCGCGACACGCTCCACCCACACTGGCCCCAACCAGCATGTCAATCCTGACCTGGCTCGCTGACCAGAAGCTGTCCGACTGGGTGCAGGGCATCGGCTCCCTCGCCGCCGCCGGCGCCGCGGTGGCCATCGCGCTCCGCCAGGAACGCCTGGAGCGCCACCGCGCCGCCGCGGCCACCGAGTTGCGCGCTCAGGTGCTGGCCGCCGCGATCGTCCCGGTGCTGCGCGACATGCAAAGCGCGCTGCGCGTTCGCAGCGGCTTGCTTCAGTCCACCAGGCGCCTCGCCGCCGACGAACACCCACCAAACACCGAAGAACTTGCCGTCATGCTGCCCGAGATCTTCATGAACACCATCGAACGCGCCGACGTGTTCGGCGCCCCGGTCGCGGCCCAGCTCTACACGCTCATCCACCGGGTCGAGGACTACAACCGCTATGTCCGCGCCTGCCGGGAATGGGGCGTGCCGCCGCGCCAGTGGGACGCCAGCCTGCGCCCAAAACTGGACGCGGTCGGTGCGGCCGTCGCATTCCTCGAACCCCGCCTCAGCCACCACATCGACGCACTGGAGGCCAACCAGCCCACCCTGCCCCCCACCACCGCTGCGACATCGCAAAAACGATGATAACCACGTGACAGACGCGCCGTTGCGAGGCAGGATCGGCGGGTGAACATCCTTGCGCCCCCGAAGGCCCGGCTCGGTATCGAGATCGTCTATGATCTCGTGTGCCCCTGGTGCTTCCTGGGCGCCCGCCGGCTGATGCGGACCCTGCGCCGCCGCCCCGACCTGCTGTTCGAGCTCACCTGGCGTCCGTTCTTGCTCAATCCCGACATGCCGCGGCTCGGCATGGCGCGGCCCGACTATGTGGTACGCAAGTTCGGCGGCGAAGACCGGGCGCGCCGGCTGTACGCCTCGATCTCCGATATCGGCCGGGTGGAAGGCGTGCCGTTCCGCTTCGAGCGGATCCGCCGCACACCGTCCTCGGTCGATGCCCACCGCCTGGTGCGCTACGCCAGCCGCTTCGGCCGGGCGGACGAGATGGTGGAGGCGCTGTTCTCCGCCCACTTCACCGACGGCCGCGACATCGGCGACCACACGGTCTTGCTCGGCATTGCCCAGGCCTGCGGGCTGGATCCGGTCGCGGTGCGCCGCTTCCTGTCGTCCGACGCCGAGGCGGACGCGGTGCACGCCGACAACCTGCGGGCCCATCGCCTGGGCATCAACGGCGTGCCCTGCTTCGTCATCGCCGGCCGCCATGCCATCGCCGGCGCGCAGGAGCCGGAGGTGATCGAGCGCTTGCTCGACGTCGCCGCGATCGAGGCGACCGAACTGTAGCGGCGGCGGCTTCCGGGCCGGCTGATATCGCACCCGGACCACCGCCGAACCGATACCGTAACGTGCCGCGCCGAATCCCTGGGTTTCGTGGAAACTTCGCCTATGTTCATAAGGTGCAGGCGCCGCATGCCCGTAACGAACCGACACTGAGGAGAATAAAATGGCAATTCAGCTCGGCCAGATAGCACCGGATTTCGACCAGGAGAGCACCGACGGCAAGATCAGCTTCCACCAGTGGCTGGGAGACTCCTGGGGCGTGCTGTTCAGTCACCCGAAGGACTACACGCCAGTCTGCACCACGGAACTGGCGGAAGTGGCCCGCCTGAAGCCGGAGTGGGAGAAGCGGCACGTCAAGCCGATCGGTCTGTCGGTTGACTCCGGTGCCAATCATTCCGGGTGGGCCAAGGACATCGAGGAAACCCAGGGCCACGCCCTGAACTTCCCGGTGATCGCCGACAGCGACCGCAAGGTGTCCGATCTTTATGGCATGGTGCACCCGGATGCGGACCCATCGATCACCGTCCGCACCGTGTTCATTGTCGATCCAAACAAGAAGGTCAGGCTGATGCTGACCTATCCGCCCAGCACCGGCCGGAACTTCGACGAGGTGCTGCGGGTGATCGACAGCCTCCAGCTTACCGACGCGCACAAGGTCGCCACGCCGGTGAATTGGACCGATGGAAAGCCGGTGATCATCGTACCGTCGCTCTCCAATGAGGATGCCAAACAGCGCTTCCCCGGCGGTTGGAAGGAACTGAAGCCGTACCTGCGGGTCGTCGAGCAACCGCCGCTGCCGCGGTGATGCGCGACGTGCCGCTGCCGCGGTGATGCGCGACGTGGACGGCGCGCCCGCCGCAGCGTGCCGACCGTGAAGCATACTCCCCCTCCCCTTGAGGGAGGGGGTTGGGGGGAGGGGTCCGTGCCGCACGGGACCCCTCCCCCCAACCTTGGTCCGCTTCGCGGCCCAAGCCCTCAAGGGGAGGGGGAGCCTCTCAGCACAACGCCCTCCGCAGTTTCATTCAGGGCGGGTCGGCCGCCACTGGCCGGTGGCCAACTCGCAATGACAGGGGGAGAGATCCTTCGCCGGCACGCCCGTCCCGGCCCCTGTCATCAAACCTTCATCAAATTGCAATAGGCTGGTCGCACACCCCGCCTAGGGTCCGCCGCGTTCACGCCAGAATGACTCGGAGAAGGAAACCCTATATGAAACCTGCCATTACGGCTGCGGCCATCGGTTTGGCCGCCGGCCTCGTTGTCGCACAGCATGCCTGGGCGGACAGCCAGATCACCGGCGCGGGTTCCACCTTCGCAGCGCCGATCTACGCCAAATGGGGAGATGCCTCCAGCGGCACCACGGGTATCAAGCTGAACTACCAGGCGATCGGGTCAGGCGCAGGCATCAACCAGGTCAACAACCGGACGGTCGATTTCGGCGCGTCCGACATGCCGGTCGCGGCCGACCAGCTCGCCGCGCACAAGCTGATGCAATTCCCCACCGTCATCGGCGGCGTGGACATCATCGTCAATATCCCCGGGATCAAGCCCGACCAACTGAAGCTGACCGGACCGGTCCTGGCCGACATCTATCTCGGCAACATCACCAAGTGGAATGACAAGCAGATTGTCGCGCTCAACCCAGGCCTGAAGCTGCCCAGCACGGCCATCGCGCCGGTGCACCGCGCCGACGGGTCCGGCACCACGTTCGTCTTCACCGACTATCTCGGCATGCAGAGCGCCGACTGGAAAAGCAAGGTCGGCTCGTCCACCAGCGTAAGCTGGCCGGTCGGCGCCGGCGCAAAGGGCAGCGACGGCGTCGCCGCGACGGTGAAGCAGATTCCCGGCGGCATCGGCTACGACGAAAGCGCCTACGCCGCGAACAATCACCTGACCACCGCCTTGCTCAAGAACAAGGATGGCCAGTTCGTCTCCCCCACCATGGCAGCCTTCCAGGCCGCCGCGGCCAGCGCCGACTGGTCGAAGGTGCAGAACTTCGCAGTGGATCTCAACGACCAGCCGGGCGCCGCGAGCTGGCCGATCGAATCCGCCACCTTCGTGCTGCTGCCGACCGACCCGAAGGACGTCAACCAGAGCGCCGCGGTGAAGAAATTCTTCGACTGGGGCTTCGCCCACGGCAGCGACATCGCCACGCAGCTCCTCTACATTCCGCTGCCCAAGAGTGTGCACGATGCAATCCGCGCAGTCTGGCAAAAGGATGTGCCGGGAACCATGTGACGACCACCGCGACAGCGGGGTCGGGCGTGCCGGAGCCATCCGGCACGCCCGCTTCGTAAACCAGGAGGCTCCAACGCCTTGCAGCAAGCAGTCGCTTTTCCTGCGCGATCGGCCAGGCGCACCAGCCTGGGCGATCCGATCTTCGCCGGCATCGCGCGGGCATCGGGCGTTCTGGTTCTGCTGCTGCTGGGCAGCCTGATCCTGTCATTGTTCATCGGCGGTCTGCCCGCCTTCCGCCAGTTCGGCTTTGGCTTCCTGTTCTCCACCACCTGGGATCCGGTGCACCAGATCTTCGGCGCCGGCGTCTCGGTCTATGGCACGCTGCTGACCTCGGTGCTGGCATTGATCATTGCGGTGCCGCTGGCGTTCGGCATCGCCTTCTACCTCACCGAGCTTGCGCCCGGATGGCTGCGCGGCCCGGTCGGCACCGCGATCGAATTGCTCGCCGCCGTGCCGTCGATCATCTACGGCATGTGGGGCTTTTTCGTCATCGTCCCGATCATGTCGCAATACATCGAGCCCACGCTGATCGACTGGTTCGACGGCATCCCTGTGCTGCAAGACTTGTTCTCTGGCCCCCCCTTCGGCACCGGCATCTTCACCGCCGCCATGGTCCTCGCGGTGATGGTCATCCCGTTCATCGCCGCCACCATGCGCGACGTGTTCGACACGGTGCCAGCGGTCTACAAGGAATCGGCCTACGGTGTCGGCTGCACCACCTGGGAGGTGATGCGCTCGATCGTGCTGCCCTATACGCGCGTGTCGGTGGTCGGCGGCATCATGCTGGGCCTGGGCCGCGCCCTTGGCGAAACCATGGCGGTGACGTTCGTGATCGGCAACGCCGACCACATCTCCCCCAGCCTGTTCTCCTCCGGCAACACGATCGCCTCGATCGTCGCGCTGGAGTTCCCGGAAAGCCCGACCGGCAGCCTGAAGCTGGCGTCCTTGCTCGCCCTCGGCTTCATCCTGTTCGTGATCTCGTTCATCGTGCTGGCGATCTCACGCATGCTGCTGCGGCCAAAGGTCAAGGTGTGAGATGAGCGCCACCACTGCCAACCCCGGCGCGCATCCCGGTCCTGCCAAGGACGAGACCGTCGCGCGCAGGCTCGGCCGCAGGCGCCACCGGACCAATCGCCTGGTGCAAGCGCTGTGCGTGCTCGCCACCGTCATCGGGCTGGTCTTGCTCGCGTCGATCCTGTTCACCCTGCTGTGGCGCGGCGCCGCGGGCCTGTCGCTCACCGTGTTCACCAACACCACCAAGCCGCCCGGTTCCAATGGCGGATTACTCAATGCCATCGTCGGCACGCTGATCCAGACCGCGCTGGGCACGCTGATCGGCACGCCGATCGGACTGATGGTTGGCACCTACCTTGCCGAGTACGGCCGCAACTCAGTGCTCGCCAACGCGGTGCGCTTCGTCTCCGACGTGCTGCTGTCGGCGCCGTCCATCCTGATCGGGCTGTTCGTCTACCAGCTTGCGGTGGAGCCGTTCGGCGGCTTTTCCGGCATCGCCGGCTGCCTGGCGCTGGCGGTGATCGTCATCCCGATCGTCGTGCGCACCACCGAGGACATGCTGCAACTGATCTCCCCGGCGCTGCGCGAGGCGGCCGTCGCCCTGGGCGCACCAAAATGGCGGGTGATCGTCCTGATCTGCTACCGCGCGGCCAAGGACGGCATCGTTACTGGCGTGCTGCTGGCGATCGCGCGTATCGCCGGCGAGACCGCGCCTCTGCTGTTCACCAGCCTGGGCAACCTCAACTGGTCGGTCAGCCTGGGTCAGCCGATGGCCAGCCTGCCGGTGACCATCTATCAATACGCGGGTTCTGCCTTCGACGATTGGGTGCAACTCGCCTGGGTCGGGGCGTTGCTGATCACCATCGGCGTTCTGGCGGTCAACATCCTGGCCCGGTTCGCGTTGCGCAGGAGCTGAACAGAAATGAGCGTAACCATGAGTGAGCAGGGAGCGAGCTTCGGGGGCGTGCAGGCGCGGTCGGAAGCGGCGATCAATGCGCCACGCATCGCCATCCGCAATCTGGATTTCTATTACGGCAGCAACCGGGCGTTGAAGGGGGTCAACCTCGACCTGCCGGACCGCCAGGTCACCGGCATGATCGGGCCTTCCGGCTGCGGCAAATCGACGCTGCTGCGTGTGCTGAACCGCATGTACGACCTGTATCCCGGACAGCGCGCCACCGGCGAGGTGATGATGGACGGCGAGAACATCATCACTCCCGCTGTGGATCTCAACGACCTGCGATCCCGGGTCGGGATGGTGTTCCAGAAGCCAACGCCGTTTCCGATGACGATCTACGACAACATCGCCTTCGGCGTGAAGCTGCATGAACGCTTGTCGAAATCCGCGATGGACGAACGGGTGGAGTGGTCGCTGACCCGAGGCGCGCTGTGGAACGAGGTGAAGGACCGGCTCAACACCTCCGCCATGGGATTGTCCGGCGGCCAGCAGCAGCGCCTGTGCATCGCCCGCACCATTGCCGTGCGGCCGGAGGTGATCCTGTTCGACGAGCCGACCAGCGCGCTCGATCCGATCAGCACCTTGAAGGTCGAGGAATTGCTCGACGAGCTCAAGCACGATTTCACCATCGCCATCGTCACCCACAACATGCAGCAGGCGGCACGCTGCGCGGACCAGGTGGCGTTCTTCTACCTGGGCGAGATGGTGGAATGCTCGCCTGCCGTGCAGATGTTCACCGCACCACGCGAACGCCGCACGCAGGAATACATCACCGGTCGCTTCGGCTGATCCGGGAAAGGCACGCAGCAATGTCCGACGCACCGGAACATCTGGTCAAGAGCTACGAGAACGAGCTGAAGCGCCTGCGCGATCTTCTCACGCAGATGGGCGGTCTGGTGGAAAGCCAGGTGGCGCTTGCCGCTCAGGCGCTGGTCGAGAAGGACAGCGACGCCGGCGCGAGCGTCGTCGAGCAGGATCCCAAGGTCGATCTTCTCGAACGCGAGATCGAGCAATTCGTCATTC
>DATHNI010000322.1:0-11275 GCA_035486135.1 Acetobacteraceae bacterium
ACCCCCGTCTCTCCCGGTTCAGGCAACGGCGAACCCAGAAGGGAGAGCAATACGTGGCGGAAGAGAAATTTGCGGCCGGATCGGGAGCGCATCGGCAGGCGCGCCGTCTCGCCGAAGTGGCGCTGCAAGCAGGGTCCGCGGGCGACGAGGCCACCGCCGGCCGGCTGTTCGCGGAGGCCAATCGCACCGATCCACAAGCCGTGCAGGACGTGTTGCAGGAAAGCAGCGTGGATCGCTCGGCGCATGCGGGCCACGCGCCGGATGCCGTTGTCGGGACGCAGCAGGAAGTGCCGCGCCAGGTGTTTGACATCTTGCTCACGGTCAATGACGCGACGCATCGCCTGACCGTGGATGCGCGCACCACGCTGCTGGATGCGCTGCGTGACCGGCTGCATCTGACCGGCACCAAGCGCGGCTGCGACCTGGGCCAGTGTGGCGCCTGCACGGTGCTGCTGGACGGACGGCGCATCAACGCCTGCCTGATGCTGGCGGTGATGGCGCGCGGCCATGCGATCACCACCGTCGAGGGGCTGTCACCCGACGGGCGCTTGCATCCCGTGCAGCAGGCATTCATCGAGCGCGATGCGTTCCAGTGCGGCTATTGCACGCCCGGCCAGATCATGTCGGCAATCGGGTTGATCTCCGAAGGCCGCGCCATCACCGATGCGATGATCCGCGAGCATATGAGCGGCAATATTTGCCGTTGCGGTGCCTACACCAACATCGTCGATGCGGTGCGCGACGCCGCCGCCGCCCAAGCCGCGAAAGTCGGCACGGCCTGGCAGGATGCCACGGGCGACGCAGCGCCCGAGCCAGCGACAGGCAACACCGCACGCCAGGAAGCGACACACGACACAGCGCTTCAACCAGCGTTACGCGACACCGCGCGGCAGGAGGTATAGATGCAGCCGTTCAGCTATGCCGAGGCGAACAGCCTGCACTCCGCCCTCGAACTCGCCGCTGCCGAGGGAGCGATGCTGATCGCCGGCGGCACCGACGTGCTCCAATTGCTGCAGGAGGACGTGCTGGCGCCGCCGACATTGATCGGTATCGGCGCATTGCCGCTGGCCGGCGTGGCGGTGGGCGCCGACGGTGCATGGATCGGCGCGATGGCGAGGCTCGCCGCGGTCGCCGACGACGCGCGCATCCAGCAGCAGTTTCCGTTGCTGGCGCAGGCATTGTTGGAGACGGCGTCGCCGCAGGTTCGCAACATGGCCACGGTCGGCGGCAACCTGCTGCAACGGACCCGCTGCCTGTATTTCCGCGACAGCACTGCGCCGTGCAACAAGCGCTCACCAGGGTCCGGTTGTTCGGCGTGGGACGGACAGAACCGCATCAACGCGATTTTCGGCGGCAGCCCGCATTGCATCGCCGCGTATCCGGGCGACATGGGCGTGGCGCTGGTGGCGCTCGATGCGACGGTCGAAGTGCATGGCCGGCACGGGCCGCGGCATATCAAAGTGGCCGATCTGCACATGCCGCCGGGTGATACGCCGGCGGTCGAAACCACCTTGCGTCCGGGCGAGATCATCACCGCCATTCAAATTCCGCCGAACGACTTCGCCGCGACTTCGCATTATCTGAAAGTGCGCGACCGGGCGAGCTTCGAATGGGCGCTGGTGTCCGTCGCGGTGGCATTGCAGCGCGACGGCGATACGGTGCGCGCGGCCCGCATCGTCGCCGGCGGCGTCGGCACCACGCCGTGGCGGCTGCCTCGTGTGGAAGCGCACCTGGTCGGGCACATGCTCGACGTGACGCGGGCCCGAGCGGCGGCCGCGGTGGCGATCGAGGGCGCGGATCCGCGCCCCGGCAACACCTACAAGGTGCGGCTGCTGCAAAACGCCATCGAACGCGCGGTGCTGACCGCGGGAGGCCTGCTGTGAACGCCTTTACCGGACAGCCGGTCAGCCGCGTGGACGGGCCGGAGAAGGTCACCGGCCAGGCGATCTATGCGGCCGAGTTTCGACTAAGGAACCTGGCCTATGCGGCGCTCGCCACCAGCACGCAGGGTCATGGCTGGATCACCGGCATCGACACGTCGCGCGCCGGGAAAATGCCTGGTGTCATCGCGGTGATCACGCATGAAAACGCGATGCGGCTGCCCTACAAGCCGTTGGCGCAGCACCCGGTGGTCGATCCGCAGAGTGGCGAGCGATTGCATGTGCTGCAAGGGCCGGAGGTCGTCTTCGTCGGCCAGCCGATCGCGGTCGTGGTGGCGGAAACGCAAGAGCAAGCGCGTGGTGCCGCCGGCTTGGTAACCGCGACCTATGCGCCCGGGCCGGAGCAGATGACGATGGATGCGCGGCGCGCCGAAATGCCGGACGATCCGGTGGAAGACTCCGGCCGTCCCGGCGACACGCAGCGCGGCGACGCCGAGGCCGCGTTCGCGGCCGCGCCGGTGCGGCTCGACGCGCATTACAGCCACGAGCGCGAGCATCACAACGCGATGGAGCCGCACGCCACGATCGCCGCATGGGAGGGCGATCGGCTGACGCTGTACGACAAGTCGCAATGGGTGGACAATGTGCGGTCCGAGATCGCGCACGTGTTCGGCATGGACGAGGCGAAGATCCATGTGGTCTCGCCCTACGTCGGCGGCGCGTTCGGTTCGGCACTGCGCACCTGGCCGCATGTGACGCTCGCGGCGATGGCGGCGAAGCAGGTCGGGCGGCCGGTGCGTCTGGAACTGACCAGGCGGCAACTGTATTTTTCCGTCGGCTTCCGCCCATGCACGGAACAACGCGTGCGGCTCGGCGCGACCGAGGATGGCAAGCTGACGGCGATCATCCAGGAAGCAGTGGGGCAGACGTCAACCTATGAACAATACGCGGAGGTCACGTTGGAGCCGCCGCGCAAGTTGTACTCGTGCCCGAACGTGATGACGCGGTACCGGCTGGTGCCCATGCACACGAACTCGCCCTGTCCGATGCGTGCTCCGGGGACGGCCACCGGCGTCATGGCGCACGAGATCGCCATGGATGAGTTGGCGGACGCGCTGGGGATCGATCCGGTGGAACTGCGGCTGCGCAACTACGCCGAATACGATGAGGATTCGAACCTGCCGTGGTCGAGCAAGGAATTGCGCGCGTGTTACCGGATCGCGGCGGAAAAATTCGGCTGGTCGCGGCGTTCTGCGAAGCCGGGGTCGATGCGGCATGGCGAAACCGTGCTGGGCTGGGGCATGGCGACGGCGTTCTATCCCGCCAATCGTGCTCCGGCATCAGCGCAGGCGGTGCTGTATGCCAATGGCAGCGTGATAGTGCGCACGGCGACCAGCGACATGGGGCCGGGGACCTACACCGCGATGACGCAGCTTGCGGCGGATACGCTGGGCGTGCCGCTGGAGGCTGTCGATTTCGAGCTGGGCGACACCGACATGCCGAAGGCGCCGGTGCACGGCGGCTCGACCACGCTGGCGAGTGTCGGCAATGCCGTTGTCGCGGCGTGCGAGGCGTTGCGCCTGAAGCTTGCCGGGTTGGCCGGGGCGGGGGCCGTGCCCAGCGATATGCAGAGCATGGTCGCGGTGATGGCGCGGCATGGGCTGCAAAGCGTGCAGGCCGAGGCCGAGGCCAAACCCGGCGACGAAACCAAGCGGTTTGGCAGCGCGGCGTTCGGTGCAGTGTTCTCTGAGGTGCGCGTCGATCCGCTGCTCGGCACGGTGCGGGTGCCGCGTATCGTTGGCGCGTATGATATCGGGCGGGTGATCAATCCGAAGATCGCGCGCAGCCAGTGCATTGGTGGGATGGTCGGCGGGCTGGGCATGGCTCTGCTGGAGCAGGCGGAGTGGGATGCCAGGCTCGGGCGGGTGATGAACGCGAACCTCGCGGAGTATCTCGTGCCGGTGAATGCCGACGTGCAGGAGCTGGAGGCGATCCTGGTGCCGGCGGAGGACCGTCATTTCAATCCGCTGGGGTCCAAGGGCGTGGCGGAGATCGCACTGACCGGTGTGGCGCCGGCGATCGCCAACGCGGTATACCACGCAATAGGCCGCCGCATCCGCGACCTGCCCATCACGCCGGAGAAGTTGCTGCTGGCCTGATAATAACCTCTCCCGCTGCGCAGGAGAGGTCGATGGCGCTCTTGCGCCGAGGGTGAGGGTGATCGGGTCGGCCCGCCCCATTTGCTTACACGCGGAACGCGCTGCACGTGTTTGCCCTACGCGGTTCGCTCGGTTGTGCCGCCGCCGGCATGCGCCGGCCGTTCGATGTCGACGCCCGGCCTGATCGGAATCCAATATGGCCGTCGCCACGTCTGTGCGCGATCCGCGCCCTTTCGCAGCGCGCGCATCAGCGGATACTCGACGACGTGCGCCATGAGGACGCCGCCGGCGACGCCAGCGGCGGCGAGCGCCAGGAAACCCGCAATCGGCGGCAGCGTGCTGTCCAGACCTGCGCCGTTCCATATGTCCTGCGCCACGCAGAGCCACAGTTTGTGGAACAGGTATATCGAGTAGGACGCCTTGCCTAGAAACAGAAATCCGGCCGGCACGCGAACCAGCCTGCGGCGCTCGGCCTCAACGGCACCCAGCAGGATGATGGCGGAGGGCAGCCCATAGCAAAGACGCGCAAGATCGCTGGAATAGTCCAGGACCCCCGCTACATCGCCCGCGATGGCCAAGGATAGCAGGCCAATGCCGAGGGCCAGTACCAACCTCGGCGCGGGCACGCCATGGTTCCGCAACCACAGCGCAGCGGCCATGCCAAGGAAAAACTCGATATTATAAAAAGCGTGGAGCGATCGCGGCAGCCACGGTGTATTCGCCACCGCCGGCGATAGCACGATCCACGCCGCCCAACCCGCGAACACCGCAACCCCTGCCCGCTTGTTCACGATCAGCAGGGCGAACAGCGCGTAGAAGACGATTTCGTAGCGCAGCGACCAGGCGACGATCACCGGCAATGCCTCGTCGGAAGGCGGCAACAGAACCGAGCGCACCAGGTCCATCACTGACAGGTGCATTTGGGCCAGCAGCAATGTCAGCGCCAGGACAACCCAGTAGGTCGGCATCACCCGGGTGAATCGCTGCATCAGGAAGCGGGTCAATTGTGCCGGGCGGTTCATGTCGGCGTGATGCACAGACATGATGATGAAGCCGCTCAGCACAAAGAAGAAATCGACGCCACTTCGCCCGCAGATGAAGGCGCCGATAAATGTCGAGTTGCCTGCCGTGAACGGCGCGGCATGACACAGGACAATGGCGATTGCCGCCATGCCGCGTCCCGCTTCGAGGCTGCCGAATCGGCTCTTGGCGTTCGGCGTGACCGCTGCAAAACTTGTCCCCTCGACCTGCCGGCCAGGCGGGATCGGCTGTGCCGAGGTGTCGCAGACCTGGACATCCGGCCGATACCCAGTCGGCGGACGTCCCGGTTCAGGTATTGCCGACGCGCGTCCCGCGGAACCGGGAGCATACCTCGAAAGGGTCGGCATGACGGGTTCCCTCTGACGCCCGACGGCTGCCGGTGGCTGGCCCGGTTGCTGGCATAATGCCGAACATCTTGCGGAAGGATTGCAATCCCACTGTCAGGCGGTGGATGAGCCGGGGCCGCTGGGCTGGGTTGCAGGATCGGACGGTCTCTTGACCCTGTCGTTTGTTGCGGCACCTTGCGTGGCGAATGCCCGCGCCGCTGGCAGGCGTGAACAGTGAAGGGGCTTCCTCCATGTCAATGCTGCTCCCCGTGCCGACGCTCGACCATGTCGTGGTCAACCTGCGCGACCGTATCGACGAGGGCGCCGACACGTACCGCCGCCTCGGCTTCACGCTGACCCCGCGCGGCTACCACACGCTGGGCTCGATGAACCACCTGGCCATGTTCGGCACCGAGTATCTGGAACTGATCGCCGCGCCTCCCGGAGACTCGCGCCGGCCGGAGATCCTTGCCGCGCCGGAGGGCTTGAACGGCCTGGTGTGGGGCACCGAGGACTCGAATGGCACATACGAGGCGTTGCGCGCCGCCGGCGTGCCGATTGAGCCGCCGCGGCAATTCTCCCGCCCCGTCGAACTGCCGGATGGCGCGCGCGATGCGACGTTCCGCACGGTCCATGTGACGCCGGGAACCACGCCCGCCGGGCGGCTGTATTTCTGCCACCACCTCACGCGCGACCTGGTGTGGCGCGATGAATGGCGGCATCACGCGAACGGCGCGATCGGCGTGATGCGGGCGGTGATCGCCTCGCGCGATCCTGCGTCGCTGGGCGGATTGTTCGCGCGGATGTTCGGTGCCGCGGCGGTGCGCGAGATCGCCGATGGGTGCCGGCTGCTGGTCGGGCTGTCGCAGTTCGACGTGATCACCCCGGCGGCGTTGCACCGTGCGTTCGGTGACGCGGCACCGGACGGCAATGGCCGTGCGGAATTCATGGCGGCGCTGACCTTGCGCACACGCTCGCTGGAGGCGGTGGTCCGGACGCTGGAAGCGGGCGGCATTGTCGGAGCGCAACGTAACAGCGACCGGATTGTCGTGCCGGCTAGCGCGGCGTTCGGCACGGTGGTGGAGTTTCGCGAGGTCTGAGCGTCACCCGCGTTGCGTGGGGGTGACACAGAAAAACCTCTCCCGCTTCGCGGGAGAGGCTCTTACCCGCGGGACAAGTTATTCTGGATCGCCCGCCGTACCTCTTCGGGCTGCGCTTCCACGGCGCGGAGCACCGCCTTCAACTGGGCGCGCAGTTCGTAGACCTGGTCCAGCAGCGACAGCACGACCGGGATCGTGTCTTCCGTCACATCCATGGACCGCCGCAGATCGTGGATCAGCCGCACCCGGGCGACGTCGATCTCCTGGAACACCCAGCCGGCCTCGGCAGGTTCCGGCCGCACCCAGCCACGCTCGATCCAGCCCGTCAGCTCCTGCGCCGGGAGGTCCACGAACAGCGCCGTTACGGCGGTGAACAGCATCGTCATGCGTCCTCCAGGCCCGCCCGGGGATTGAACGGGTGCACCGGCTGCCACGTCTTGAGGAACTCCGCCAACCCGGGTTCGTCCTCCGGCGGCAGCACGACGTGCAACTGCACGAACTGGTGGCCCTGGTGGATGCCGCGCCCGCGCAGCCGCAGCCGTGTGCCCGTGCCGGAATTCGGCGGAACCGTCAGCCGCACCTTGCCCTTGATCGTCGGCACCTCCAGCGTCGCGCCGAGCACCGCCTCCTGGATCGTCACCGGCAATTCGACGATGATGTCGTCGCCCTCGCGGCGGAACAGCGGGTGTGGCGCCACGGCGATCTCGACCAGCGCGTCGCCCGGCGGACCGCCGCCGAGGCCCGGCATGCCCTGGCCCTTCAGCCGCAGGATACGGCCGTCGCGCACGCCGGCGGGGATGCGCACGTCCAGCGTGCGGCCCTCCGGCAGGGTGATGCGGCGGGTGGTGCCGTTGGCCGCATCCAGGAAGCTCACGGTCAGCGTGTAGTGCGCGTCCGGGCCGCGTGCCGAGAACCGCCGGCCGCCGGTGGCACCATGCGGACGGCCGCCCGCGGTGGCGCCGGCGAACGCGTGGGCGAAGATGCTTTCCAGGTCCTCGGGATCGATGTTCCCCTGGTACTTCTCGTGGCCGGGGGCGTCGCCGAAGTCGCGGTAGAACGGATGTTCGGGCGGCTTCTCGTTGCCGGCGGCGTCGATCTCGCCACGGTCGTAGCGGGCGCGCTTGGTCGCATCCGACAGGATGTCGTTCGCCGCGTTGATCTCCTTGAAGCGCTCCGCCGCCTCGGCTTTGCCGGGGTTGAGGTCGGGGTGGTGGCGCTTGGCCAGCTTGCGATAGGCGGCGCGGATTGCCGCCTCGCTTGCGGTCTTCTCCACGCCGAGGACTTCGTAGGGGTCTCTCATGATTGATACCACATAGGCACGACAGCCGCGTCAGACCACCCGTGCCGTGAAATCGTCAGGTGCCGGTCCAGACGGGGGCGCGCTTGTCCAGGAACGCGTCGATGCCCTCGGCGGCGTCGCGCGCCAGCATGTTGCGCACCATGACCTCGGAGGCATAGGTGTAGGCGTCTGCCAGCGTCATCTCGGCCTGGCGGTAGAACGCGACCTTGCCGATCGCCAGGGTCAGCGGGCTCTTGCCGGCGATCTGCCCGGCGAGCGCCGCCACCGCCGCATCCAGTTCATGCTCCGGCACCACGCGGTTGACCAGTCCGAGTTCTCGCGCCCGTACCGCGTCGACCATGTCGCCGGTCAGCAGCATCTCCATCGCCGCCTTGCGTCCGACGGCGCGCGACAGCGCCACCATCGGCGTCGAGCAAAACAGGCCGAGATTGACCCCCGGCGTGGCGAACCGTGCGGTGTCGGCCGCCACGGCGAGGTCGCAACTCGCCACAAGCTGGCAGCCGGACGCCGTCGCCACGCCATGCACGCGGGCGATCACCGGCTTCGGCAGCCCGACGATGCGCTGCATCAGCGCGGAGCAAAGTGCGAACACCGCCTGGTGGGACGCGACGTCCGGATGCGCGCGCAGCTCGCGCAGATCGTGACCGGAGCAAAACGCGGGGCCGGCACCGCCGATCACCACGACTGTCACCCCGGGGTCGCCGGCGATCGCCGCCAACTCGGCGTCGAGCGTGCGCATCAACGCCATCGACAGCGCATTGCGCGACGCGGGGCGGTTGAGGGTCAGCCAGGCAACGCCGTTCGTATCGCGGCGCTGCAGGATGGTCTCGGTCAGTGGTGCATCGTCGGGCATCAAGGACGCCTTGTTAGCAAGCGGCGCGGACAACGACGTTACCAAGCGCCGCGGACAATGACGGAGATTTGCTCCACGCAGGCGCTCCCGCGATGAGGGGAAGGCGCCAGAGCGACGATTGGGACGGCCGGGGCGGTAAGTCAACCTCCCGGCCGCCGGGCGAGCAGGCGCGCGCACGATCCGAACCGTTTTTGGGCAATGGCATACTTGGCTAAGCGAATCGGTGCGGCACAGACCGGAGAATGTTTTCGAGGAGAGGCAGCCCGAAGCTGCTTTGTCAGATCGGCATGAATCTACGCCGCTCACCGTTGCGCCGTTCCAGCTCCCCGGCCCTGACCTTCCTCGGCCTCCAATATCGACGCCCCATTTTCCCCTCTCATCAGGTGCCCGCGGCTGTTGACCGTGCAATGCTGGATGGCTGAAAAAGTGCCATAAATGGAGCCATAGCTCAGGCTAATGCGTTCATCAACAGATGCGAATCCGCCGGCGGAATCAGTGCCCAGGTAAGCAGAAGCTTCATGGTGTCAGGTGACAGAAGCAGAAGAGGCGACATCGAAGTCATCAGCGGCACGGCATTCGTGCCACCTCCCCCGCCTCCGCCAACGGGACGGCAAGGATCAGTGTCATATTAGACGCATCGGAAATCAAGTTTCCTAAATTTCGTGAAAATCGGGACGATTACATGCGGTCTCAGAGAGAATGGTTGCAGGTCTTCAACGCAGCGTTGCAACCAATCCACCAGGCTGGCTGGGAAGATTGGTTGCGAGACCCTTTAAAATTGATCAAGGCTTTCCTCGTAGAAAGACGGCCGCCAGCCGAGATTGAACGTCTATGTGAAATCCTCACCTACGGTTCTGTTGGTCCAAAGCAGGACTAGCTTGTTGCCTTACGTGCCCAAACTTGCGATGTCTGTGCCGACGGCCTGGCTCGCAATGTCTCACAAAGTTCAGGCAAGCGCGAGACAAGGATTCACAAAGAAGGATTCATCGTCCATTGGGCGCATTGAAGCGTGCCAGGCACCGGCCGCTTTGTGAATCCTCGCCTCGGCTTGCCTGACCTTTGTGAGACACTTGCGCTGCCGCGGCCAACACGAACAACACGAGTAACCCACCGGCCAGGCGTGCCCTTACACGCCCCCAATGAACCTGGCCAACCGCACAGCCGTATGCCCCCTGCTCGGCCGCAGGCTCGGCATGACCAGCAGGCAATCGTCGTACGGCGTGCGGATCTCCGCAGTCCCGTCCAGCGCGATCAGCGTGTTGCGGCGCGCGACCACGTCCCCCCCATGCCACGCTTGCACAAACGCGAAGCTGCTGGTGGCAGCCGCCACGGCGTCGGTGACCTCGGCGAAGCGCTGCTGCGTCGCCGGGGCCTCCGGCAGCGCCGGGTGCGTCGCCGGGGCCATCCCGAAATGCCGCAGCAGGCCGGCGATGCAGGCCATCATCGTGTCCACCGTGGAGGGCAACCAGTGCTGTCCCGCCTCCACCAGGTTGGCGACGAACGGCGTGTCCGGCGTGGCGAACCGCACATAATCGAGCAAGCGCCGCCCGCTCGCATGCCCATGATCGGCCACCACCAACTCGGGCGTGCCGATGCTGGCGGCAAGCGCGCGGCCCTTCGGCGTCGCGCCGCACAGCATCAGCGGCTCCGACGGCCACAGCATCGAGTGCAGGTCCAGCACCACGTCCGCGGTGTCGATGATCGGCCGGATTATCCGAGCCCGTTCCAGCTCCACTGACTGGCGTGGCCCATCCAAGGTTGCCGCATCCCAGACCCGGTTGATGTCCTCGTCGATGAAGCGCGAGAGTGTCGGATGGCGCGGATCGAACCGCTCGAACGCGGCCAGGTTGACGAAGCCGAACGTCAGTTGCCCGCGCGACGGGACCAGGTTCGCCGACAGCAGGCGATCCAGCGCGACGGCGCCGGCGATCTCGTTGCCGTGCGCCAGCGCCAGCAGCACGACATGCGGGCCCGGCTTGTGTCCCGCACGGGTGGTGAAAGCCGGAATGCCGGTGTTGCCCTGGACCCAGCGGCTGATATCGGGCGCGGCAAGATGCACCTCGAAGGGCAGCGGCGTTGGCGGGGCGGACGGGGCCATGTCACTCACGGTTCAGAGTCGCTCACGGTTCAGATCAGCAGGCGATCCGCCAGGCGGCGGATGAAGGCGTCGCACGCATCGAGCTCGCTCTGCGCCACGAACTCGTCGGGCTGGTGCGCCTGCGCGATATGGCCAGGTCCGCAGACGATGGTCGCAATGCCGGCATTCTGGTAGTACCCCGCCTCGGTGCCGTAGGCTACCGTTCCGGCGCTGTTCGAACCGGTGAGCAACTTCACAACCGTGGCCAGTTCGTGGTTCGGGTCGAGCGCCAGCCGGGGCATCAGATTGATGAGCTCATAACTGAACCCGGTCGCCGGGTGCGCCGCATGCATCGCCGGTTCGATGTTCGCGGCGATGTACGCCTTCATCCGTTCGAGATGGCGCTCGGCGTCGTCGCCGGGGATGTTGCGCCACTCCATGCTGAATTCGGCATGTTCCGGAATGATGTTGAGGATGGAGCCGCCCTGAACGGTGCCCACGTGGATCGTGGTATGCGGCGGATCGAAGGCGTCGGAGAA
>DATHNI010000323.1:0-10783 GCA_035486135.1 Acetobacteraceae bacterium
GACGATGCACCAGATGAGCCAGATCGTGTTCAACGACTATGTCGATGCGACGCTGGCCGGCGTGTTCGCCGCGCTGGTGGTGACGATGGTGGTTTACGGCATCATCCATTGCCGCAAGGCGATGGGCACGCCGAAGAGCACTACGCACGAGGTTGGCCCCGGCTTGCTGGCGGGCGCGGGCGATGACTGAGGGGACGGCGGGGCGGATAGCAATGACGGCCGGGCAGGTTGCGGGTATGCCCGGCCGGGTGCGGCTGGTCTGCGAGCGGGTGGTGCAGACCGCGCGGCTGATGGTGGGTGTGCCGGACTACCAGACCTATGTCACGCACCGCCAGACTCGGCATCCGGACCAGCCGTTCATGACGTATCAGGAGTTCTTCCGCGAACGGCAGGACGCTCGCTACGCGATCGGCAAGGGGCGGTTTCGGGGGTGTTGCTAAGGATTTTTCCTTCGAACGCCCACCACTGTCATTGCGAGCGCAGCGAAGCAATCTCCCGCCTGACAAACGTTCGCGGCTTGTCAGGCGGGAGATTGCTTCGCTGCGCTCGCAATGACCGATGGAACAGTACTACGCCCCACGCTCCGCCGGCGGATAGCGCCGCAGCAGCCGCAGCATCAGCAGCATGGCCGGCAACGCGGCGAACATGCACAGCGTGTAGAACCGCGTCCAACCCGCCGCCTGCGCCAGCACGCCGGAGAACCCGCCCAGCGTATGCACCGTCAGCGCGGCGAGCGACGACAGCAGCGCGTAGTGCGTCGCGGTGAACGCCATCGAGCAAAGCCCCGACAGGTAGGTGATGAAGGCGGCATCGGCCATGCCCTGGGCGAACGCCTCGGCGGCAACGGTGCCGTACAGCACGCGGTGGTCGCCGGCCGACACGGACAGCAGCACGTACATCGCCATCGCAACGGTCTGCGCCCAGCCGGTCCATAGCAACGCGCGGCCGACCCCGATGCGCGCCACCAGCCAGCCGCCCAGCGTGATCCCCGCCAGCGTCGCCACCAGCGAGAACGGGCCGGTCGCGGCGATCGCATCGCGGCTGAACCCCAGCGCCCGATAGAACGGCGCGGTCATGATGCCCGCCATCGCCTCGCCGAGCTTGAACAGCGCGACGAAGGCAACGATGGTCCAGGCGCCGGGCCGCGCGAAGAACTCCACCAGCGGCTCCAGCACCGCGTGCCGCATGCGTGCGGTGAACCCGGCGATCGCCTGCCGCGCCTCGCCCACCGGCTCCGGCGCCAGCAGCGTGACCGGCACGCCCAGCGCGATCAGCGCCGCCACGCAGAGCAAGGCCGCGTGCCAGCCGATGGTGCCGGCCGCGCCGATCACTCCGGTGGTGGCGATCAGCAGCGCGACACGGTAGCCCCAGACATAGGCCGCCATCGCCGCGCCTTGCAGCCGGGCGGGGAAGAGCTCGATGCGCCAGGCATCGACCACGATGTCCTGGCTGGCGGAGAGGAACGCGACCAGGGCCCCGGCGGCGAGCGACGCCAACGGCACGGCGGCCGGGTTGGACAGCGCCAGCAGCGCCGCTGCCGCCACCAGTGCTGGCTGGATCGCCAGCAGCCAGCCACGCCGCCGGCCGAAGCGGCGCAGCCCGCCCGGTGGCAGCGTCTGGTCCAGCAGCGGCGCCCAGACGAACTTCAGCGAGTAGGCCAGCCCGATATTCGCGGTCAGCCCGATCACCGCCAGCGATACGCCGCCCTCGGACAGCCACAGCCGCAAGGTGAAGCCGGACAGCGGCAGCGGCAGCCCGGCGACGAAGCCGTATGCCGCCATCAGCCAGAGATGCGCGCGACGTCCCGTCGCCTCGGATGCGGCCTCCCGTCCCATGGCAGTCATGGGGCAGTCATGCGGCCGCCGGAGTCAGGCCGGCGCATCCAGAGGCCCGCTAATCCGGGGCCGGCATGTCCAGGTCGCCGCGGCCCAGCGCACGCTGCATCGACACCACATCCAGCCAGCGGCCGAACTTCACCCCCACCGCCTTCATCGTGCCGACCATGTGGAACCCCAGGCTGGCATGCACCCCGATCGACCCGACATTCTCCGAATCGCCGATCACCGCGATCATCTGCCGCATGCCCTGCGCCGAGGCGTCCTCGATCAGCCGCACCACCAGCGCCTTGCCGACGCCCTGGCCGCGCACGTCCTCGCGCACGTACACGCTATCCTCGACGCAGTAGCGATACGCCGAACGGTCGCGGAACTGCGTGTAATAGGCATAGCCCAGCACCCCGGTGGCGTCGGTCGCCACCAGCCAGGACCAGCCGTGCTCCGTCACCTTGTCGAACCGCTCGGTCATTTCCTCGACTGACGGCGGTACCTCCTCGAAGGTGCCGGTGCCGTGCAGCACGTGGTGGGCGTAGATCGACTGGATGTAGGGCAGATCGGCTGGCAAGGCGGGGCGAACCTGCATCGCGTAGGGTCCTTCTCAGGCGGTCGGTATGGGTCTGGCGTAACCTCTCCCGCTTCGCGGGAATGGGATAACCTCTCCCGCTTCGCGGGAAAGGTCGAGGCGCGTAAGCGGCGAGGGTGAGGGTGATCGGGTCGGCACGCTCTAACCTCCTCGCTCTCCCACGCTGCAGCGTCCCGAACATCTCCGCAGCGTGCCGACCCGATCACCCTCACCCTCGGTGCTGCGCACCATCGACCCCCGGGTCAAGCGCCCGGGGGCAGGCTCTCTCCCGCGCAGCGGGAGAGGTTTCTTCTATACCGGCAATCCCAGCACGGCGGCAGCGTCGCACGCCAGGGCCAGCAGGGCGCGATCCTGGCCCGGCCCGCCGACCAGCGACAGCCCGACCGGAGCGCCATTCACCCGGCCCGCCGGCAGTGTCACCTCCGGCAGGCCGCAGAACCCGGCGATTGCCGTCACCCCCACCGTCGCCTGCCGCACCGCATCCTGCTCTTCCCGACCCGCGGTCAGCAACGGCGCGACGCACGGGCTGGTGGGGTAAACCATCACCGCCCCGCCCGCCAGCAGCGGACGAATGCGCGCCTGCAGCACCCGGCGGAACGCCCGCCCGGGCGCGGCCATGGCCGGATCGGTCGCCTTCGCCGCGGCGAAGCGTTCGCCGATGCCGGGGCCGAACCGAGGCCGCGTCGCCTCCACCCAGCCGCCCAGCGCCGTCCAGGCTTCCTCCGCCTGCACCGTGCGGAAGTAGTCGAAGAATCCGTCGATCCCCTCCGGCGCGATGCGCACCCCCACCGCGCGGCCGCGGATTTGCTCCAGCTTCTCCAGCGCCGGCCGCAACGCCTCGGCCACGCCCGGCTCGGCGTTCACCCAGACTTCCTCGGGGCGCAGCAGAGGGCCCTCGGCGCCGTGGCGCGGGCCGGCCAGCAGCACCTCGCCCACCCCGGCGAGCAACGCAGCGGAGCGCGCGAACCAGCCACCGGTGTCGAAGCTCGGCGCCAGGGCGCAGGCCCCGGCGAGGCTGATGGCGCCGTAGGTGGGACGGATGCCGAACAACCCGCAATAGCTCGCCGGGATGCGCACCGAGCCACCGGTATCCGACCCCAGCGCGAAATCCACCAGCCCGCCCGCCACCGCCGCGGCCGAGCCACAACTCGAGCCGCCCGGAAACCGCTCCGGCGCGGCCGGATTGGCCGGCGTGCCGTGCCAGACATTCTCGCCGGTCAGGCCATAGGCCAGCTCCTGGGTCTTCGTCTTGCCGGCCAGCCGGGCGCCCGCCTGCAGCAGCGCCAGCACCACCGGCGCGGTGGCGGTCGCCGGGGCGTGGGTGGCGGCCCAGTCAGGATTGCCGAACGTGGTGATCACCCCGGCGAGGTCGAACAGGTCCTTCACCGCGAAGCTGAGGCCGGACAGCCGCCCGGAGCCCAGCGGCGCACGCTCCGCCCGCGGTCCCGGAACGAAGGCGCCTACACTGTCCTCGATCGCCATCATCAACGTCTTCCTCGTATGCCCGGCCATGGTCACGGCCCAATATGCCGGCCATGGTCACGGCCCAGTATGACAGACCAGTTGCGTCCGGGCTTGCCCGGATGCTGTCCTGGGTTTAACCAGCCAACCGCTCGCGCGGCGGCGCCACGTCCCGCGTCCCCCGCCGGCCGCCGCAAAAACCGGCGTCCCCCGCCGCAAAACGGGCCAATCCGCCCGCGAAATCAAGGAATAAGTTGAAATCGCATCACCGTGTGGGGCATACTCGAACTTGTGAACCAACGGCCACCAGAAGTTGTGGCCACGTCGTGCGGCGGCCGGATCGTCCTTGCCAGCTATAGGACCATCATCCCATCCGGCGCCGCGCAGGACAAGGCACGGATCGGGGCGTGGTAGTGACGCTGTCTGAAACGCCTCTGAGAGGGATTGCTCGTGGATATCACTGACGGAACGATCGCCGGCCCACCCGGGCAGGACCGCCAGTCGTCGGCCTCGGTTCCAGCCGAGGCAAGCGCCGGCGGCAGCGGCTCGGATATCGGCGCGCCCGGCGACCTGGGCAGCCCGCGCGACCTCCCGGTCCATCCGCGCTTGCTCGCCATGGTCATGGCCGGCCGCTACCACGGCGTGGAACTGGACCCGGCCGAGTTCCGCATGGCGGCGGGCGAAACCGAGCCCACCGCCGCCTCGCTGTCCGCCTGGGCGCAGAACTCAGGCATGTGGGCGCGCGCCGTGCGGCTGCGCTGGCGCCACCTCATGGCGTTCAACAACACCGGCCCGGTGGTGCTGCTGTTCACCGACGGCACCGCCGGCCTGCTGACCGGCATCAACCTCGAACACAAGGTCGTCTTCCTAAAGGACCCGCGCGGCCCCGCCGCGGACAATCCGGTCCCGGTGGACGAGATGCGGCTGAACGAGGTCTGGAACGGCGAGGCCATCCTGCTGCGCGCCCAGCGCGGCCAGACCGAGGCCGATGCGCCATTCTCCTTCCGCTGGCTGATCGGCCTGGTCGGCAAGGAGGGGAAGGCGCTGCGCGACATCGGCATCGCCTCCTTCACGCTCAGCATGCTCACTATCTTCCCGCCGTTCCTGGTCATGACGGTGGTCAACAAGGTCCTCACCCACCACAGCTATTCGACCCTCATCCTGCTCAGCACCATCCTGGCGATCTGCATCCTCTACGAGACCATCCTCGGCTACGTCCGCCGGCTGATCATCCTGATCGTCGGCGTGCGTATCGACGCCAAGCTGAGCCTGCACATATTCAACCGCCTGGTGCGCCTGCCGCTGGACTATTTCGAGCGGCATCCCGCCGGCGAGACGATGTACAACATCACCCAGATCAACAAGGTGCGGGAGTTCATCACCGGCAAGCTGCTGAAGACCTTCCTCGACCTGATCACGCTGTGCGTGCTGCTGCCGTTCCTGTTCTTTCTCAACGCGACGCTGGCCTGGATCGTGGTCGCCTGCGCGTGCATCATCACGCTGATCATCGTCGCCTACCTGCGGCCGCTGCGCGTCGTGTTCAAGCGCGTGGTGGAAGCCGAGACCCAGAAGCACTCCGCGCTCGCCGAGACGATCTACGGCGTCAAGACGGTGAAGGCGCTGGCTCTCGAACCGCAGCGCAAACAGGTGTGGGACGAGCGTGTCGCCGACGCCGGCAAGTGGCGTATCGCCTTCGGCAAGCTGTCCAACTGGCCGCAGACCCTGGTGACCCCGGTCGAGCGGTTCATGTGGATGGGCGTGATCATGCTCGGCGCCTATCTCGCGATGGCCGACGACAACGGCTACATGGTCGGCACCCTGTTCGCCTTCATGATGCTGTCCCAGCGCGTCGCGCAGCCGCTGGTCGGGCTGGCCCGGCTGATCGAGGATTACGAGGAGATCGGCGCGTCGATCGGCCAGGCCGCGTCGGTGCTGAACCGCCCGCTGGAAGTGGATGCCGCATCCGGCGGCCTGCGGCCGAAACTCGCCGGCGGCATCACCTTCGACGACGTAACCTTCACCTATGCCGGCACCAAGACGCCGGCGCTGGATCGGGTGAGCTTCTCGGTGCCGCCCGGCACCATGCTCGGCCTGGTCGGCCGCTCCGGCTCAGGCAAGTCCACCATCACGCGGCTGCTCCAAGGCATCAACCGCGACTACACGGGCTATGTGAAGCTGGACAGCGCCGACCTGCGCGAGATCAACCTGCGTCACCTGCGCACCAGCTTCGGCGTGGTGCTGCAGGACAACTTCCTGTTCCGCGGCTCGATCCGCGACAACATCCTGGCCGGCCGCCCGGGCCTCACCCTGGAAGACGCGGTGCGCGCGGCTCGCCTCGCCGGCGCCGAGGAATTCATCGAGCGGATGCCGAACGGCTACGAAACCTACATCGAGGAAGGCTCACCCAACCTGTCGGGCGGCCAGCGGCAGCGCCTGGCGATCGCCCGCGCGGTGATCACCGATCCCCGCATCCTCATCCTCGATGAAGCCACCAGCGCGCTCGACCCTGAGTCCGAGGCGCTGGTCAACGCCAACCTGCTGCGCATCGCGCGCGGCAGGACCATGGTGATCGTCTCCCACCGCCTGTCCTCGCTCACCGAATGCGACCAGATCATGGTGCTGGAGAAGGGCAAGGTGATGGACGTCGCACCTCACCAGACATTGCTCGAACGTTGCCTGGTGTACCGCCAACTCTGGGCCCAACAGACTCGTTTCATGGATAGCCAAGGTCCCCGTCATGCCGCTATTGCCCCGACCCTCGTCCAAGGCGACTGATCGCTCCCAGCCGACCGGACGCGCGCTCGTCGTCGCCGAGCGGCACGATCCGACGCTGCCGGTCATCCTGGAGTTCCAGTCGCCGTCCACCGCGATCATCAACTATCCGGTGCCGCGCAAGGCCCAGCACACCGCTTGGCTGGTCACCAGCATGTTCGTCGCCTGCGTCATCGCGATGAGCCTCATCAAGGTGGACCAGGTGGTGACAGCGCAGGCGAAGGTGGTGTCCAAGTCGCCGACGCTGGTGGTGCAGCCGCTCGACACTTCGATCGTCCGCTCGATCGACGTGCGTGAGGGTGAGGCGGTGCATGCGGGGCAGGTGCTGGCGCGGCTCGATCCGACCTTCGCCGCCGCCGATCTCGGCGCCAGCGCCAACCAGGTTGCCAGCCTCCAGGCGCAGGTCGTGCGCATGCAGGCCGAGGTGGACGACAAGCCGTTCAGCTATAACGGCCTCGACCCCAACCTGTCGCTGCAAGCCGCGATCTATGGGCAGCACAAGGCCGAGTACAATTACACGCTGGAGAACTACAAGCAGAAGGCCGACAGCCTGATCGCCACCATCGCGCGCGCCAACGCTGATGCCACCGGTTATCGCGAGCGGCTGGAGGTGGCGACCAATGTCGAGCAAATGCGCACCCAGTTGGAAAAGCTGCAGGTCGGCAGCCGGCTGAACACGCTGGCGGCGATGGACAATAGGGCAGAGATGGCGCGGTTCCTGGCGAATGCGCAGGAAACCGCGATCTCCTCGCAGCGCGACCTCAGCGCGGAACTGGCCGAGCGGGACAGCTACATCCAGCATTGGCATTCCGACATCGCCGACAAGCTGAACGACGCGGAAGGCAAGCTGTCCGATGCGCGCGAAGCCCTGAACAAGGCGCAGTTGCATCGCCAGCTCGTCGAATTGCGTGCCGACCGTGACGCCACGGTGCTGACGGTCGCGAAGGTGTCGGTCGGCTCGGTGCTGACGGTGGGTCAGCAGCTCATCACGCTGGTGCCGTCCGACGCGCCGCTGGAGGTCGAGGCCGACATCATGGGCTCCGACGACGGCTATGTGCATGTCGGCGATCCGGTGGCGCTGAAGTTCGACACCTTCCCGTTCACCCAGTACGGCATGGCATACGGCACGGTGCGCATTATCAGCGCGGACAGCTTCACGTCGCAGGACGACCAGCGCAATCCGACCGGCGCGCTGCCACTGCCCAGCAACACCGTCCAGCCATATTACCGCGCGCGCGTCGCCATCGACCGGGTCGCGCTGCACGACGTGCCGGCGGGCTTCCGCCTGATGCCCGGCATGCCGGTGACCGCCGACATCAAGGTCGGCAAGCGGACGGTGCTGGCATACCTGCTGGAGCGCATCATACCGGTCACCAAGGAGGGCATGCGCGAACCATGACGCGATGCGGGCCGCCGTGCGGGCCCTGCTTGCGGCGCGGCGTCGGGAGTTGATTTGGTGACTGTCCTCGATCGCCTGGTTGGCCAGGCCTCGCCCCGGGCCGCGCTGCGGCGTGGTTTGCGACTCGCCGAGCAAGGCCAGATGAAGCGGGCTTTCCCGTTGCTGGTGCGCGCCGCGGCCACCGGGATCGCCGAAGCCGAGTTCCGCGTCGGCCGCTGCTACCTGGAAGGGGTCGGCGTGCCGGCCAGCCGCGCCCAGGGTGCCCGCTGGCTCGAGCGGGCCGGCAACCAAGGCTATGTGGAAGCCCAGGCGCTGCTGGCGACGCTGTACGTGCATGGCCTGGCGCCTGATAGTGGCGGGGCGCCGGGTGGCGGATCGGCCAGTCTGTTCTCGGCCAATGCGACGGTACAGCCCGATTTCGCCGCCGCCGAGAAGTGGGCGCGCCGCGCCGCGGACGGCGGGTCCGGCGACGGGCAGGCCTTGCTCGGCTACATCCTCACCTCGGGTCCGGAAAGCCTGCGCAATGTCGAGGAGGCGATGCGCTGGTACGAGCAATCGGCAACCGCCGGCTGCCCGCAGGGCCATCTCGGCTTCGCGCTGTCGCTGGCGCGTGGCGGCACCACGCCGGACTCCCAGGCCCGCATCATAGAGCATCTGCGGCGCGCCGCGGACGCCAGCCTGCCCACCGCGCTGTATTTGCTCGGGCTGATCACCGAGCGCGGGCTCGGCGTGACCGCCGATCCGGCCGCGGCGTCGCAGTTCTACCGGCAGTCCGCGGAGAAGGGCCATCGTGAGGCCGCGTCGCGGTGGGGCATGGCCTTGCTCGAAGGGCGCGGCGTCCCGAGCAATCCGACCGAGGGTGAGTCGTGGCTGCGCCGCGCGGCGCTGGCCGGCGACCCGGAGGCGGCGGCGCTGGTCGGCGACATCTATGCGAAGGGTGGCAAGCTGCCACCGAATTTCGCCGAGGCCGCGATCTGGTTCCGCCGCGCCGCCGAGGCCAACCACCGCGGCGCCGCCCGCGCGCTGGGCATGCTGCACCTGACCGGCGCCGGCGTCGGGCGCGACCAGGATGAAGCGGCGAAGTGGTTCCGCGTCGCCGCGCTGGCCGGCGACCGCAACGCCCAGGTCGATTTCGCCAACCTGCTGCTGCGCGGCATGGGCGGCGAGGAGGACTCGCTGCGCACGCGGGAATGGTTCGAGCACGCGGCGGCGTCGGGCGACCTTGTGGCGGCGTTCAATTTCGGGGTCTGCCTCGCCGAGGGCGTCGGTGTCGAGCGCGACGACCGCAAGGCCGCCGAGTGGCTGCGCCGGGCGGCGGACGGGGTGGTCAACGCGCAGTACTGGTATGGCCGGATGCTGGTCGATGGCCGCGGCGTGGATGCCGATCCGGTGGCCGGACGTGGCTGGATCCAGCGCGCCGCCGATGTCGGCATGCCGGAAGCCGAGGTGATGCTGGCGGAAATGCTGCTGAACGGCCGCGGCGGCGTGAAGGACCACGCGGGTGCCTTGGCCTATTTCGAGAAGGCGGCGGGACGCGGCCATGTCGGCGCGATGTTCGCCGTGGGGGCGATGAAGGGCGGTGGACACGAGGTGCCGACCGACCGGGTGGAGGCGCAGCGCTGCTTCCGCGCCGCGGCGGAGCGTGGCCACGCCTACGCGCAGATGATGTATGGCCGCTACCTCGCTCGCGGCCTGGCGGGGGAACGCAATCCCGAGCGCGCCCGGCACTGGCTGGAGCGTGCCGTCGCCCAGGGTCTCCAGGAAGCGCGCGGCGATCTCGCCGGCCTGCCCCCTGCGCCCGCTGCAATCATCCCCGAACCGCAGGCCGCCAGCCGCTGATGCAGACCAGGCCGGCGGGGCAGCAAAAGACAAAAAGAACGACTCCCCCTCCCCTTGAGGGAGGGGGTTGGGGGGAGGGGTTGGTCGGTGCGTGACTCCGACCGCCCCCTCCCCCCAACCCCCTCCCTCAAGGGGAGGGGGAGCAGTGGGCGGGAAATCCGCAGTCCGGCCGACCAACGCATCGTGGTCGGCCGGATCAGCGATGCCGGCCCGGCGGAAATCGATGCGGCCATGCATCGCCTGCAAGCCGGTTGGCGTGACTGGGATGCGGCCGGCGGCGCGCATCGTGCCGCGGTGCTGGAACGTGCCGCAGCGCAGATCGAAGACGCGCGCGGCGAGTTGCTGTCGCTGCTGGCGCGTGAGGCGGGGAAGACACTCGCCGACGGCATAGCCGAAATTCGCGAGGCCGCGGATTTCTGCCGCTGGTACGCCGCACGCGCGCACGAACAATTCGCCGGCCCGCGCGAACTGCCCGGCCCGACGGGGGAGAAAAACACTTGGGAACTCGGCGGCCGCGGCGTGTTCGCGGCGATCTCGCCGTGGAATTTTCCGCTGTCTATCTTCATCGGCCAGATTGCCGCCGCACTTGCCGCCGGCAATGCGGTGGCCGCGAAACCGGCCGAACAAACCCCGCTGATCGCCGCGCGCGCCGTGGCGTTGCTGCACCAGGCGGGCGTGCCGCAAACCGCGTTGGCACTGCTGCAGGGCGACGGCAGCGTCGGCCAGGCGCTGGTCAGCGATATCCGCATCGCCGGCGTGGCGTTCACCGGAGGCACCGATACTGCGCAGTCGATCGCCCGTGGCCTGGCGCAGCGCGGCGGACCGCTGGTGCCGCTCATCGCCGAGACCGGCGGCATCAACGCGATGATCGTCGACAGCTCGGCGCTCCCCGAA
>DATHNI010000324.1:0-8491 GCA_035486135.1 Acetobacteraceae bacterium
CTAGAAATGAAATCGCCGGCCGGGAATCCCCCCGGCCGGCGTATCGATGAGGCGGAGATGGCCAATCATCTCTACTTCCTGCTTGTGATCGTGGTGGTTCTTGGCCTTCGGGTCAAGGTCACCATCGATCGAAAGTAGGAGTTTGGCCAGTCCCGGCAACGGGGTTGGCCGCTCCCCGGTGTAGTTTGCGCCGACCGGAAAACCTACCGCGCGGCAGCCAGCCAGACCTCACACCACTGCGTGTCGAATATCTGGCTTGTGGCATTGCCGGCCGAAGCGATGCGTCCGCTGCGTTAATCCTATCGCAGCAACCGTTCTCTAGAAATGAAATCGCCGGCCGGGAATCCGCCCGGCCGGCGTATCGAGGAGGCGGAGGTGATCACACATCTCTACTTCCTGCTTCTAATCATGGCGGTTCTCGGTCTTCGGGTCAAGCTCACCATCGATCGGAAGTAGGAGTCTGGCCAGTCCCGGCAACGGGGCTGGCCGCTCCCGATACCCTTACGCCAGCCGATAGACACCCTGCGCGTTCTCCAGGAACACCTCCCGCCGCTGCGCCTCGGTCATGCGGATCGGCAGCGCGTGGGACGGATCGTCGAAATCCCAGTGCGGATAGTCGGTGGCGAACAACACGCGGTCCCAGCCGAGCCAGTCGATCGCTTCGGCGAGGTGCTCGCGCGGCTCCGGCTCCTCGATCGGTTGCGTGGTGAACCACACGTTGCGCCGCAGGTATTCCGACGGCAGCATTTTCAAATGCGGCGTCTCGGCTTTCAACTTCGCCCATTGCCGGTCCATGCGCCACGCCAGCGATGCGCCCCAGGCCAGGCCCGCCTCGATCAGCACCACCTTGAGGTTGGGAATGCGTTCGAACACGCCTTCGAAGATCATGCTGATCAGCAGCGCCTGCTGCGCCTGCGCGTGGCCGACCATCTCCTCCAGGTAGAACGAGCCCCAGCCGCTCGTGGTAATCGGCCAGCCGCCATAGCCGAACGCATGCACGCCGATCGGCAGCCCGGCCGCCGCCGCGGCCTCATAAATCGGCCAGTACCGCCGCTGCCCCAGCGGCTCCGCCGTTCTGCTCAGCAACAGCACCTGTGCGAAATTCAGGTCGCCGGCGCGGAGTTCGATCTCTTTCACCGACGCGGCCGCATCCTCGTACGGCACCACCACCGAGGCGCGCAGGCGCGTATCGCGCGACGTCCACTCGGCCACCTGCCATTCATTGGTGGCGTGCGTCAGGGCGGCGGACAGTTCAGGGTTCTGCGCGCCCTGGCCTGACGTGAGCGGGTTCAGGATGCCCAGTACGACGTTGTTCGGGTCCAGGTGCTGCTGCTGCATGAATGCCAGGTCGCTGCCCGGCATGCCGCCCGGCGGAAACGCGTCGCGGCGAGACGCCTGCGGCTGGCCCTTGACGTAGGCCGAGCCCTTCTCCCACGGCTGGCGATAGATCGCGCCGAACGACTCGACATGCTCCTGCCAACGCTTCGACAGATATGGGTAGAGCGACTTGCTCACCCCGCCGATGCCGGCACCGGCCGGGCGGGGATGCACGTCGCAATCGGCGATGCCGACCTTGGAAGCGGCGGCCGGCTGGATGCCGGAACGGTTCAGGACGTCCACGTTCATGCCACGGTCTCCTCCCGGCCTGCGCCGGGACCTGGTCTGATTGTCTGCTGCAGCCGAGGATAGGTGCGCAGTGGGTTCTCCGCCATGATCTTCCGCGCGAGCCCGGGGTCAAGCCCCGCCGGAATGGCGTCCAGCCTGTCGAATTGCCAGTGCGGATAGTCGGTGGAGAACAGCAGCACCTCGTCAGAGCCAATATGCTCCATCACGCGCATCACGGTGGCGGCGTCGGGAGGGCCGTCGAACGGTTGCAGGGTCAGGCGCACCCGTTCGCGCACGATGCTGGAGGGTGGGTCGGACACCCACGGGATTTCGGCCCGCAGCCCTTTCCAGAACTTCGTCAGCCGCCACAGATAAGCGGGCAGCCAGGTCACGCCGGATTCCATCAGCACGACGGTCAGGCCGGGGTGGCGGGTGAACACGCCCTCCGCCACCATCGAGGTAAGCTGGGTCTGCATCGAGGGCGCCTGGTTGACGTAGTCCTCGGTGTAGTAGCTGGGCCAGCCGACGGGGGTGACCGGGTGGCGGTAGGTGCTGCCGGCGTGGATGCCGACCGGCAGGCCGAGGCGCTCGGCGGCAGCGTAGATCGGCCACCAGTGGCGCTTGCCCAGCGGATGGTCGGCGCCGGCCAGCAGCAGCACCTGGACGAAACGGTGGTCGGGGGCGACGCGGTTGATCTCGTCCACCGCCAGTTCGGGGTTCTGCATCGGCACGACGATCGAGGCGCGCAGGCGGTCGTCGCGATCCAGCCACTCGCGGGCGATCCAGTCGTTGATCGCGCGCGCGAAGGCGGCGCCCATGTCCTCGCTGAACAAGGCCTGCGCGCCGTAGAGGCAGTTGCAGATCGCCAGCCTGGTGCCGAACGGCTCCAGGGCTTGGGTGGCAAGTGCGTGGGGCGTGGTGGCCGCCTTGCCGGCGTCGTCGCGCCAGTCGGCGCGGACAGTGAGCGGGCTGCGGCTCGGGTAGCTGATGGTGTTCAGCTCATCCATGCCGCGGCGGACGACGGTGTCGCGCCAGAGGTCGTCCAGATAGGGCATCAGCGCCGACAGGCTCGGCACCGAGGGATGTATGTCACAATCGATCGTGGCCGATTCCTGCATGAAGTTCCTCCAACCCGCACATTAGCGCGGGGCCGGCGTGGTGAAGCAAGGCCATGGCTCTGCCACCGGATCAAGTCCGGGGGGCAAAGCCCTGGCCTTGCTTCGCTACACGGGCAGCCCGTGCTCGCGCGCCCAGGCGGCGATCGGCTCGCGCAAACTGGACGCCCCGTTCGAACCGCGCCGGATCGCGGCAAGCACCGGCCTGAACTTGCCCAGATCGACCTCCCGCAGCAGCGCCTTGACCGCCAGCAGGCCCGACGCCGGCATCGACAGGCTCGTCATCCCCAACCCAACCAGCGTTAGCGCCTCCAGCGGGCGCGATGCCGCTTCGCCACACAACGACACCGGCACGCCGGCCCCGCCCTTCGCCGCCTTCGCCGCCGCGAGCAATTGCTCCAGCAAATCCAGCACCGGCTGCGACAGCAGGTCGTACCGCCCATACAGCGAGGGCGTCCCACGATCGACCGCGAACATGAACTGCAGCAGGTCATTCGACCCGACCGAGATGAAATCGGCGTCGCGCAACAGCTCCGGGAGCTGCCACATCAGCGCCGGCACCTCCAGCATCGTGCCGATCTCCAGTTTTTCCGGCGCCGGGCGCACCCGCCGCGCCTCTGCCAGCAACAGCGCGCGCGCAGCGCGGAACTCCCCCACCGTGGATACCATCGGAAACATCACCGACAGCCGCCGCCCGCCCGCCGCCAGCAACAGCGCGCGCAACTGCCGCCGCAAGAGGGCCGGCCGGTCGAGGCCGATGCGCAGCGACCGCCAGCCCATCGCCGGGTTCTCTTCCTCGGTCGTCATCCCCGGCAGCAGCTTGTCAGCGCCCAGGTCGAGCGTGCGGAACAGCACCGCCCGGTCCCCCGCGTCATCCAGCACCCGGGCATAGATCGCCGCCTGTTCCGCGACGTCGGCCACCGCTCCGCGCGCCAGCATGGCGATCTCGGTGCGAAACAGGCCGATCCCGTCGGCCCCCACCGCATCGAGCTGCGCCAGTTCCAGGCCTAGCCCGATATTCAGCATCAGCCGGACCGGCGTGCCGTCGGCGGTGACACCCGGCTTGTCGCGCAGCAGCGCCCAGCCGGCATGCTGCGCGGTCTGCACCTCCAGCGCGCGGACGTACGCTTGCCGCACCTCCATTTCGGGCCGCAGCACGAGCTGGCCCTCGCCGGCATCCACCACCGCCCCGTCGCCCGGCTCCGCGGTGTCCAGCATGCCGCGCGTGCCGCCAATGGCGGGGATGCCGAGAGCTCGCGCCAGGATCGCCGCGTGGCCGGCGGGGCTTGCCTCCTCGATGGCGACGCCGGCAATCCCCCGGCTGTGCCAGTCGAGCAATTCAGCCGGACCCAGGCGGCGGGCGAGCAATATGGCGCCGTGCGGGATATCGGCGCGAGGGACGTTGCCGAGCAATGCGGAGAGCAAACGGCCGGCGAGATCCTCCATGTCGGCGAGGCGCTCGCGGAGGTAGGGGTCGCTGATGCGGCGCATCCGGTCGTGCAGTTCGCCCGCAACGCGCTGCACCGCCGCCTCGGCCGCGACCCCGCCGCGGATGACCTCTCCGACCCGGCGCAGCCAGCCGGCATCCGCAGCGACCAGGCGGTAGGTTTCCAGCACCTCCCGCGAGGCGGTCGCATCCTCACTGCTGCCGCCGTCGGGCACACCGGTGGCGATCAACTCGTCCAGTCCGCGCTGCATCCGCTCGACCGCGGCATTCAGGCGATCGAGTTCGGCGGCGGGATTCTCGGCGATCAGGCGCAGCGGAACGCGTGGCGGACCGTGCAGCACGACAGGGCCGATAGCGATGCCGGCGGTCAGCGGCGTGCCGGCGAAGACGCGTGGGACGGTCGCGGCAACGCCTTCCGGCCCGGCATCCGTGGCCCCGCGGGCCGCCAGCAACTCCGCCAGCAGCATGGCCACGGTTTCCACCTCGTCCACTTCCTCTTCGGTGTAGTGCCGCGGCGCGCGGTTCTGCACCGCCAGCACCCCAAGCGTGCGGCCGGCGCGGCGTACCGGCACCGCCAGCATCGAGGCGTACGGGTCCTCGCCAGTCTCGGGGCGATAGGCGAAGGCGGGATGGTTCTGTGCGTCGGGGAGATTCATCACCGCGCCGGTGGCCGCGGACAGGCCGACGATGCCCTCGCCGACCCGCAGCCTGGTGCGGCCGACGGCGGCCTGGTTGAGCCCCTCGGTGGCGGCCAGCTCGAGGACGTCGCCTGGCTTCTGGACATAGATTGAGCACACCTCGCTCACCAGCTCGGCGGCCACCAGGCGTACCAGATCGGCCAGCGGGGCGGCGCCAGAAGCCCGGAGTGTACGCAGTCGGGCCAGCAGGCGGCGTGGCGAGGCCATTTGCTTTAATTAACCTCTCCCGCGGGAGCGGGAGAGGTCGATGGTGCGAAGCACCGAGGGTGAGGGTGATCGGGTCGGCACACAGCCCTGGCAAGGCAGCGGGGAGACCCGATCACCCTCACCCGCCGCTGCGCGGCGACCGCCGGGTCGAGTGCCCGGGGGCATGCCTCCCCCGCGCAGCGGGAGAAGTTGCGGTTACCAGACATCGCGCGCCACCAGGGCGGCGACGGCCTGATCCACCAACTCGGCGATCACCGCGGCGACCGATTGTTCCGCCGTCACCATGCCGACCGATTGGCCGGCCATCATCGAGCCGTTCTCCACGTCGCCGTCGATGACGGCGCGGCGGAGCGCTCCGGCCCAGAAATGCTCGATCACAAGCTGCGCCGCTTCCTTGTCCAGCTCCCCGGCCAGGAACCGGTCGCGGGTTTCCCCCTGGTGGCGCAGGAACCGCTTCGTCCCCTCGTTGACCAGGCCCCGCACCGGGATCACCGGGAACCGCTCGTCGAGCTGCACCGACGGCACTGCATCGCGCGCGTTGGCGCGGATGAACGCCTGCTTGAACTTCGGATGCGCGATGGACTCCGTAGTGGCGGCGAAGCGCGTGCCGAGCTGAGCGCCGGACGCGCCCATCTCCAGGTAGGCGAGGATCGCCTCGCCACGCCCCAGCCCGCCGGCGACGAACACCGGTACGTCGCGGATATGCGGCAGGATCTCCTGCGCCAGGACGTTCAACGACACCGGGCCGATATGCCCACCGGCTTCCGAGCCCTCGATCACCAGCGCGTCCGCGCCGCTGCGGATCAGCCGGCGAGCCAGCACCAGCGCCGGGGTGAAGGCGATCAGCCTTGCTCCGCCATCCTTCACCGCGCGCACCGCCGTCCCCGGCGGAATGCCGCCGGCCAGCACGACGTGACCGACCTTTGCCTCCAGGCACACCCGCACAAGGTCGTCGAGCTGTGGATGCATGGTGATCAGGTTGACGCCGAACGGCTGGGTGGTCAGCGCCTGTGTGCCGGCGATCTCCGCCGCCAACTGGTCCGGGTTCATCGAGCCACAGGCGATGACGCCGAACCCTCCGGCGTTGGAGATCGCGGCGACCAGGTGCCTTTCGCTTACCCAGCTCATCGCGCCGCCCAGCAGCGCGACACGGCAGCCGAGAAACGAGGAGCCGCGCGCCCACAGCCGGTCGAGCCTCGCCCGCGCGGCTCGATCCAGATTCTCCCCCTCCCCTTGTGGGAGGGGGTTGGGGGGGAGGGGTTCGGGGGGCACGAACCCCTCCCCCCGCCTCCCTCCCTCAAGGGGAGGGGGAGTCTGGTTCTTGCGAGGGTCAACTGGCATCGAGACCGTACGCGGTATGCAGCGCCCGGACCGCCAGCTCGGTGTATTCCGCGGCGATGAGGACGGAAACCTTGATCTCGCTGGTCGAGATGACCTGGATGTTGATCGCCTTGTCGGCCAGCGCCCGGAACATCGTGTTGGCGACGCCTGCGTGGCTGCGCATGCCGACCCCCACCACGCTGATCTTCGCGACGTTCGGGTCCTCCAGCAACTCGGCATAGCCGATCACCGGCTTGATCTCCTCCAGCGCCAGCCGGGCGCGCGGCAGGTCCGCCTTGCTGACGGTGAACGTCATGTCGGTGGTGCCATCGGCGGAAATGTTCTGCACGATCATGTCCACGTTCACATTTTGCTCCGACAGCGCGCCAAAGATCGTGGCGGCGATGCCAGGCCGGTCCGGTACCTGGCGCAACGTAAGTTTCGAGTCGTCGCGCGAGTAGGCAATGCCGGAGACGTTCTCTTTTTCCACGATTTCGTCCTCATCCACCACGAGCGTGCCGGTCTCGGCGCCAACCGGAAGGTCCTGGAAACTCGACAGCACTCGCACGCGCACCCGCTCGTTCATTGCCAGCTCGACGCTGCGGGTCTGCAGCACCTTAGCCCCGACCGAGGCCAGTTCCAGCATCTCTTCGTAAGCGATCTTCGCCAGCTTGCGCGCCTGCGGGACGATGCGCGGGTCGGTGGTGTAAATGCCGTCCACATCGGTGTAGATGTCGCAGCGGTCCGCCTTCACCGCCGCCGCCAGCGCCACCGCGGAGGTGTCCGACCCACCGCGCCCCAGCGTAGTGATGCGGCGGGTCGGGGCGATGCCCTGGAAGCCGGCGACCACTGCAACGTGGCCCATTTCCATGCGATGGATCAGCTCCTCGCCGTCGATCTCCAGGATGCGCGCCTTGCCGTGCGAATTGTCGGTGTGGATGGGGATCTGCCAGCCCTGCCAGGAGCGCGCCTCCACCCCGATCTCCTGCAGCGCGATCGCCAGCAGGCCGGTGGTGACCTGTTCCCCGGTGGAGACCACGGTGTCGTATTCCCGCGCGTCATGCAGGGGCGACAGGGCCTGGCACCAGCCGACGAGCTGGTTGGTGGCGCCGGCCATCGCCGAGACCACGACAGCGACCTGGTTCCCCGCGTCGACCTCGCGCTTGACGCGGGCCGCGACGTTGCGGATGCGGTCCAGGTCGGCGACGGACGTGCCGCCGAATTTCATCACGATGCGCGCCATTGTTCGGGATCGGTTGCCAGCGGTCAGTGGACGGGCACACATAGTGGTGCGCGGCAGGAGGGGCAACCATGAGTGGCACGAGCGTCTCGGTTGCGGAGGTGGCGCGGTTCGACGCGCTGGCGGCGAACTGGTGGGATCCTGACGGGCCAATGCGGCCGCTGCACCGGATGAACCCGGCGCGCATCGGCTGGATCGTGGAGCGCGTCGCGCGGCGGTTCCCGGACAGTGCGGGCGTGCGGGTGCTGGACGTGGGCTGCGGCGCCGGCCTCGCGGCGGAGGCGCTGGCGCGGCGCGGCTTCAACGTACTGGGCCTGGACGCCGCTGCCGAGACAATCGCCGCGGCCGACCTGCACGCCGCGGGCCAGGGCCTGCGGCTGGCCTATCGGGTGGGCGCGCCGGAGGACCTGCTGGCCGAGGGCGCGCGGTTCCCGGTGGTGACCGCGCTGGAAGTCATCGAGCACGTGCCCGATCCGGCCGCCTTCGCACGCACGCTGGGCGGCCTGCTGCAACCCGGGGGCCTGCTATTTCTGTCCACGCTGAACCGCACCACGCGCTCCTTCCTCTCCGCCAAGGTCGGCGCGGAATATCTGCTCCGCTGGCTGCCGGTCGGCACGCATGACTGGCGCAAGTTCATCACCCCGGTGGAGCTTGGGGGCCTGTTGCGCGATGTGGGGCTGCGAGTGGCGGACGTGACCGGCCTGGTGCCGGACCCGCTCCGCGGCGGCTGGCGCACCGCCCGCGATGTCGGCGTCAACTACTTGCTCGCCGCGGAGAGGTGAGCAGGATGCGTGCGTTGAAGTTAGGGTCCGTTCGGGAACGATCGAATCAATTGGGGCGGGTCACAGCTCGCTGTGTC
>DATHNI010000325.1:0-3016 GCA_035486135.1 Acetobacteraceae bacterium
AGCAAGCGCCGCCAGGCCGCTGCCAGCAACATCGCTCAGTTGGCCAGCATGCCGGCCTTCAGCGTAGAAACGTCATGGCGCAGCATATTGATATAGCTGTCCGCTTCGCCACCGGCGGGGGAGAGTGAGTCACCGTAAAGCGTACCGCCGATCACGGCACCGGTTTCACCGGCGATGCGCTGCATGGCCCGCGGATCGGTGATGTTGTCGAGGAACAGTGCCTTCACGTGGTCGGCCCGGATTTGTCGCGCCAGCTTTGCCAACTCGGCCGCCGACGGCTCGCTCTTATTGGTCCAACCGTTCACTGCCAGCAGCGTGATGCCATAGGCACTGGCGATGTATTGCAGTGAATCGTGCGAAGCCAGCGCCCGGCGCTTTCCTGCCGGCACGCCCGCCATCTCGTTGCGCGCCCAGTCATCGACCGCCTGGATCTGTTTTGTGTAGGCCGCCGCACGCGCCCGGAAGTCCTCGACGTCGGCTGGATCGAGGCGCGACAGCGCCTCGGCGATATTTCGCACGTAAATGACGCCATTGCGCGGGTCGAGCCAGGCGTGCTGGTCTATCGCCGCGGGCAGCTGCCTGCCCGAAACCGGATGCTCCTCCTCTGCGGTCAGTGTCCGCACACCGCGGGTAACCACGACCTTTGTACCCTTGAATAGGGCCTGGCCGAGCAGGGGCTCCAGCCACGGTTCGAACTCTTCGTTGAGGTCGTTGATGAATAGGGCGCGCGCCGAGGCGACTGTTGCGATGTCGGCTGCGGTAGGTTGGTACAGCTCACAATCCCCGCCGGCCCCGACTATGGTTTTGATGTCGATATGATCGCCGCCGATATTGGCGAGCATATCGCCAATGACGCTGAACGTCGCGACCACCGGGATTCGGTCCGTGGCTCGCGCCTGGCCCGCCAGCAGCAGGACAACGAGCGCGACAACGCAACCAAACATCAAGCATCCTCCTGCCCGATCATCGGCGTCATTCGCCGCCAGGTGCCGGCGGCGAGCAGCGAGATTCCAAACTCCAATCCCGCCGCTAGTACGATCGCCGGACCGGAAGGCAGATTGCCGTGGTAGGAGAGCAGCAGTCCCACAACCGATGCAGCCAGCCCGAAGCCGGTCGCCAGCGCCATTGACGCCGCCACACCCAGCCCCCAGCACCGCGCCGCCGCAGCCGGCAGCAGCATTGGTCCCACCGCCAAGAGTGTGCCGAACGCCTGGAAGCTCGCCACCAGGGCCAGCACCACCAGCGCCATGAACACCGCCCCGTATGGCGCGCGCGTTCCCACCGCGCGAAGAAACCCGGGATCGAACGCGCGCACTGCCAGCGGCCGATACAGTGCCGCGATCACAAGCACGATCACGCTGCTGACAGCAGCAATCTCCAGCAGCGCCCGCCGGTCGATGGCCAGCACAGTGCCGAATAGTACGCGCATAACGTCGACATTGCTGCCCCGCCACGCCACTAGAACAACGCCGAGCGAGAGGGCGATCAGATAGAACGCCACCAGACCGGCATCATGGCGAGCTCGCGCGCTGGTGATCAACCCGGCCAGCGCCGCCACGGCAAGCCCGCTCGCCAGTCCGCCCAAAGACAGCCATGTCGGCGATGGTCCCGCATACAAAAACCCGACAGCCGCACCGGGCATCACCGCATGTCCGAGCACGTCGCCATCGACGCTCATCCGCCGCAACACCAGCAGCGTTCCGACGGCCCCGTTGGTCAGCGCCAGCGCTAGACAGGCTACCAGCGCCGCGCGCATGAACGCGAGGGTCTCGAACGGTTCCACGATCAGCGCATGCGCCGACATCTGGCCACCATCGCCGGCAACACCGCCTCTGTCGCACCCCAGGCGACGCAGCGTCGCGCCAATACCACAGTCGAGGGAAAGCGCGCCTGCACCAGGTCGAGGTCATGCAGCACGGCGATCACGGTCCTGCCCTCCCGGTGCCATCGCACGACCTGATCGAGCAGCACCGACACCGTCTGCGCATCGACCGCGGCAAAGGGCTCGTCGAGCAAAATAACCGCGGCGTCCTGCAGAATCAGCCGTGCGAACAGCGCCCGCTGCAGCTCGCCCACCGAGATCTCGCCAATCGGCCGCGCCAGGCGTTCCGCCAGCCCCACCGTCTCTGCCACCGCCGCCGCGCGCGCTCGCAGCGCAGTCCCGGGGGAGCGGAATGCGCCGAACTCGCGCCATGCGCCGAGCGTGATCAGTTCCGACACCGTAAGCGGGTACTCGCGGTCGATCGCCGCCAGCTGTGGCAGATAGGCCAACCGCTGCCGTGCCGGACCATTCACAACCCCGCCGGCGAGCCGTTTCACGCCCGCGATCGCCGCGAGGAGCGCGCTCTTGCCGGCCCCGTTCGCCCCAACTACGGCGGTCAGGCTGCCCGGAGCGAACTCTCCGCTCACGGCCTCCAAGGCTATTCGCCGCCCATAGCGCACCGTTACGTCGCGCAACCGGATACCGCCGTCAGCAAAATCATGCCCCTCCCCATCTGCTCTGACGCGCAAGTCGAAGGACCGCGGCGTCGGCCTCGAACCACTGGCGAGGGGAAGGTGGTAAAATCTTGCGAAGTAAGTCATTCTAGGGGCAAGTTTACCATCGCAAATCAGGACGAAGAACGAGAATGGGAGGAGCAAACATGAGAATTGCCGGACTAGCCGCGTCCGTGGGTATGGCGGTCCTTTCGCTGTTGCTACCGTCGGCACCCGCCTCGGCCCAGGCCGACTGCAAGGCCGTCGTCGCGCCGTCGCCCTTCGGTCCGGACGATCAGACCGGCGCGACCAACCGCGTTACCCCGGCGGTCACCAAGGCCGCCGCCGCCGAGATCCAGACCGGCGTCGTCACCTCCATGGCCAACGACCTCGTGGACGGCATACCGCTGTTCGGCACCCGCTTCAGCAAGACCATCCTGAGCAGCTTCGCCGTCACGCCGGGCGCAGAATACGGCAACAACAAGCTGAGCTATATGGAAGATACCTACCTCAGCCAGAGCCATGTCGGCACGCATATCGA
>DATHNI010000326.1:0-14248 GCA_035486135.1 Acetobacteraceae bacterium
CAACGCCGCGATTATCCAGCATACGACCGGAAATTTGACGAACCTCCGGGACAAGGCGCAGTTCCCGTTCGGTGTCGCCGGCCTGGCTGGCAAGAACTCGCCGCACACCGTCGTGGGTGGCGGCAATATCTACTTCTTTCGCAATGTGACGCCGCCCGAGCAACAGGCCGCATTGCGATTTGTGCGATGGATCAGTGCGCCGGAACGGGCGGCGGACTGGTCGATCAGAACGGGCTATATTGCGACCTCGCCCGCTGCTTACGAAACGCCGGTGTTGCAGGAGTACATCGCGAAGTTCCCCGCGGCCAATGTCGCTCGCACGTTCCTTCCGGTGGCAACCGGCGAATTGTCGATGCATGAGAACCAGCGCGTCTACAAGGCGCTGACCGACAACATCCAGGCATGCCTCAACGGGACCAAGTCTCCTGCCCTTGCGATGGCAGACGCGCAAACCGAAACGGACCGTATTTTGCGGCCCTATAAGCGAATGTGATGGCGCGCGGACCGGTAACCTGAACCATGCGCCGCGAAACCCTGTACGCTTACCTGCTTCTGCTGCCCGCTCTCGTCCTGCTGGTGGCGTTCACCCATTGGCCGGCGATCGAAACGCTGATCGACAGCCTGTACGCAACCCCGCATGGCGGCCGCCCCGCACCCTTCGTCGGCTTCGACAACTATGCCGACCTGCGCGACGATCCGGTGTTCTGGCAGGCCCTGCGCAACAACGCGATCTACGCTGCCGCCACGATACCCGCCTCGATCTTGCTGGCATTGTTGATGGCGCTGGCGGTGAATGGTGCGCTACCCGGCCGATCCATGCTGCGGCTCGCTTACTTCCTGCCCACCATGTTGCCCATGATCGCCGTCGCGAACATCTGGCTGTTCTTTTACACGCCGGATTACGGGTTGTTCGACCGCATCCTGGGCTGGTTCGGCGGCGGACGGCACAACTGGCTGGGCGACGCGTCCACCGCCCTGCCGGCGATGATCGTTGTTGCGGTGTGGAAGGAGGCGGGATTTTTTATGATCTTCTACCTTGCCGCATTGCAGACCATGCCTACGGACTTGCGCGAGGCCGCGGCATTGGAAGGCTCCTCGCGCTGGAACTATTTCCGCCGGGTCACGCTGCCGCTGCTGATGCCGACGACACTGTTTGTCCTGGTCAACGCGGTGATCAACGCGTTTCGGGTGATCGACCATATTGTGGTGATGACGCGTGGCGGCCCGGACAACGCCACGACACTGCTGTTGTACTACATCTACGAGACCGGGTTTCGGTTCTGGGACACCGCCATGGCGGCGACACTGACCATTGTGTTGCTTGCCATCCTGGCGATTACCGCCTGGCTGCAATTCGGCGTGCTCGGGCGGCGGATCCATTACCGATGATGGTGATGCACCACAGCCGCCTTGGCCGGACCCTGGAAACCATTGGCGCCTGGATGCTCGGCATTCTATGGCTGCTGCCATTGCTGTACGCGGTGTGGACCGCGTTCCATCCGGCCGCCTACGCGACTCGTTTCGATTTATTCGCGCCGCTGACGCTGACGAATCTGGTAACAGCCTGGCAGGCGGCCCCGTTCTCGCGTTACCTGGTAAACACCGTGATGCTGGTTACGCTGATCCTGGCAGCGCAATTCGTGCTGTGCACGTTGGCGGCCTTTGCCTTCGCACGCCTGAGCTTTCCCGGGCGCGACCTGCTGTTTGCTGTAGTGCTGCTGCAACTCATGGTCTTGCCGGATGTGCTGCTGGTGGAGAACTACCGCACGCTTGTGAAGTTGCACCTGGTGGACACGATCCCGGGGATCGCCCTGCCGTATCTTGGCTCGGCGTTCGGCATCTTCCTGCTGCGGCAGACATTCCTGACCATCCCGCAACCGCTGGACGACGCCGCGCGGCTGGAAGGCTGCGGGTTGCTGGCGCGATTGTGGCGCGTGTATGTGCCCTTGGCGAAACCGACCTATATTGCGTACGGGCTGGTCTCGGTCAGTTATCATTGGAACAACTTCCTCTGGCCACTGATCATCACCAACTCGGTCACCACGCGACCACTGACCGTGGGGTTGTCGGTGTTCGCCACCACGGACCAGGGCATCGACTGGTCGATCGTGACGGCGGCGACCCTGATGACCAGCGCGCCATTGCTGGTTGCATTTCTGCTGTTCCAACGCCAATTCGTGCAAAGCTTCATGCGCGCGGGGATCAGATGAGGGCTTTGCGGGAACGTTACGAAACAGCGGTGACGCTGGCGACCGAAGCCGGTGCGCTGGCGATGCAAATGCGCGCAGCCACCACCGCAACCCTGAAAGGGCCGCAGGACTGGGTTACCGAAGCCGACGTTGCGGTCGAGCGCTTCATCTCGGAACGCCTGGCGGCGGCCTTTCCATCCGACGGGTTCCAGGGCGAGGAAGGCGGCATCGCGCGCGGCGGCAGCCTTCGTTGGGTGGTCGATCCGATCGACGGCACGGCAAACTACATGCGTGGCTCACGGCGCTTTTGCGTTTCCATCGCCTGCCTGGAAGACCGCATGCCACTGATCGGCGTGGTCGTCGCACCGGCATTGGGGGAAACCTATGTCGCGCGGCAGGGCGGTGGTGCAATGTTGAACGGCACACCGATCCACGCGGCCGAGACCATCGCGCTGGATCGCGCGGTCATCGAGGTTGGGTGGTCACGCCGGCGTCCCAACCACGACTTCCTGGCGCTGTCCGAAAAACTGCTGGCGCAGGGCGCAACGTTGCGTCTCGGTGGCTCAGGCACGCTCGGGCTGGCCGAGGTCGCGACCGGGCGGACCGATGGTTATGTCGAACTGCACATCAACCTATGGGACGTCGCCGCGGCGCTGGTGCTTCTCGCCGAGGCCGGCGCGGCGGTCAGCCCGTTCCTGGAAGGCAACGGACCGACCGCCGGAAATCCAATCCTGGCCTGCGCGCCAGGTGTCGCGGACGCGTTGACCGCGCTGACCGGCTACGCGACGCACTAACGCGGCGGATCGACGTCGCGAGCACCGATCGTCCGCTGGCGATATCCGTCCGGCACCGCATGCCCGAAATCGGTGAACGCGCGCTTCACGGCCTCGGCCGTCGGCCCGAACACCTGCTTGCGATTCTCCTGCGCCCAGGTGTTGGAACCAATGATCGGATCGAGCGAGCCCTGGAACACCGGCATCACGTATCGCGCGAACAATTCAAAACTACGCAGCGTCTGTTCGCGGTTCGCCCATTCGTGGGCGCGGAACAGGATGCCGCCGAATCCGCCTTGGCTGTACTCAAGCAACCGGCGAATGCCTTTGACAACCGTTTCAGGAGAGCCGACCAGCGTCGTGCCCATCTTGACGCCGTCACGCAGCGGATCGTCGGCACGACCTGGCGGCCGGCCGAGCGTATCCTCGAAATACGTGACTGTCTCTACGCGCTCGCCCTTCTTGACTTCGGCCAGCGCCTGTTCGTCATCCTCGGCGATGTGCGCGTTGACGACGACGCGCCAGTTCTTGCGGTCCATCGTCTTGCCGTTCTTCGCAGCCGCATCTTCGGCGATCTTCCATTGGGTTCCCAACGCCTCTGGCCCGCCAGGCAGCCCGGCGCCGATCGAGAGCACACCCACGCCATGCGTGCCCGCCGCAATCATACCGAACGGCGTGATCGTGCTGGCCACCGCAATCTCGAAATGCGGATCGGTGTAGGGACGCAGGTGCAGCCTTGCATCGCGCATCTCGAACCAGTCGGTTTTCATCGAGACCGGCTCTTCGCATTTGAGCAGGCGCATGATGGCGTCCATCGCTTCCAGCATGCGCGGACGCTGCGTGCTGGGTTCGATGCCCAGCATGTAGGCGTCGGACGTCAGCGCGCCCGGGCCGCATCCCATCATCGCCCGGCCGCGCGTCATGTGGTCGAGTTGCACGAACCGCTGCGCCACCATGAACGGATGGTGGTACGGCAGGCTGGTCACCCCGGTGCCGAGTTTGATGTGCTTCGTCCGTTCAGCCGCCGCGGCGATAATCAGCTCCGGTAAGGCAATCAACTCCCAACCCGCCGAGTGGTGCTCGCCGATCCAGGCTTCGTCGTAGCCGAGCCAGTCGAGCCATTCCAGCAATTCCACGTCGCGCGCGATGGCCAGCGTGGGGTTTTCCCCGACGCGGTGAAACGGGGCGAGGAATATTCCGAATTTCAAGCCACGGTGGGCCATTGGTGCACTCTCCGTTTGCAATGTCGCCGCATCGTGCCCGGTTCGGCGGAGATAGCCAAGTCACGCAGGATCGTGGCAGGTTTGCGCCGAGTTGATCCGGGAGGGAACGAACCATGCGACTGCAAGACAAGGTTGCGATCATCAGCGGTGCGGCCTCCGGCATGGGGGCGGCGACGGCGCGGCGCTTCGCCAGGGAGGGTGCGAAGGTCGTGGTTGCCGATGTGTTGGAGGAAGACGGCCGCAAGGTCGCGTCGGACATCACGCTGGCCAACGGTGCGGCCGAATTCATGCGGCTGGACGTCACCGACGAGGCGAGCTGGCAATCCGTGGTTGAAGCGACCGTTGCGAAATACGGACGGCTCGATATCCTGGTGAACAACGCTGGCATCAGTGGCAGCGCGGTGACCGACATGCTGGAAACCGATGCGTGGGACCGGCTGATGCAGGTAAACGCGCGCGGCGTCTTCCTTGGCACCAAATGCGCCGTGCTGGAAATGAAGAAAACCGGGGGCGGAGCGATCGTCAATCTCTCGTCGATCTCGGGCAACACCGGGCAGACGATGACGCATATGGGCTATAATGCGTCAAAGGGCGCGGTCCGCACGCTGACCAAATCGACCGCGGTGCAGTTCGGACGCGACGGCATCCGTGCCAACTCGGTGCATCCCGGGCTGATGCCGCCGATGCGCACATCGGGCGCGACTGCCGATCCGGCGGTACGGGCGAAGATGCTGCAAGGCGTGCCGCTGCGCCGCGCCGGGGAGGTGGACGAAGTGGCGAACGCGATCCTGTTCCTGGCGTCGGACGAGGCGTCTTATATCACCGGGGCGGAACTTTACGTCGATGGCGGTTATCTCGCGGTGTAATTAACTGGGTAGTGAGTCCGGCCGTTAACTATCTGATGAGTTAATCCGTGCTAGGGTGGCCCAATCCAACGGTACAGGACACCGGGCCAGTGATGCCGACGCCACAATCGGAGGGTGAAGCGCCGTCCGAACGATCGCGCAAACCCGACGCGGAACGGACCCGCCGGGAGATCCTTGCGGCCGCCCGCCAGGAATTCGCCGAAAACGGCCTGAGCGGCGCGCGCATCGATACCATTGCCGCGCGCATGCGCACCAACAAGCGGATGATCTACTATTATTTCGGCAGCAAGGAAGGTCTTTACCTGGCGACGCTTGAGCAGGTGTACAGCGAAATCCGGAGTGTGGAACAGGAACTTGACCTCGAAAGTCTTACACCGTCTGACGCCGTACGCCGCATCATCGAATTCACCTTCGATTACCATGATGCGCATCCGGATTTCGTTCGACTGGTGAGCATTGAGAACATTCACCACGCCAAGCACCTCGCGCGTTCCGAGCGACTGCGCAATCTGAACATGACGGTGATCAAGACCCTGGATGACATCCTGCGACGTGGCCGACGCTCGGGCAGCTTCCAGTCCGATATCGATCCAGTGGACTTGCATATGCTGATCAGTGCTTTCTGCTTCTATCGCGTTTCCAACCGGCATACCTTCGGCACGCTGTTTGGATGCGACCTCAGTTCGGTGGAACTGCGCATGAGACATAAGCGGATGATCGGGGATGCGATCGTGGGTCTGCTGGAGTCGGATCTGGAGGTGCGTGAACCCGCGGCCGCGGCGTTGCGCTGGGCTGGATCTGGGCGACGCGATCGGCGTTGATGCCTGCAGCGTGCTCTGCCGCGTCAGTCGGAGGCAACTGCTCCGGTCAGGGCGGCGAAGCAGCGCCGCATTCGATCCGCATCCGGCACGAGGCCAGTGAACAGGCGGAACGCCGCGACCGCCTGGAACACCGCCATGCCGCCGCCGTCCAACGTGCGGCAGCCAGCGGCACGCGCGGCGCGCAGCAACGCCGTCTCTAGCGGGAAATAGACGATCTCGGAAATCCACAGTACCGGACGCAGTAATTCCGCGGGGAACGGCAGGCCGGGATGAGTCGCCATGCCAACCGGGGTCGCGTTGATCACGCCGTCCGCGGCCGCAATGGCCAGAACAATGTCCGTCCCCGCCGCAACGTCAGCCTGACCAAACTGTGCACCGAGCCGCGCGGCCAAGACGGCGGCACGTTCAGTGTCGACGTCGACGATCGTCAATCGCTGCACACCCAACGTCAGCGCGGCGCGGGCAACGGCAGCGCCGGCGCCTCCCGCACCCATCTGCACCACGTGAGCGACCGCCACATCCGGCAACCCACGACGGAAGTTTTCAGCGAACCCCCACCAATCCGTGTTGTGGCCGATCCGCCGGCCGTCCCGCAGCAGTACCGTATTGACGGCGCCAAGCGCCTGCGCGTCGGGCGAGATTTCGTGCAACAGTGGGAGTACCGCCTGTTTGCAAGGATGCGTGATGTTGAGCCCGGTGAACCCCATCCGTTCAGCCGCCGTCAGCAACTCCGGCAAGGCATCCGCGGTCAGCCCGAGCGTCTCCAGGTCGATCAGCTTGTAGATCGTGCGCAACCCCTGCGCATGACCTTCGATTTCGTGCAACGCCGGGGTGAGCGAAGCCTGGATGCCCGAGCCGATCAGCCCAAGAAGTACGGTCGGTTGCATGGCGAAGCTCAACGGCGGTGACCCTCCCCAAGCCGCCGCCTGGCCATGGGCTCCGATGCGGCATCGCTGTGCGGCGCCGTCTTTTGGCTTGACCGGCGCGCCCGCCCGGCTATTAACTAACTAGTTAATGCACGTCAACGGCCCACCGCCGGTTAATGCACGTCAACGCCCACCGCCGCCGGCGTCTCGCTGCCCGGAGCCGCCAAATGGAGGAGACCAGCGCGCGGATGAGCACGCTCCCCGCCCTGCCGAAATCGATCGCCACGGTCTCCCTCAGCGGCACCCTGCCGGAAAAGCTGGAGGCCGCCGCCTCGATCGGTTTCGACGGCGTCGAAATCTTCGAAAACGATTTACTCACTTATGACGGCTCGCCCGAGGACGTGCGGGCCATCGCCGACGGACTCGGCCTGACCATCACAATCTTCCAGCCGTTTCGCGACTTCGAAGCGATGCCCGAACCGCAGCGCCGGCGGAATCTGGATCGCGCAGAACGCAAGTTCGACGTCATGCAGGCGCTCGGCACCGAGCTGCTGCTGGTTTGCAGCAACGTCAATCCCGCCACGATCGACGATCCGCAACGCGCCGCCGCCGACTTCGCGGAGATGGCAGAGCGAGCACATCGGCGTGGCCTGCGCGTCGGCTACGAGGCACTGGCCTGGGGACGGCACGTCAAGCGCTGGCAGCAGGCCTGGGATATCGTCAAAACCGCCGACCACGCCGCGCTAGGCCTGATCGTCGACAGCTTCCACACCCTGGCACTTGGCGATGATCCTTCCGGCATCGCAGCGCTACCCGCGGACAAACTGTTTTTCCTGCAGCTCGCCGACGCCCCCGACCTGTCGATGGATGTGCTGTCCTGGAGCAGACATTTTCGCATCTTTCCCGGGCAGGGCCACTTGCCGGTGGCGGCATTCCTGCGCGCCGCACTGGCGTGCGGCTATCGAGGCCCGCTCTCGCTGGAAATCTTCAATGATGAGTTCCGCGCCGCTCCGGCACGCCTGACCGCACGCGACGGATTGCGCTCGCTGCGCTTGGTGGAAGCCGAGGCCGGCGCAACAACCCTGCCCCCACCACCATTGTTCGACGGTGTGGAATTCATCGAGTTCGCGGTGGACGAGGAAGCCGGCCGGCGATTGGGCGAAACCCTTCGCAACCTGGGGTTTCATTACGCCGGTCACCACCGTTCCAAATCGGTGGATCTGTTCCGCCAGGGTTCCATCAACGTCATTCTGAACAGCGAACAGGATAGCGCCGCGGCGGAACATTTCCAGATGCATGGGCCGTCGGTGTGCGCGATCGCCCTGCGGGTTGACGATGCAGCACGCGCGCTCCGGCGTGCCGAAATACTGCTTTGTCCGGAGTGGCATGAACGGATCGGCGCCGGGGAGCGCAGCATTCCGGCGGTGCGGGCGCCCGACGGAACGCTGGTCTATCTGGTGCAGCCCGACGCCTCGGGCCGCAGCATTTACCAGGATGACTTTCGCCTGTTCCCCGAGGAACCGCCCGCGCCATTGCTCGACAAGGTGGACCATATCGCGCAGGCGCTTCCGGCCGGCCGCATGGACAACTTCGTCCTGTTCTATCGGGCGGTATTTGGATTCGTCCCACAGCAGCTTTGGGAAATCGCCGACCCGTACGGGCTGGTGCGCAGCCGAACCATGATCAGTCCGGAAGGCAGTGTCCGGCTGCCGCTGAACATCTCCGAAAGCAGGCAGACTGCGACCGGGCGGTTTGTCACCACGTTCGCCGGTGCCGGCGTGCATCATATCGCGTTCGCCACCACGGACATTTTGCATACGCTGGGCCAACTGACCGCGCGCGGCGCGCAGACCCTGCCAATCCCCGCCAACTATTATGAGGATCTCTCCGCCAAATGGGGATTGGACGACGCACGCCTGGCACAGCTTCAACATGCCAATTTGCTCTACGACCGGGACGACGAAGGCGAATTCCTGCACGCCTACACCGACACGTTCGATGATCGGTTCTTCTTCGAGATCGTCGAGCGTATCGGCAACTATCGCCAATACGGCGCCGTCAACGCGGCCGTGCGCATGGCAGCGCAGGCCCAGCGCCGGCCGGAATCGCGCCTGACCGGGTTGCTTGCGTAGCACGGTCGCGGTAAGGCCCACGCAGCCACCAGAAACAATCGGCATCGCAGCCACGTCGGCTGCCAGCTAAAGGGAGGAATCTTATGGCCGGAACGAAATCGGATCTCGTGTTGCCTCGGCGCCGCACATTGCTGGCGGCGGCGTCGCTGGCTGCCGCCGCGCCCCTGGCCCGCCCGTTCATCGGCAATGCAGCGGCGGCAGAGTCCATCAAAATAGGCCTACTGCTTGCCAAGACCGGCGACATCGCCGCTCAGACAGAATACCTGGCGAAGGGCACCTATCTCGCGCTCGAAGAGCGCGGCAACAAGATCATGGGGCAGCCGGCCGAACTGGTATGGCTCGACGAACCGTCCCCACAGGGTTCGCAGCAGAACATGCAGCGCCTGGCTCAGGAAAACAAAGTGGTCGCCATCCTCGGGGGCTCACTCAGCTCCAATGGCCTGGCGGAGCAAGCCACCGCGGCGCAACTGAAAATTCCCTTCGTATGCAACAACGCCGCGGCAACGGCCATGAGCGGCGCCAACTGCAACCACTACACGTTCCGGCTGAACACGCCGGTGGCGGTGCAGGCGGCGATGTTCGCGCCCTACATCATGGGCTACGGCAAGAAGTGGTACTTCATCACGGCTAACTATGCTTTCGGCCAGGACATCGCCAAATCCTTCAAGGAAATCCTCGCCAAGGCCGGCGGCACGATCGTGGGCGACGACAGCGTGCCGTTGAATACCCCAGACTACAGCTCGTTCATTCTGAAGATCCGGCAGGCCAAACCCGACATGATCCTGGGCGGCGTGCCGGCCGGCGATCTCTCGACGTTCCTGAAGCAGTGGAATGAAATGGGAATGAAGGGCAAGATTCCGGTTTGCGAGATAGCCATCGGCGACACCGACATCTGGGCGGTGGGGCCGGAAGCAGCCGACGGCCTGTACACCTCATTGTGGTGGTACAATAACCCCAACAACCCGCCAGACGAGAAGGCGATGGCGGCCGACTACCAGAAGAAATACGACAAACCCGCGGCCGATAAGGCGTGGATGGGATGGATCGCTGCAAAGTCGCTGTTCGAATCGATCGAACTTGCGAAATCCACCGAACCAGAGGCGATCATCACGGGATTGGAAAGCTGGAAGGGCGGCTCGGCAGCCAATCCGTACTACTGGCGGAAGGGTGATCACCAGATGCTGCTGCGCAACCTGGTTGTGCAGGTCAAGCCGAAGATCACCGACAAATGGGACTATTTCGACGTCAAAGGCGTAGTGCCCGAAAACGTCGCCGATCTGGAGACGGTGTTCGGATCGCCAGAAGCAAACGGCTGTCATATGACCTGACCGCCCGGCCGGGGCATTCACAATGCTGGACGTCGTCCTTTCTCAGATGGCCACCGGGCTCGTGCTCGGCGGCCTCTACGTGCTGATCGCGATCGGCCTGTCGATCATCTTCGGCCTGCTGGGCATTGTGAACTTCGCGCACGGCAGTTTCTTCGCGCTGGGTGCCTACTTCGCCCTGACACTGTACCAATACTTCGGCTGGCCCGCTGTGCTGTTGGCGCCGTTGCTGGTTGGCCTGGTCGGCATGGTGGTGGAACGCACGCTGATCCACCGGCTGTACGACAAGGAGCCGTTGATCAGCCTGATCGTCACCTTCGCGTTGGCCCTGATGATAGAGGCGCTGCTACGGCTGATCTACGGCGGCATCGGCCAGCCATTCAACCAACCGCCGTTCCTGTCCGGCATCTATCTCTGGGGGCCGCTGCTCATTACCAAGTATCGGCTTACGGTTTTCCTCGTCACGATGGCGTTGCTCGTCGGCCTGTGGGCCTTCCTGCAATTTACACCGTTCGGCCGCATCCTGCGCGCCGCCTCGCGTGATCCGGAGATGGTGGGCCTGCTGGGCATCCGTTTGCCGCGCGTATTGACCGCCGTATTCGGCCTCGGCTGTGCGTTGGCCGGAATCGCTGGCGTGTTGGCCGCGCCGTTATGGACCGTCATCCCGTCGATGTCGGAAAATGCCATCATGCCCGCGTTCGTCGTCGTCGTGATCGGCGGCCTTGGCTCGTTCGCCGGTGCGGTCATCGCCGGCTTGCTGGTAGGCGTGGTGACCGCGCTCACCATCCAGTTCCAGCCCGACGCCGCCAACGCCGTGATGTACGTGTTTATGGCGATCATCCTGCTGCTGCGCCCTCGAGGTTTGCTCGGCGAACGGTGGGAGCGGTTCGAATGACCGCCATCCTGCGCCACCCCATCCCTTGGGTGCTCTTCGTCCTGGTCGGTCTCACGGTGGCGTGGCATGCGATCGGCGCACCGATCAGCCTGATCACGCAGATTGCCATCTATACGCTGTATGGCGCGGGGGTGAATCTGCTGGTGGGCTACACCGGCCTGGTGCCTTTCGGCGCGTCAGTGTTTTTCGGCTGTGCGAGTTATGCAGTGGCCATCTCGATGCTCCGCTTCCTGGGCAATGAGATCGAGGCGTTGGTGTTCGCCGTACTGTTCTCCCTGGTGCTCGCCACGGTGATCGCGGTGATCATCCTGCGCCGGCGCGGCTTGTATTTTTCGTTGCTGACACTCGCATTCTCCCAGATCGCGTTCGAGGTCGCCTATAAGTGGACCGATCTCACCGGCGGCGAGAACGGCCTGCAAGGCGTGCCACGCCCGCTGCTAACGACCGACTGGGAATTCCACGTATTCGCCGTGGTCACGGTCGTCCTTGCCATGGGCCTGCTGTGGCGCATCGCCCACGCACCGTTCGGCCGCGTGCTGCAGGCACTGCGCGATAACGAGCAGCGGGTGCGGAGTCTTGGGTACGATACGTTTTGGATCAAGTTCAAGGCGTTCGTCATCATGGGCGGCGTGGTCGGCTACGCTGGCGCATTGCTCGCTTGCATGTTGCGCGGCGCTTACGCCGACAACCTGGGCTGGCAACACGCCGGAGACGCTCTGCTGATGACGGTGCTAGGTGGCGTGCACCATTTCCTCGGTCCGCTCTGGGGCGCTATTGCGTTCATTCTGTTGCAGGACCGGCTTTCGGCGATCACCGAAAGCTGGTGGCTGATGTTCGCCCCCATCGTGATGGTGTTCGCGCTCGCGTCCCCGGAAGGTATCCATGGCCTGGCCTTTCGATTGCTCGGCCGCAACGACTGGACACTGACGCGACGCGGCATTCCGCCTCGCCCAGCGCGCATCGAGCCATTCCACGGCATCGGTGCGAAGCTGGATGCCGGCCAGCCGATCCTGACCGTGCGAGGCCTGCACAAGCGTTTTGGCTCGCTGGTCGTGGCGGCGGACGTGCATCTGGATGTGCATCCTTACCGGCTGCATAGCCTTATTGGCCCCAATGGCGCCGGCAAGACCACGTTCTTCAATTTGCTCACGGGTCTGCTGCGGGCGGATTCCGGCAGCATCATGTTCGACGGCCGCGACATCACCCGGCTGCCCGTGCATCGAAGGATCCGCCTGGGCCTCAGCCGGTCGTTCCAGATCCTCAGCGTGTTCCGTACGCTGACGGCGTTTGAAAATGTTCGTGTCGGCGTGCAGGCGCAGGATCACCGCAGCCTGCATCTGTGGCGCGACGCCTATGCGATGGACGACATCAACGCCCGCACATGGTCGCTGCTGGAAGCGGTGGGCCTCACCGAGCGCGCCGCCGAACCCTGCGCCAACCTGTCGCATGGCGAGCAGCGGCTACTGGAGATCGCGATTTCGCTTGCGACGGATGCGCGGTTGCTGTTGCTGGATGAGCCGCTGGCCGGGCTGGCCGAGGCCGATCGCGAAGTGGTTGGCAGGCTGATCCGTCAACTCGCGGAAACCCACGCGGTGCTGCTGATAGAGCACGACATCGATCGCGTGCTGGCGCTGTCGGACCGCATCACCGTGCTGCATCAGGGCCGCGTCATAGCCGATGGCAAACCGGCCGACGTGGCGAGCAATCCGGACGTGGTTACCGCCTATCTCGGCGCCGAACGCATTATCGCACCGCGCCCGCCGTCCGATGCCGAATCACGCGAGGCCGCGGCGCATAAGGCAATCCTGCAGATCGAAAACCTGCGCGCGGGCTATGCCGGCAGCGTGGTATTGGAAGACATCGATATTATCGTGCATGAAGGCGAAGCGGTCGCGTTGCTCGGACGCAACGGCGTCGGCAAGACAACGACCTTGCGTGCCATCACAGGAACAGTACGCAGCAGCGCGGGGCGCATCATCCTGGACGGCGCCGACATCACCAACGCGCCGTCCTACGCGATCAACCAGCGGGGCATCTCATTGGTTCCGGAAGGCCGCCGGCTGTTTCCGAACCTCACGACCATCGACAATTTGCGCATCGCGGCGCGCCCCGGCGGTGCCTCGCTCGAAGAGGTTTTCACGCTGTTTCCTAAATTGCGCATTCTGCAGCGATCGAAAGCCGAGAGCCTGTCAGGCGGCGAACGCCAGATGCTGGCCATCGCCCGCGCGTTGATGGTGCCCGCGCGCGTCATACTGCTCGACGAACCGTTCGAAGGCCTGGCGCCGGCTGTCGTCAAGGAAGTCATGGACGCACTGGTGCGGCTGCGCGGCCGCGTCAGCATGGTGATTGTCGAACACCACGCGGAGACGGTGCTGCCAATCGTCGATCGCGCCTATGTGCTGGTGAACGGGCGCGTCGCCTACCAGGGCAGCGCCAAGGCGCTGGAGGCCGATCCCGACTTGCAAGCGCGATTGCTTGGCGTGGTGCAGCAGGAACTGACGCCGGCCGCCTAACTCACGGTTCAACGCGAAACACCGCCTTGCCGACGAGCCGTCGCTCGCGCAATTCCTCGGCGACATGAACGATCTCGCGCCAGCTTCGTTCCGGGCCCGTCTGCGGCGTTAGCGACTTGTCGGCCACGAGAGACACCAGCAACGCCAAATCCGGTGCGAATTTTTCCTCCGGCTCGGATGTGAAATAGAAGAAACTCTGCAGCCGCGCATTCTGCCCCCCGCGAAAATCCGCGAAGCCGATCGTCGTTTGTTCCCCGGATGAATTTCCGTAGACCACCACGGCGCCTTTTGCCTCCACAAGGTGCAACGCGGCCGCCAGCGACGCGCCCCCGGCGGATTCCAGTACAAGTTCGAAGCGGCCTCGTGCCTGGTCGATGCCGACCACGACCTCGGTGGCGCCCAATTCCCGCATGCCCGCGGCGCGTTCCGGCCGCCCCACCACGGCGGTGACGCGCGCGCCCGATCGCGCGGCAAGCTGCACCGCCAGATGTCCAACGCCGCCGGCCGCGCCGGTGATCAAGACGCGCTTGCCAAGCAATGGTGCGCCGTGCCGCAATGTGCGCAAGGCCGTCAGGCCGGCGACCGGCAGCGCCGCGGCCGCAGCGAAGCTGACAGAGTCCGGCAGTTCCGCCATGCGATGCCCCG
>DATHNI010000327.1:0-7802 GCA_035486135.1 Acetobacteraceae bacterium
CCAGTTGCTCCCTATCTTCTTGTCCTGCTCTTCGCTGAATGCCTCCTCGCGGCGGACCTTCTCCAGCATCAGGACGGCGACGCTGCCGCCATGCAGGCGGATGCTGTCGAACAGCGTGTTCCAGAACGGACCGGTGCAGAAGCCGGGCATCACTGCGAGGTCGAGGCAGATATCGACAATGGTACGTCCGATCGGACGACGGCGCACCTGCGCCTCGAGTTGCTCCGGTGTCGGCATGAAGAGTTCGGGGTCGTTCCAGCCGAACGGGCGGGACGGACGCGCGGGCTTCGGCGCGATGGGGGCGTCGGCTGGTTGCTCCGCCGGCGCCTCGGCCGATAACTCGGCGGCTGGCGGATTGGCCGGTGGCTCGGCGGCCGGCGGATCGGGTGGCGCCGGCGGTGGCGTCGTCGGGCGCTCGCGCGGGAAGACGAACTGGATTTCGCGGCCAAGTGCCGCACGCGCGAGCAACACGCGCTCCAGCGCGGCGGCACGCAGGAGGCCGCGTTGCACGTGCGCGAGGATCGCGTACAGCCGGCTGGTGCCGAAGCAGACCGCGATGGCGTTGAAATCCGTGCTGGCGGAGCGATCCTTCGCGGTCTCGGCGAGATGGCGCCCGAAGCCGAGCAGGACGCGCACGGTGTGCAGCAGGGCGGCTATGCGGGCGGGCATGGTCCGGGTGGGCGGATCCGGTTGGGGATCGTGGGTAGGGGTAGGACAGGGAGTGTCGGTCTCGGCGTGCATTACGACAGCCACACTAACACGTGTTAGGGCCGCCTGTCAAACGAAAATATCCACCTGACCGTGCCTCCCGCTTCTCTTGACCAGAGATACACAACGAACGATCGACCGCCGTCCGCATTGTCACGGCCGTCAGATCCGCCGGGTCTCGATGGCCGCACCAAGCCAACACGGTTTCACCAATGGGCGCCATGCCCACAACGTATCCTACGCCTGGACTGAAGTCCTTACCAAGAAGCCGTTGCATGTCCGGGGACATCCGGTTATCCGCCGAGCCGGCGCAAGCGCATAGGGCCGATGCAATCAGTGTGGTTGCGAGGCCCCGGCACGGTTTGGCGAAACCACGAGCCAGCGCGATCATGGCGAAAGCATCGAATTTCTAACGCTCAAACCCCCGCATCACCCCCAGTCCCTGCTCCAGATCGGCGATCAGGTCGGCCACATCCTCCAGCCCAATGTGCAGCCGCACCACCGGGCCGGCGAACTTCCCGCTCCCCGCGGTGCGGGCAATGAATCCCGTCGTCGGCAGCACCAGGCTTTCGAACCCGCCCCACGACGCGCCGATGCCGAACAACTCCAGCGCCTCGACGAACGCGTGCGAGCTTTCCACCGAGAACGACGGCTTGAACTCCACGCCGAACAGGCTGCACGCGCCGGTGAAATCGCGCCGCCACAGCTCGTGCCCGGGCGCGCCGGGCAGCGCGGGATGCAGCACGCGCGCCACCTCGGGCCGCTTCGACAACCAGTGAGCGACCTCCATCCCGGCATCCATCTGCGCCGCCAGCCGCACCCCCATCGTACGCATGCCGCGCAGCGTCAGCCACACATCGTCCGGGCTCGCGTGCTGGCCCATCCCGCGCGTCGTCGCGAACAGCGTCTGCCAGTCCGCCTCGCTGTTCACCGTGACCGCGCCGATGATGATGTCCGAGTGCCCGGCTGGATATTTCGTCGCCGCCTGGATCGAGACATCGACGCCGTGCGTGAACGGCTGGAAGTGATGGATGCCCCAGGTGTTGTCCATCAGCACCTTTGCCCCATGCGCATGGGCGGCGCGGGCGAGCGCCGGCACATCCTGCACCTCGAACGTATGGCTGCCGGGACTTTCGAGATACACCACGCGCGTGTTAGGCCGCAGCAGCGCTGTGATCCCGGCCTCGTCGATCTCCGGATGATAGAATGTCGCCTCGATGCCGAGACGCTTCAGCATCGTCTCGGCGAAGCTGCGGGTCGGGCCATACACGGTGTCCGGCATCAGGCAGTGATCGCCGGCATTGAGGAACGCCAGCAGCGGCGTGGTCGCCGCCGCCAGGCCGGAACACACGATGGCGCAGCGTGTGCCGCCTTCCACTTCGGCGATCACGTCCTCCAGCGCCCAGTGCGTCTGGTTGCCGCCCAGGCCGTAGGTCAGCACGCGCTCGCCGCGCCGGGCCGCCATCGAGCGCCGCTCGGCGACGGTCGGGTACAGCACGGTGGAGCCGCGCAGCAGCGGTGGATTGACGAAGCCATGCGTGCGTTTGCCGGCGCGGCCGGTCTGCGACAGCCTGGTGCGGAAGCCGCGAGGGGGCGTGTCGGTCATTCAGCCGGTCTCCACCGGGGTATCGGCGCGGCCACCCCATTCGGTCCAGGACCCGTCATACACGGCGCCCTCCGGCAGCCCGGACAGGCGCAGGCCCAGCGTCAGGATGCAGGCGGTGACGCCGGAACCGCAGCTTGTCACCGGCGGGCGCGAGCCATCCACGCCGGCCTGGGCGAACCGCGCGCGCAGTTCCGAGACCGGACGGAACGTTCCGTCGGCGTGCAGCAGGTCAGTGTAGGGGATGTTGGCGGAACCCGGGATGTGGCCGCTGCGCATGCCGGCGCGTGGTTCCGGCGTGGCGCCGGTGAAGCGTCCCCCGGCGCGCGCATCCAGCACCAGTTCCGCGCGCGTTGCCGTGTTGCGCAGCACGTCGCCGACGCCGCGTAGCCGGGCCGCTCGGAAGTCCGGGCGGAAGGTGGCCGGGGCCGGTGCGGCGGGCTCGCCGGATTGCGTGGCGCGGCCCTCCTTCACCCATTTCGGCAATCCGCCGTCCAGCACGGCGGCGTTGTCGTGCCCGAACAATCCCATCAGCCACCAGCCGCGCGCCGCCGAGGCCAGGCCCTTCTGGTCGTAGAACACCACGCGAGACCCGTTGCCGACCCCAAGCGCGCTCATCAGCCTGGCGAACCGGCCCGGCGTGGGAACCATGTGCGGCAGGTCGGTGTCGGTATCGGCGATCGCGTCGATATCGAAATAGCGTGCCCCTTGGATATGCGCGGCGAGGAACTCGGCGTGCCCGTCCTTGGGTTCATTGGGCAGGTATTTCGTCGCGTCGAACACCACGAGGTCGGGCTTGCCGAGTTCCCCGGCAAGCCAATCGGTCGTCACCAGCGGTTCCATGCATTCCCCCGATTCTGCGGCGGCGCCAGTCTCCGCAGGCGAGGCGGCGAGTCAATTCGTTCGCTGGGGGCCAGTCACGCCGACGAGCATGTCATTGCGAGAAGCGAAGCGGTCCCCGGGTCAAGCCCGGGGACCGCTTCGCCCCTCGCAATGACATGTGAAACGGTGTGGCTGCGACTCCGCCGCGATGACGCTACCTCTGGAGGCGGCCAATCATGCCATGGGGACTGAGGATTTGTTCAAATCCGATCCGCTGATCGTTCGATTGCCTGTGGCTCCCTGAATTTCAGGGATAGCGCGGACAAGACAATGTTCAGCGCAACCGGATCGACGTGATCGGCCGCCATCACGGCGATGGTCATCGGATCGTCGAGCAATTCGGCCAGCGTCAGTTCACGGTGATCCATCGCGGTGTCCTCCGTGGCAAGAGTGAGAATTGATTTCCTCATAGGTCATTGCTCTTAGCGTTGGGTCCGCAGGGCTTGTGGCGAGGCTCGGACGATCGCGTTGCACGCTGGTTGCCGATCAGTCCGCTCGCGGTCGCCGGTGATGCAGAACATTCGGCTTCAGAGGGCCGCACCAAGTCGTCTTTCAACCGGCGTCAGCGATGCTGCCTTATCCTGATCGGCGTAGGCGATAGCTGCCCGGATCGTGCTCGCAGGATCTCGTAAAGCACCAGGACCAGCACGGTCAGCACGGCGGGAAGCGCGAAAACCAACCAGCTCGACCAGGCCGGTGTGTCGAACACGAACTCGTCCGACAGCCAGATCATTGCCCAAGGCAGGGTCGCCTCGAGCGCCAGGCCGATACAGAAAATCAACACCACCACACCGTCCGGTCTGCCCCGGGCCCGATCCTTCGCCGGTTTCCGATGGCTCGCCGGACTGGAGGCCGCAGGCTTTTGCTCTGCATGCCGTATCGGGCCCATGCCTCCCGATTGGCGAACCTGCTCGCTCCTGAAGCGAACGGCGTTTGGCGGATACCGCCTGCTGCGTGCGGGCTCAATAGAATCAGTGAGTTCGTGTCTCAGGCTGTGGCCTGATCGCAGGATGTTCATCCCTGGCCTCCTCGCCCTCCCGGAGCGTCTCTCGCACCATATGTGTGTATCTTTCCGGGGACCAAGACTATAGCGTTTGCCAGTTCAGGACTTGTGCGGATTTCAGACAGATTGTCGACACGTGACGTCATCCACGGCGTATCAGGCCGGTGGCGAAACTCCCATGATGCGCGCGAAGCGTTCGCGATAGGCCGGCCACACCTCCGGATTCACCAGCCGCGGCGGCCGCTGCCCATCCAGGATCTCCAGCACTTGCTCGGCTGCGAAGCGGGCCATGTTCTCGCGGGATTCCTCGGTGGCGCCGGCCGTGTGCGGGCTCACCAGGACGTTATCGAACTTCAGCAACGGATGGTCGTGCGGCGGCGGCTCGTCCTCCCACACATCCAGGCCGGCGCCGGCGATTTTTCCTCCCGCCAGTGCTTCGGCCAGTGCCTGTTCGTCGTGGATGAAGCCGCGCGCCGTGGTGACGAACCACGCGTCCGGCCGCATCAGGGCGAACTGCACCGCCCCCATCATGCCGCGCGACTCGCGGGTCAGCGGACAATGCACCGAGACGAAATCCGCCGCCCGTAGCAGGTCGTCCAGGTGTTCCACCTTCTCTGCCCCACGCGCCGCGACCTGTGCCGCGGTGAGATACGGGTCGTAGGCGAGCACGCGCATCTTGAACAAGCCGCGGCACAGCTCGGCGACGCGGCCGCCGACATTGCCGATGCCGATGACGCCGACGGTGCGGTTCAGCAACTCGCGGCCGATATACTGGTTGCGCGGGATGCCGGGGCCAGCGCGCATCCGGCGATCGGTCTCGATGATGCGCTTCGACAGGGTCAGCATCATCGCCAGCGCGTGCTCTGCCACGCCTTCCTTGTTGCCGCCCGACTGGTTCACCACGGCGATGCCCTGGCGCGTGCAGGCATCCACATCGACGGTGTCGTAGCCGGCGCCGTTCGACGACACCGCGACCAGGTTCGGCATGCGCTCCAGCAGCGTGTCAGCGACCTGGAAATGCGGCGCGATCACCTGGCGCGAGGCACCGATCTGGTAGACATGCGCCTGGGTGAGGATCGGCGTCACGACGTCGTCCGGCGATTCGTTTTCCAGCCGGTCGAGCTGCACATCGGGCCGCTGCGCCAGGATCTGGTTGAACAGCGGCGACGACACGTATTTCACATAGAAGACGCGCTTGGCGTTCGGAGCCATCCTGTTTCCTTCCCCAACCCTAAAAAGGACTCCCCCTCCCCTTGAGGGAGGGGGTTGGGGGGAGGGGTGCGTACTTCCGCAGGCCTGAGTGGCCCGCACCCCTCCCCCCGGCCCCCTCCCTCAAGGGGAGGGGGAGTCTTCTGACTTCCTGTCCCGCTGACTTTCTATCCCTCCAAAAACCTCCCAATCGCCGGCACCGACTGCAACGCCGCCAATTCCTCCGCGGTGGGCAACTGCGGGCGGTCGCGCTCCTGGTTCACCATGCACAGGAAGCCCAGAGGCTCGCCCTGCGTGGCGCGGAACTGGTGCCAGGTCCAGGACGGAATCGTCACCAGGTCGAACGGCTTCACCGTCACCACCTCGTCGCCCAGCAGGCAATGTCCGTGGCCACGCAGGATCATCACGGCGTGGGCATGCTGATGCCGCTCCAGCGTCGAATAGCCGCCGGCGTCCATTTCGAAATAGCGCAGCTCGCAGCCCATGCCGGGTTCCTGGAACAACACCTGGCGCGAGATGTCCTTGAACGGGGCGCTGCCATCCTGCTTGTACGGCATGTGCGCGACGGCATCCCAGCGGAAGCCATCATGGAATTCGCGTAGCTGTGCGTTTTGTTCGCTGTCCATGGTCTCTACCGATAATCGTGTGCCGCGACGGCGCGTGTGAACGCGGCGGTTTCGTCGGTCAATCGCTCACGCGCCATCAGCAGATTTCCGCCGATCAGCAACATTACGTCCGGGCCGTAGAAGTCAAGCAGCTCCGGTGTGCGTTGCAGAGTCATGCCGCCGGCCGGCACCGGCAGGCTCGGGCGCATCCCGTCGCGCGGCGTGCGCGCGTTGTCCGCAAGATGCCGGCAGGTTTCCGGCGAATAGCCGAACCGGCCACCGAAATTCGGAAAGATCACCGCATCGGCGCCGACCAGTCGGAACAGCGTGCCGATCAGCAGCGGAGGCGCGATGCGCGCGGCACCGGCCAGCGACGGATGCGCGAAGAACGCAACCTCGGGAAATTCCGCAACCAGAGCCTGCATGGTGGCGAACCCGGCAATCAGCGGCGCCAGCAGCACGCAATCGATGCCGAGCTCGCGCGCCAGGCCGATCTGCCGGCGCATGGCGTTCAGGGCGCCCGACAGGCTCGGAACGTAGCGCGTCGGATGCCCGGTCGCCTGCGTCGCACGCGCCACGCCCGCGGCGCAGGCCCGCACGCGGTCGGCGAAGCGGCTGTAGTCCTGATCGGCGAGCCCGTGATCGTCCTTGATGTAGTCGATGCCGCCCCGCGCGAAACGTTCGGCCAACACACCAAGCCGTTCCGCCGTTAGTCCCTGTGGTTTCAGGGCGGAGCACGTCAGGGCACGGCGATGCGCGCCGACGCGCTCGCGCAGGCCGGCGACGCCGTGGTGCGGGCCGCCGAACGCCGACTCCACCGCGGCGGGAAGCGCCACGTCGTGCATCACCACGTCGTCGTGCAGGGAGGTGTTGCCGAACAGCATGTTCAGCAACTGTCCCGCGTCGTTGCCGATCGTCGCGGCTGCCAGGCCGATGCGCACCGCGAAACTTCTGTCGTCGATGGGTTCGATCGACTGCACCTCGCCGACGATGTCGTGCAGCACGGCCGGGTCGTCGATCGCCTCCAGCGGCATCTCGACGCTTTGCTCCACCGCGATGGCCTGCGCGCGCGCCTCGATCGATGCCGCGTCGCCGTGCACGTGATAGGTGACAGCCAGGCGCGTCGTCATGTGCGCGGCACCACCAGCGCATCCACGGCGACTGCGCCCAACGCACCCAGCATCACCGGGTTGATGTCCACCGCCTCCAGCCTGTCGCCGAGCGCGACGGCAATGTTCTGCAACGCAAGCAGCAGATCGATGAACGCACGCGCCGCGTCGGGATGTTGCCAGCGCGGACTCGCCAGCACGCGTCCCAAACTGCTGTGCGCAAGCTTATCGGCGATTGCCTCGCGTGATACCGGGACGGGCCAGAGGCAGGCGTCGCGCAGCGCCTCGGCGTAGATGCCGCCCAGGCCGCACAGCAGGACCAATCCCACACCCGGCGACCGGCTGATCCCGGCGATCGCTTCCAGCGCCGCCGGCACCATCGGCTGCACGATCGCGCGTGCCGTGCCCAGCGTGGCGTACGCTGCGCGCAGCGCCGCCGCATCGCGCAGGTGGGTGCGCACCAGGCCGATGTCGCTCTTGTGCGCGACGCCTTCCGCCACGCCCTTCAACACCACCGGCCATCCGGCTTGCTCCGCGGCGGCAAGCACTGCATCGATGGTGCTGCATTCGACGGTGTTCACCACGGGCACAGCGAACGCGCGGAGCAAATTGAGGCTTTCGGGTTCGGTTAGTGTTCGTTGTGGCAGGGATGGCGTTGAGACGGCGGAACCCTCCGGCATCGC
>DATHNI010000328.1:0-5371 GCA_035486135.1 Acetobacteraceae bacterium
CCCAGCGCCTGGCCGACGCCCTGGACCACGCCGCCATGGATCTGGCCGGCGACGATCATCGGGTTCAGCACCCGCCCGAGTTCCTCGACCGCGCTGTAGCCGACGATTTCGGTGACACCGGTTTCCGGGTCGATCTCCACCTCGCAGACATGGGTGCCGTTGGGGAAGGTGACGGCGGTAGGGGTGAATTCGCCCGATTCCACCAGCCCGGCTTCCTCACCGGGCGGAATATGCGCCGGGTCGTGCGCCGCTCGGGCGACATCGCTGAGGCTCACCGACCGGTCGGTGCCGGCGATGGTGAAGCGCCCCCGGGCGAATTCGACGTCGACCACCGCGGCCTCCAGCAGCTCGGCGGCGATCCTGCGCGCCTTGTCGATCACCTTGTCCATCGCCAGGGACACCGCCGACCCGCCGATGCACAGCGCACCGGAGCCGCCGTTGCCCTTGCCGCTGGGCAGCAGGTCTGTGTCGCCGCCCTCCCAGTGGACCTGCTCCGGCGCCACCCCGAAGCGATCGGCGACCAGCTGGGTCATGGTCGTCTCCAGCCCCTGCCCCACCGACATCGACCCCGACCGCAGCACCAGCGAGCCGTCCTCGGCCAGCCGCAATGTGGAAAAATCCTTGGCGGGGCGGAGGAACGGGCCGCCGGCGACCTCGATGCAGTTGCACAGCCCGATACCGCGCAGTTTTCCCTCCCGCTGCGCTGCCTCGCGGCGCGCCGGGAAGGTGTCCAACTCGGCCAGGCTGGCGGCGGTCTGCATGTTGCCTTCGAACTCGCCGCAATCATAGGTGAACGTCAGTGCGGTCTTGTACGGCATCGCCTCGGGCGGGATCAGGTTACGCCGGCGCAGCTCGTACGGATCGATGGCCAGTTCGCGCGCGGCGACGTCGATCAGGCGCTCGATCGTGTAGGTCGCCTCGGGCCGGCCGGCCCCGCGATACGCGGCGGTGGGAACGGTGTGCGTCATGATGCCGCAGGCTTCCGCGTACATCGTCGGAATATGATAAACGCCCGCTGTGCCGCCGATATTGCCGATCGGCCAGCCGGAACGGCCGGAGACATAGGCGCCCAGGTTCGCATCCCAGCGCAGCTTCAGCGCGGTGAATTTGCCGTCCGCATCCAGTGCCAACTCCGCCGTGATGCGCATCTCGCGGGCTTGCTCGTCGGTGAGCAAACCTTCGGTGCGATCGGACACCCAACGCACCGGACGATTGAACTTGCGCGCCGCCCAGCAGACCAGGACGTATTCCTGCTGCACGCCGGACTTCATGCCGAACGAGCCGCCGACATCGCCGACCAGCACCTGGATCTGCTTGGGCTCCAGCTTGAAATTGTTCTGCGCCAGGCCGTTGCGCAACGGATACGGTGACTGGATCGACGGATGCACGACCAGCCGTCCGTCCGCGCCGACCTCCGCCCAGGCGCCGCGTGGCTCCATCGAGTTGGCGGTGACGCGCGAGACGGTGAATTGCAGGCGCGTGACATGCGCGGCGTCGCGCAGCGCGTGCTCCGTGCGGTCCGCGTCGCCGCGCTTCCAGAGGTAGCCGATGTTGTCGGGGTATTCGTCCCACACGGCGGGGGCGCCGGGTCGGATGGCGGCGATGGCATCGGTCACCACCGGACGTTCGTGATAATCCACCAACACTGCGTCGGCGGCTTCCAACGCGGCGCCCTTGGTTTCCGCCACCACCAGCGCCACCGGCTCGCCGACGAACCGCACGCGATCCGACGCAAGTAATGTGCGGTCGGTCTTCGCCGAGGGACCGCCGTCCGGCCGAGGGAAGCCGATGCCGCCGGGCATCGGCCCGACATCCGCCAGGTCGGCCGCGGTGAAGACGCCGAGAACGCCGGGAACGTCGCGCGCGGCGGTGATGTCGATCGCATCGAATGACGCGTGCGCATACGGCGAGCGGACGAGCACCGCCACCAGCATGCCGTCGCGCTTGCCGTCCGCGGCGTAGTTGCCTTTGCCGGTCAGCAACCGCGCATCCTCGCGCCGCACAATCGATTTCCCCTGCAATGTCGCCATGCTCATGGTCCTTTCCGCGATATGAGAATCCCTCTCCCGCGCTGACGGGAGAGGTTAGGTGAGGGTGATGCGTGCGCGCCGCTGCATCCTCCCCTGGCCCCTCCCGCAAGTGCGGGAGGGGGAATTCCAACTGCTCAGTTCTGCATGCCCCAACGCCGTACCGTCCGCGCCTCGATGCTACGGAAAATCACGTTCTCCACCAACAGGCCGATCAGGATGATCGTCAGGAGCCCGGCGAACACTTCGGGAATGTCGAGTTCATTCTTGCTCTCGAAGATATACCAGCCAAGGCCGCCCTTGCCGGACGCGACCCCGAACACCAGTTCCGCCGCGATCAACGTGCGCCAGGCAAACGCCCAGCCGATTTTCAACCCTGCCAGGATCGAGGGAAACGCCGCCGGGATCAAAATCTTCATCACCAGCCCGAAACCCGACAAGCCATAGTTCCGCCCCACCATCCGCAATGTCGGCGACACCGCGCGGAACCCGGCATGCGTGTTCAGCGCCAGCGGCCACAGCACCGAGTGCACCAGCACGAACACCAGGCTGCCGATCCCAAGTCCAAACCAGATCATCGCCAGCGGCAACAGGGCGATCGCCGGCAACGGGCTGAACATCGCCGTGACAGTTTCGAGAAAGTCGGTACCGATGCGCGTGGTGATCGCCAGCACGGTCAGTACGCCGGCCAGCACCACGCCGGTGGTGAAGCCGATCGCCAGCACCTGGATCGACGCCCAGGCGCGCTCAGGCAACACGCCGCTGACGATGCCGCCCCACAACGCCGAGACGGTGTCGGCGAATGTCGGCACCAGCAACTGATTGTCGAGATGCCGCCCATAGGCTTCCCACGCTATCGCCAACAGCACCAGCAGCCACGCCTTGCGCAGCCAGGCCTGGTTATACAGGCGCTCCCAGGTCGTGAGTTTCTTCTCCACGATGCCGAACTGGTCCGCACCGCGCACGTCTCGGACGATCTCCGGCCGCAACGCCAGGTCAGACATGTTCGGGCTCCTCGATGCGATCAGCGAACAGCATGCCGTGGATGCGTGCTTCCAATGCAGCGGCCTCGGCCGGGGTCGCATCCACCGGAACACTGTTCAGCTCTGCTTTCACCTGGCCGGGATGCGGCGACAGCAACAGGATCCGGTTGCCGATCCGGACCGCTTCCGCGATGGAGTGGGTCACGAACAGCACAGTGAATTGCGTGTCCTCCCACAGCCCCAGCAGTTCATCCTGCATGCGCTGCCGCGTCAATGCGTCGAGCGCCGCGAACGGCTCGTCCATCAGCAGGATATCGGGCTCCATCGCCATGCCGCGCGCAATTGCGACGCGCTGCTTCATGCCGCCCGACAGCGTGTGCGGATAGGCATCGACGAACCGTTCCAGGTGCACCTTCTGGATGTAGTGCATCGCGCGCTCGGCGGCGGCGCGGCCGCGCAGCTTGCCGGAGGTCTCCAGCGCGAACACGACGTTCTGCCGCACGGTCTTCCACGGCAGCAACTGGTCGAATTCCTGGAACACCATCATGCGGTCCGGACCGGGCCGCGTGATGCGCGTGCCCTTCAGGCGGATCTCTCCCTCGGTCGGCGCCATGTAGCCGCCGACCGCCTTCAGCAACGTTGACTTGCCGCAGCCGGACGGACCCAGCAGTACGAAACGGTCCGAGCGCTGCACAGCGAAGTCCACGCGATAGGTGGCGGTGACCAGATGCTCGCGCGTCTTGTATTGCAACGTCACGCCGTGGACGTGCAGCAACGGGGGCGGCAGGGTCTGGTCCAGCATTGGGTGGTTCGCTCGATCCTGGGTGGCGCGTTCGCCAGTGTGGCGTGCCGGCGCAGCTTCCGCCAAGCCCCGCACTGGCAGCCCGCGCGCGAGCACGGGTGCGACGTTGCCCCACACCGGTCAAGGTGGTCTCATTCATCGACGCAAAGGAGACGTTGCGATGACGAAAATTGCAGTGGTGGGAGCAGGATTGATTGGCCGCGCATGGTCGATCGTGTTCGCCCGGGCGGGGTTCGACGTGGCCTTGTGGGATCCGATCCCGCAGGCGATCACCGCGGCGCAGGACTTCATCGCCGAGCGGCTGCCGGAATTGCGCGAAGCCGGCCTGCTACCCGACGAACCGGCGGCCGTGCGCGCGCGCATCCGCCCGGTCGCCAACCTCGCCGACGCAGTGCGGGGCGCGGACCATGTGCAGGAGAACGGACCCGAGCGCGTCGCCGATAAGCAGCGGATTTTCATGGAGCTCGATCTGATTGCGCATGCCGATACGGTGCTGGCGAGTTCGACCAGCGGCATTCCGGCCAGCACGTTCACCGAGGGTTTGACCGGGCGCTCGCGCTGCCTGGTGGCGCATCCGGTGAACCCCCCGTATCTTATTCCTCTGGTGGAACTATGCCCATCGCCGTGGACGGCGCAGGGCGTAGTCGCACGCACGCGGGAACTGATGACGCGTGCCGGCCAGGTGCCGGCGACCGTGCGGCATGAAATGGAAGGCTTCGCACTGAACCGGCTGCAAGGTGCGCTGCTGTCCGAGGCGTTCCGGCTGATTGCCGACGACATGATTTCCCCGGCCGATCTCGATGCGCTGGTCAAGCACGGCCTCGGGCTGCGCTGGAGTTTCATGGGGCCGCTGGAGACGATCGATCTCAACGCACCGGGCGGGCTGGCGGACTATTGCACGCGCTATGGGCCGCTCTATGCGACGATGCAGCGGCAGATGACGCCTCGTCTGTGGGACAAGGTACTGATCGACAAGCTGCACGCCGCGCGGCGCGCCGAACTGCCGGCAAACCTGCAGGCGGTGCGGCAGGAATGGCGCGACCGGCGACTGATGGCGCTGCTGGCGCATAAGCAGGGCCAGCCGGAGTAAAAAAGAAGAAATCCCTCTCCCGCAAGCGCGGGAGAGGTTGGGTGAGAGTGCAGCGTGCGGCACGCGTCACCCTCACCCGACCTCTCCCGCAAGCGCGGGAGAGGGATTCGTCGTCTAACCTCTCCCGCGCGGGGACTACACCTGGTCGTAGTCCACCACCACGCGTTCGGTCACCGGATGCGACTGGCAGGTCAGCACATAGCCCGCCTCGGTCTCCCAAGGCTCGAGCGAGTAGTTCACCGTCATCTCCACCCGTCCCTCCAGCAACCGGGCGCGACACGTGCAGCACATGCCGCCCTTGCAGGAGAACGGCAGGTCGCGTCCGGCACGGAGCGCCGCATCGATGATCGCCTCGCCCTCGGCCACTGGAATCTCCCAGCGTGCGCCTTCAAAGATCACCGTCACGATCGCTTTCGGCGCTGCGCCCGGCGACACCGCGACGACGCGCGGACGGCCACCCGCGCCGGGC
>DATHNI010000329.1:0-3234 GCA_035486135.1 Acetobacteraceae bacterium
GCTGCGTCCGGGTACATCGCCGCCAGATCCACCAGCGGCCCCGGGCCACGCCGCACCAACCCCTGCCGCCCCGACCCAATCAGCGCCTGCTCGTCGGCCTCCAGCCGCGCAGTCAACCGCGGCCCCTTGCCGCCCTGCGCCGCGCGCGTCACACGCACGCCCAACACGGTGCCCTCGGTCACGCCAGCCGCGCCGTCGGTATCCGGCAGGAATCCTTCAACGCCGTCCAACGCCACGAACGCCCCCGCCATCGCGGGCACGCGCGAAACGATCCGCCCTCGATAGAAGTCGCCCACGCCATCCGGCAACCCCGGCCGCCACAGCGCGTAATCGATCAACGTGCCGTCCCGCACGGCGGCCACCCGCACCTCACCCGGCGAGCAGGCCGCGCGCAGCTCCACCGTCACGGCAACGACCAACCATAGCCACGCAGCAATTGCGCCGTCTCGAACAGCGGCAACCCCACCACATTGGAATAGCTACCGGACAGAAATCGGATGAAACTTGCCGCCTGCCCCTGGATCGCGTACCCGCCGGCTTTGCCGCGCCATTCGCTACCATCGAGATACGTCCGCACCTGCGTCGGCGTCAGCCGCGCGAAAGTCACCACGCTCTCCACCAGACGTTCGGTGCAACGCCCATCCGGCGCGCGTAGCACCACCGAAGTCGTCACCCGATGCCGCCGCCCCGACAGCACCATCAGACATTCGTGCGCCTGCGCCTCGGTCTCCGCCTTCGGCAAAATTCGCCGCCCCGCTCCCACAACCGTATCAGCCGCCAGCACAAAGCAGTCCGGTGCCTCCACGGCCGCCGCCTTCGCACGCGCCAGCCGCGCCGCATGTGCGCGCGGTAGCTCCCGCGGCAACGGCGTCTCATCGATGTCGGTGGGAACGACGCGATCCGGCGTCAGGCCGATCTGCGCCAACAACGCCAACCGCCGCGGGCTGGCGGACGCCAGAACCAGCGTGCGCGCGATCACTTGAATCGAAAAGTGATCCGGCCCTTAGACAGGTCGTACGGGGTCATCTCGACATTCACCCGATCCCCCGCCAGCACACGAATGCGGTTCTTCCGCATCTTCCCACTGGTGTGCGCCAGGATCTGGTGCTCGTTGTCGAGCTTCACGCGAAACATCGCATTCGGCAGCAGTTCAGTGACCGTGCCACTGAACTCGATCATATCTTCCTTCGGCATCCGTCCTCAATTGTCCGTTGATTGGCGCGGCGGAACATGGGCGCCATGCCCCAGCCGGTCAAGCGCGGTTGCCGCCGGCGGGGCCCTCATTCGGACCGACGAAGGCCAGGGATTCCACCCCTGGACCCCGCCAAAGGGCGTCGCCCTCTGGACACCCGCCAAGGGCGCAACCCTTGGAACGGTCGGATTGCAAAAGGCTCGGCCTTTGCTGGGGATCCAAGGGACAAAGCCCCTTGCTGGGGTTCAGGGCGAAGCCCCGACCTTCTCTGGTCCGAGCAATAGCCCTGCCGACGCGAACCGCGAATTGACAGCGGCGTCGGCCGGTGGCATGGCCGCCCGCTCGCGCGGGCCAAGCCCGCCGGATTTCCGTTCGCGTGACTTCCATACGGGACCTTCGAATGGCGAAGCCTGAACTTGGCGGCAAACGTGTCTGTGTCGCGTGCAACACGCGGTTCTATGACCTGGGCAAGGCCCCGGCCGTCTGCCCGAAATGTGACACGGAGCAGCCGATCGAGCAGCCGCGGCCGCGCCGGCCGGGCGGCAACGTCGCCGACATGAAGCCGATCAAGAAACCGGCCCCGGTACCTGGCGCCGACGATGCGGATCTGCCGGTGGTGGACGATGTGGAGGACGAGGCGGAGGAGGATGTGTTGGAAGACACCTCTGACCTCGAGGACGATGCTGATCCGATCGGGCCTGAGATCGAGGTTGAGTCCGACTCCGACGAACAGGAGCGCTAAAGCGTGATGACTGAAGGCGGAATCGCCAGAAGTCTCAATCACGCGATCAACCAAAAAGCTAGAACGGCGTGGGCGTGCCTGTCAGCACCCTTCCCCGCTCTGGCACGCTTGCGCCGCGCGCAACGCACGCGCGCGGTCGCTTCCTTGCTGGTCTGCCGTGGCGGTCCCATACTTGGCGTATGCAGACCGCCGTCAGCCTGACCGTGAACGGGGAAGCGCGCAGCTTCGACGGACCGTTGAGCGTCGAGGGCCTGCTGCGCGGCTTGGAGCTGGATCGCCGCAAGGTGGCGGTGGAGCGGAATGAGGCGATTGTGCCGCGCTCCGCCTATGCCGAGACCTGGCTGGCCAGCGGTGACGCGCTGGAGATCGTGCACTTCATCGGTGGAGGCTGATGATGGACGGAATGGCACAGGCTGACGACACCTGGACCGTGGCGGGGCGGCGGTTCTGCTCGCGCTTGATCGTTGGCACCGGCAAGTACAAGGACCTCGAAGAGACCGCCGCGGCGATCGAGGCCAGCGGTGCCGAGATCGTGACGGTGGCGGTTCGGCGCGTGAACCTGTCCGATCCCAAGGCGCCAATGCTGCAGGACTTCGTCGATCCGAAGAAGATCACGTATCTGCCGAACACCGCCGGCTGCCACACAGCGAACGACGCAGTGCGGACCTTGCGGCTTGCGCGTGAGGCTGGCGGCTGGAACCTGGTGAAGCTGGAAGTGCTGGGTCCGCCGCCGACGCTATACCCGGACATGCCCGGCACGATGGAAGCCGCGGAAGCGCTGATCAAGGACGGCTTCGAGGTGATGGTTTACACCGCCGACGACCCGGTCGCGTGCAAGCGGCTGGAGGAGATGGGCTGCGTCGCCATCATGCCGCTGGGCGCGCCTATCGGCTCCGGCCTCGGCATCCAGAACGCGGCGATGATCTGGATGATCCGCGAGCAGACCAAGGTGCCGTTCCTGGTGGATGCCGGGGTGGGCACGGCGTCCGATGCGGCGATTGCGATGGAACTGGGTTCCGACGCGGTGCTGCTTAACTCGGCGATCGCGCACGCCAAGGATCCGATCCGCATGGCGAAGGCGATGAAACTGGCGGTTGAGGCGGGGCGGCAGGCTTATCTCGCCGGCCGCATGCCGCGACGGCTGGGCGCTGATCCATCCAGCCCGCTGACCGGGCTGATCCGCTAAGGGGCCGGGCCGTCTCCGCGATCGATATCCAGACGCTGACCGACGACGCGTCGGCACTGCATCATGCGGGAATGCTGGACGACGCGGCACGGCTGTACCGCGACGCGTTGCGCC
>DATHNI010000330.1:0-3594 GCA_035486135.1 Acetobacteraceae bacterium
CTCAGCCGACCGACCGCTTCAGCACGCCGTTTATCGCCGTAGGCGCCAGCAAACACGTCCATCCCGATCCTCCTCCCAAGCGCTCAGCAAGGAGAATCACGTCGCGCCGCGTCGTGTCGCGGAAAATGTGTGAATGCCGTACCGCGGGAGCGGGAGAGGTCGAGATGCGAAGCATCGACGGTGAGGGTGATCGAGTCGGCACGGTGCCGACAGAGCGTGCCGACGCGGTCGACGGCGTCGTGAGGTCGCAACGACTCCACGACCGGGTTTCGCAGCTACCCTCCCGGTGTGGCAGAGGATCGTGCTAGGGTCTTACCGGAGGCAACGATGCTGACCACGCCCCTCGATCGCCTTGTCCCAGCCGATGCCGCTGCCCGGTTGTTGGCGTTCCGGGACGCGGTATGTCGCGCGTATCCCGGATTGGTCCGGGACATCATTCTTTTCGGTAGCCGTGCGCGCGGCGACGCCAGCACGGACTCCGATTACGACGTCGCGGTGCTGCTCGACGCGGGCGTCGCCGAGGACAGCGTCGTGCGACGCCGGATCGCAGATGCAGCCTGGGAACATGCGGCAGATGGGTACGCCATCACACCGATCCTTCTGGACGCGGATGCGCTGACGCAAGCGGGCCGTGCCCGATCGGAAGTCGCGACACGAATTGCATTGGAGGGCATTTCGATCCGATGAGCGCGTCGGGACCATCTCTCGACGCGCTGAGCTGGACGACCGCGCTGGATTTCCTGCGGGAGGCCGAGGCAGTGACAGCGGATATCATGCCACGCATGGCGACTCATGCGGCCTATTATGCGATGTTCCATGCGGCACGCGCGGTGCTCGTGCAGGTCGATGGCCTGGGGGCCCCAACAAAGCACCATGCCGTCGTTGGCAGGTTCGGCCAACTCGCGAAGCTCGCGAATGATGCGCAGTTGATGGCAGCCGGCCGCCTGATCAATGGGGCGCCGAACGATCGACTGCGGTCGGACTACAACACCGGGCGCACACCGCTTCCGAGCGACGCGGCACGGGCGGTGCAAGACGCTCGAACGTTCCTCGATATTTGCGCCCGCCATTACGGCTTGCCGGCGCCTTGACGAGGGACAGTGCATCACGGCTGTTTCGCGGGGGTGAGCCTCGCAGCGGACCAACGCGGCGCATAGCGTCGGGGGAGGAAGATCGGGTCGCCTCGCTCTACCTGCTACGTGCCGACCCGATTACCCTCACCCTCGGTGCTTCGCACCATCGACCTCTCCTGCTCCCGCGGGAGAGGTAAGGATCAACGCAGGCTGGCGTTCAGCTTTTCGAGCACCGCGGAACCGGGCACCAGCGCGGCTTCGTCCAGTTCGTTCAGCGGCGTCATCACCGTGTTCATATGCTTGTGCATGTCGCGCGGATCGGGGTCCACATACAGCAGCCCGGTGACGATCTCGCCCGCCGCGTGGCGTTCCTGCATGTAGGTCATCGCCGAGATCCGATCGTGCACGTCGTAATCGGTGTGCAGCTTGCGCAGCCGCAGCACCGAGCCGTCGTGCTGCGTCACCATCTCCACCGTGCCCGGAGCGTAGTCCACCGTGATCGGCTCGCGGCTGGTGATGACGTCGAGGTAGTTCACCGCCTCGTTGTGCTCGCGCACGAAGTCGAAGCTCTTGGTGGAACCTTCGTGGTTGTTGAACGCCACACAAGGCGAAATACAATCGATGAACGCGGCACCTTCGTGCTTGATCGCCGCCTCGATCAGCGGCACGAGCTGCGCCTTGTCGCCGGAGAAGCTGCGCGCCACGAACGTCGCGCCGAGCTGCAGCGCCATGCCGACCAGGTCGATCGCCTCGTCGCTGTTGACCACGCCGCGCTTCGACTTTGCGCCGCGATCGGACGTGGCGGAGAACTGCCCCTTGGTCAGGCCGTACACGCCGTTGTTCTCGACGATGTAGACCATGTTGATGCCGCGCCGCATGGCATGGGCGAACTGGCCGATGCCGATCGACGCGCTGTCGCCGTCGCCCGACACGCCGAGATAGATCAGGTCGCGGTTCGCCAGGTTGGCGCCGGTCAGCACCGACGGCATCCGCCCGTGCACCGAGTTGAAGCCGTGCGACGCACCCAGAAAGTAGGTCGGCGTCTTGGAAGAGCATCCGATGCCGGACAGCTTGGCGATGCGGTGCGGCGGCAGGTCCAGCTCGAAGCAGGCGCGCACGATGGCGGCGCTGATCGAGTCATGGCCGCAGCCGGCGCAGAGCGTGGACACCGCGCCTTCGTAGTCACGGCGCGTGAAGCCCAGGCTATTCTTTGCCAGGTCGGGATGGTGCAGCTTCGGCTTGGGAATGAAGGTCATTCGGCGGCCCTCTCGAGCGTCGCGGGCGGTTTCACGTCAAGCCGGTCGGCGATCGCGTCGGCAATGAAGCGGGCGGTAATCGGCGTGCCGTCGTAGTGCAGCACTTTCACCAGCTTCGCCGGATTGATCTCCAATTCGTTCACCAGCAGCATGCGCAACTGGCCGTCGCGGTTTTGCTCGACCACGAATACCTTGTCATGGTCGGCGATGAACGCGTCCACCTCATCGGCGAAGGGGAAGCCGCGCACGCGCATCAGGTCCAGGGCGATGCCTTGCTCGGCCAGCAGATCGTCGGCCTCCAGCATGGCCGGGCTGGTGGAGCCGAAATATATCGCGCCCAGCTTCGTCGGCTGCTTCGCCGGCCGCACGATCGGCCCCGGCACCATGGTGCGCGCCGTGTGGTGCTTCTTCAGCAGGCGCTCCATGTTCTCCTGGTAGTCCGCACCCTCCTCGGAGTAGCGCGCCATGCGATCCTTGGAGGTGCCGCGGGTGAAGAACGCCCCCTTGGTCGGATGCGTGCCCGGCAACGTCCGATACGGGATGCCGTCGCCGTCCACGTCCAGATAGCGGCCGAACTTCTTGCCTGCTTCGAGGTCGGCGTGGGTCATGACCTTGCCGCGGTCCAGCTTGCGCGTGTCGTCCCAGTCGAACGGTTTGGTCAGGCGCTCGTTCATGCCGATCTCGAGGTCCAGCAGCACGAACACCGGGGTTTGCAGCCGGTCCGCCAGGTCGAACGCCTGGGCGCCGAAGGTGAAGCACTCGTACGGGTCTTCGGGGAACAACAGCACGTGCTTGGTGTCGCCGTGCGAGGCATAGGCGCAACTGATGATGTCGGTCTGCTGGGTGCGGGTCGGCATGCCGGTAGACGGGCCGGAGCGTTGCACGTCGAAGATCACCGCGGGGATTTCCGCGAAATACGCCAGGCCGATGAACTCCTGCATCAGCGAAATGCCCGGGCCCGACGTGCAGGTGAAGGCGCGCGCGCCGTTCCAGGCGGCACCGATCACCATGCCGATCGAGGCCAGCTCGTCCTCGGCCTGCACGATGGCGAACTTGTTCTGTTTCGTTTCCTTGTCCACGCGGTAGCGGCTGCACCAGCGGGTGAACGCCTCGGCGAGCGACGACGACGGCGTGATCGGATACCAGGCGCACATCGTCGCGCCGCCGTACACCGCACCGAGCGCCGCGGCGGCGTTGCCTTCAACGAAGATGCGGTCGCCCACCGCGTCGGCGCGGCGCAGTGTCAGGCCGATCGGGCATTGCAG
>DATHNI010000331.1:0-6667 GCA_035486135.1 Acetobacteraceae bacterium
GAGCGAGTTCCGCTATCGCTCGCCGCCGATGGAGAAGGGCGGGCTGGGGATTTTGGTGAGCCAGTCCGGGGAGACCGCGGATACGCTGGCGGCGCTGCGCTACATGCGCGAGCAGGGCCAGCATGTCCTGAGCGTGCTGAACGTGGCCGAGAGCAGCATGGCGCGCGAGAGCGACGCGGTGCTGGAGACCGTCGCCGGGCCGGAAATCGGCGTCGCCAGCACCAAGGCGTTCACCGCGCAGCTTTCTGTATTGGCCTGCCTCGCCTTGGCTGCGGCACGGGCACGCGGGGCGATCAGTGTGGAGGACGAAGCGCGGATGACCGCGGCGCTGCTGGAGGTGCCAAGTCGCGCCGCCGAGGTGCTCGAGCACGACCAGGAGATCCAGCGCCTCGCCGCCCGCATCGCCGAGGCGCGCGACGTGCTGTACCTGGGGCGCGGCAACTGCTTTCCGATCGCTCTGGAAGGCGCGCTGAAGCTGAAAGAGATCAGCTACATCCATGCCGAGGGCTACGCCGCGGGCGAGATGAAGCACGGGCCGATCGCGTTGATCGATCCGGCGGTGCCGGTGATCGCCATCGCGCCGTCGGGTCCGTTGTTCGAGAAGACCGCGTCGAATTTGCAGGAGGCGGCGGCGCGCGGCGGCCAGATCATCGTGTTCAGCGACGCGGCAGGCGCGGCGAAGCTGAAGGGCATCGCGGTGGAAACGGTGACCTTGCCGGCGGTCGATCCGTTCGTTGCGCCGATCCTATACGCGATTCCGGTGCAGTTGCTGGCGTATCACGTCGCGGTGCTGAAGGGCACCGATGTGGACCAGCCGCGCAACCTGGCGAAGTCGGTGACCGTCGAGTAGGGTCCGGGGCAGGACGCCGCAGCACGTGAGCCGCCTGCCCCCAGCCGTCATTGCGAGGAGCGCAGCGACGCAGCAATCTGCTGCGTGAGGAGCCGGCGCTGCTCGTCAGGCGGGGGATTGCCTCGTCGCTGCGCTCCTCGCAGTGACAAGTACAATGCGCTGCCGAGTCATTTCACGCCAATAGACGCACGAGGTACGCGACCAACGACAACAAAAACACGGGAGGCACGGCATGATCGCCTGGATGCGCGACCTGAATGCCAAGGAACGCCGGACCATGACCGCCTGCTTCGGCGGCTGGGCCTTGGACGCCTTCGACGTCCAGATGTACAGCTTCATCATACCAACCGTTCTCGCGCTTTGGGGCCTTTCGCGCGGCGAGGCCGGCGTGATCGGCACCGTCACGCTGCTGATCTCCTCGCTGGGAGGCTGGTTCTCCGGCACGCTAGCCGATCGGTTCGGCCGCGTGCGGATCCTGCAGCTTTCCATCCTGTGGTATTCGGTGTTCACCTTCCTCTGCGCATTTGCCCAGGACTTCCAGCAGCTTTTCATCTTGCGCGCGCTGCACGGCCTGGGGTTCGGCGGCGAATGGGCGGCCGGCGCGGTGCTGATGGGCGAGGTGATCCGCGACAAATACCGCGGCCGCGGGGTCGGCCTGGTGCAGACCGGTTGGGCGGTCGGTTGGGGTTGCTCCGCCCTCGTCTACACTGCGCTCTATGCGGTCCTGCCCGAGTCGATCGCCTGGCGCGTGTTGTTCGCGGTTGGCCTGCTGCCAGCGGCGTTCGTCGTCTGGATCCGCCGGCACATTTCCGAACCGGAGATCTTCCACGCCAGCCGCAGCGACCGCTCGGCAATCGGCTTCTCGCACCTGCTGTCGGCATTCCGCGCCCCGTATCTATGGACCACCGTAAAAGTGTCACTGATGGTCGCCGGCGCGCAGGGCGGCGGCTACGCGCTCGGCATCTGGATGCCAACCTATCTCCGCACCGTCCGCGGCCTCTCCGCCTCCAGCACCGGCGGCTTCCTGCTCATTCAAATCTTTGGCGCCTTGCTGGGATTCCTGGCCGGCGCCTGGCTGAGCGATGCGATCGGCCGCCGCCTGACCTTCATGCTGTCGGCGATTGGATCGCTGCTGATGGTGCTGGTCTATATGTTCGTGCCGATGAGCAACACCGCGTTGTTCTTCGTCGGGTTGCCACTGAATGCAGTGCTGCTGATGAAATTTCCGCCGATGGGTCCGTTCATGACGGAACTCTACCCAACCGCGGTGCGCGGCAATGCGCAAGGTTTCTGCTACAACGCCGGGCGTGCGATCGGCGCCGTCTTCCCAACGTTGGTAGGGGTGCTGAGCGAGACCATGCCGCTCGGACCGGCCATCGCGGTGTTCAGCGCGATGGCCTTCGGCCTGATGATCGTTACGTTGCTGATGCTGCCGGAAACCCGCGGCCGTAGACTGGACAACCTGGAGGCGCCGGCCGAAGCGCCGGATGCGGCAATGAATCTGCTTAGTCCGGAAAAGATCGTTCCCTGATCGCATGGCGCATGGTCAGCGACTTGCTCCGCTGGTCGCTGCACCGCCGAAGCGGTACTAGCACGCGCGCCATAACGCCAACCTCTCCCGCGCGCAGCGCGGGAGAGGTTAAATCGGCTGCGACACGAGTTCCAAATTCCGCCCGCGCGTTTCCTGCGCCAGCCACAGCGATATCAGCCCCGCACCGATCTGCACCGCCGCCAGCAGGAACCACACCGACATGACGCTGCCAATGCTCAGCAGCACCCCGATCAGGATCGGCGAGACCATGCCACCCACGCGCCCCACACCCATCGCCGCGGCGGTGCCGATGCCGCGTATACGCAGCGGAAATACCTCGGGCGTGTACACCGTCATCCCCAGCGAGCCGATGTCGTTGAAGAACGCAAACGTCACCGCGACCAGTAGCAGCGTCGCCTCGGTCGTCGCCTGGGTGAACAGCAGCGCGGAGCACCCCGCGACCAGGAACCCGATGACGATCAGCGGCTTGCGGCCGATACGATCCACCAAGGAAAACGCCACGACGCGTCCCGCCACCGACGTGCCGGCGACGATGAATGTATAAACCAGCGTGCGCGTGAGCTGGATGTGGTAGATGCTGGCATAGATCGTCGGCAGCCAAACACTGAAGGCGTAGCCTCCGGCGTTCGACAGGAACCACATCGACCAGGTCTGGATCACCCGCCGCGCATAGGCGGGGCTGAACAGGTCGGCGAAGCGTGCGTGCCTTGCGGCCGGCGGAACCGGCGCCGCCGCGACGTCGCGTTCCGCCTGTTGCAGGTGCGTCTCGGTGACGCCGACATAATGCAGTGACTGGCGAGCCTCCCCCATGCGGCCGTGCGCGGCGAGCCAGCGTGGCGATTCCGGCACGCGGCGGCGGATGATGTAGGCCAGCAATGCGGGCAGCATGCCGATGACGAACAGCCAGCGCCAGCCGATGGTCGGCACCACGAGCAGGCCCGCGCCGGCGGCGGCGAAGATGCCGATCGGCCAGCACAATGGCAGTGCCGCACTGACCCGGCCGCGGATGCGGGCCGGGGCGAACTCCGCGACCAGTGCGGAATCGATCGGCACCATGCCGCCGAGCCCGAGCCCGGTCAGGAAGCGTGCGCCTATCAGGAAACCGAGTGAGCCGGACAGTCCCGCGATGCCGGTGAACAGCGAGAAGGTCAGCACCGTCGCGGCGAACACCACCTTGCGCCCCCAGCGATCCGCCACCCAGCCCCAGCACCAGGAGCCGAGCGCCATGCCGGCCAGCGCAGACGAGCCGATCAGGCCAAGCTGCCTGGGGCCGAGCACGAACTCGCGGGCGATGCTGGGCATGGCGTAGGACACCACGACGATATCGAACGAATCGAAAAAGAAGCCGGCGGCGGCGACGAAGATGATGAACAGCAGCGGCTTGGTGAGCGGCGAGAGATCGATCGCCCGGCCGATGATTTCAGGGCTGAGCGTGGTGTGTCTGGCCACTGCGTTTCCTTCCTGGCGTTTCGTTGCGGCCGCTTGCGGTGGTGGGCCGTTCGTGCTGCCAGCGTGACGCGGCGACCGGGGAGGTCAAGCCCTGGGCGAAACAAGGCCAGGAGCTTTGCTCCTGACCTTGTCCGACATGACGCAGCGCTTCTCGGACCCTATGTTTCCCCCATGTCCCGCCACCACCCCACCCAACTCGAGACCGTTTCGGTCACGGTCCCCGAGGCAGCCACCGAAGCGTACGAGGCGGCGCTCGCCAGCGCCTGCGCCAGCGTCGGCTTCTTCCGCGACCACGCAACCGGCGACTGGCGCATCGAGGGAGTGAAGGAGGTCGCCACCGGCGACGGCGCCCTGGTCGCGGCCTTGGCTCTGGCCGAAGGCGTGACCGGAGTCGCCGCCCCGCTCGAACGCCGCCGCACCCCGGCCGAGGGCTGGCTTGCACGTACCCAGGCCAGCTTCCCGGAACAGCACATCGGGCGGCGGTTCGCCGTGCGCGGTACGCACCTGACGGGCCCGCCGACGCCGGGACGGATCACGCTAACCCTGGACGCCGGGCTCGCGTTCGGCTCCGGCGAGCATGGCTCGACCCGCGGCTGCCTGCGCGCTTTGGAGCGCGTCGCGCACCGGCGGCCGCGCCATATCCTGGACATGGGCACCGGTTCGGGGATTCTGGCGATGGGGGCAGCGTGCCTGCTACGGCGCCGCGTGCTGGCGACCGACATCGAACCGTGGTCGGTGCGCGTCGCAGAGCAAAATGTCCGGCTGAATCGGCTATCGCATCTGGTTCAGGTACGGCTGGCGGACGGCTGGCGAAACGCCGCCGTTCGTCGCTGCGGACCCTATGACCTCGTGTTCGCCAACATCCTGGCCCGTCCGCTGTGCGCGATGGCGCGCGACCTGGCCGCCAACCTCACACCGGGAGGAACGGTCATTCTATCCGGACTGCTGACGACCCAGGCGCGCTGGGTGCTGGCGGCGCACCGCCGGCAGGGCCTGCGGCTGGAACGCAGGCTCGCCGAGGGTGTCTGGTCAACGCTGGTCCTGCGCCGATGACGGCGACCGACCATGCGGCGACCTCAAAAGCAGGTAGCAGGCGTCAGGCCAGCGCCCGGTCCCGCAGATCCTGGTTGTACGAGCGATCGAAAACGCGGTGCACGTCGGCGCGGCTCAGGCCGATGTCCGCCAGCTCGCGGTCGCTCATCATCTCGAGCTCGTTGATGGCAACCTGCTTCTCACGCCAGGCGCGGAACGCGGCAAACAGCGCGCTCAGGCCACGCGGCTTGCTCGGCGGGACGGCCGCGCGGAGATTAGCCTCCTCCAGGCTCGCGTCGACATAGCTTAGGTTCGGGAGTTCGAAGGCGAATTGGCTCTTGGCGATCGGGGCACTCATGGCTCTCAATCCAAACTGGTATCCGACCGGGTCCAGCGCGTCGTCCTCGTGGCGGGGCGCTCCCGGGTCTCTGGTGCAACGCAACATAAGTGTTCGGTGCCGTGCGGAAAATTGTCGTTTCGTTCCGCCAGCCATGCAGTGGAAGCATGGGCAGTTAACAAGGTATGAATCTGTGGCAGGGCTGCCACGACGAGGATAAATCCATGAGCAATACGCATTTGTCCGAATTGCGCCACGAACTGCGCCGCCAGAACCTGGACGGCTTCATCGTGCCGCGGGTGGACGAGCACCTGGGCGAGTACGTCCCCGCCTCCGCCGAGCGCCTGGCCTGGCTGACCGGGTTCACCGGCAGCGCCGGGCTCGCCATTGTGCTACCCGACCAGGCGGCGGTGTTCACCGACGGCCGCTACGTGCTGCAGCTCGCGGCGCAGACCGACGCGGCGCTATGGGAGCGGCGGCACGTCACCGAGGACCCGCCGCCGGCGTGGCTGGCGGCGCATGCCAATCCCGGCGCGCGCATCGGCTACGATCCGCTGTTGTTCGCCGAGGAGGGGTTGGCGCGCTACACTGAGGCCGGGCTGACGATGGTGCCCGTCACCCGCAATCCGGTGGACGCGGTGTGGACCGATCGCCCGCGGCCGCCCCCCGCGCCCGCGGTGCCGCACCCATTGGAGTATGCCGGGCGGTCATCCGACGAGAAGCGCGCGGACATCGGCAAGGCGCTGACCGAGGCCAAACAGGACGCCGCGGTTCTGACCGACCTCGCCTCGATCGCCTGGTTGCTCAATATCCGTGGCAGGGACGTGCCGTTCACGCCGTTCGCCCTGGGGTTCGCCCTGGTGCATGCCGACGGCGGCACCGAGCTGTTCATGGACCCGGCGAAACTGCCCGACGCGACCCGTGCCTGGTTGGGCAACGCGGTGTCGGTGGCTGGGCGAGACGCGCTGGCTCCCGCTCTGGCGAGGCTGGCCGGCAAGCGGGTGCGGGTCGATCCGGCCGGCTCGCCGGTGTGGTTCGCGCAGACGCTGCGCGACGCCGGCGCGACGGTGGTGGCCGGGCCGGACCCGTGCCTGCTTCCGAAGGCGTGCAAGAATGAGGTGGAGCAGCGGGGGGCCAGGAACGCCCACGCGCGCGATGCGGTGGCGGTGTGCCGGTTCCTGCACTGGCTCGACGCCACGGTGCCAGGCGGGGCGGTGACGGAAATGTCCGCCGCGGACAAACTGCTGGCGTTCCGGCAGGAGGTGACGGGGTTCCGGGAGGAAAGCTTCCCGGCGATCTCCGGCGCGGGCGAGCACGGCGCGATCATCCACTACCGTGTCACCGAGGCGAGCAATCGGTCGGTGCGTGCCGACGAGGTGTATCTGATCGATTCCGGCGCGCAGTATCCGGACGGCACCACCGACATCACCCGCACCGTCTGGACCGG
>DATHNI010000332.1:0-5567 GCA_035486135.1 Acetobacteraceae bacterium
GTATCGCCACAACACCCAGACATAGACGATCGGGCAACCGGCGATCAGCAGGAAGATGCGCCAGGCGATCTCCGGCGCAAAGTTCGGCAGCACGACGAGGCCAATCGTCGGCACCGCGACGTAGCCGACCCCAAGCGATGCTTCCAGGATGCCGGCAAAGGCAGCACGGGCACCTGACGGCACCAGTTCCGAGACGAGCGCATACGGCACGATGAACGCTGGTGCCATCCCGAGGCCTGACAGGCCGCGCAGGAGCAGCAAGGTCCGGAAGCCGGGCGCGAAGGCCGAGGTCAACGTCAGACCGGCGAACCACAGCACACCACCGATCAGGGCGCGCTTGCGTCCGAGGCGATCGGTCAGGAGACCGGATGGAATCATGCCGATGGTGAGGCCGATCGCTGACGCGGCCGCCAGCAACCCGACCTGTGCGGCGCTAAGACGCATGAGGGGCTTCAGGATCGGCAGGATGACCGAGAGGCTACCAATGTCGAAGGCCTCGATGACAAGCGCGCCTGCGAGCAGCGACACGAAGGCGATCGTGTAGTGGGTCGTCGGAAGCCGCTGCAACCGGGCCGACAGAAGCAGCGACTCGCGATTGATCGCAGCCATTCCTTCCCCTTTGCATTTGCCGGCGCCAACCAGATGCTTCGCGTTATAGCAGATCGTCGAGCAACGCCTTCGCGGTTCTGAGATCGGCCGTATCGAAGCCCTCGGTGAAACGCCCGTACACCGGCCTTAAGAGTTCGGCGGCCTCGGCGCCACGTGCCTGATCGCGCCACAGCCGGGCAAGACTGGTGGCGCACCGCAGTTCCCACGCCAGCGCACCCTGCCGGCGTGCCCGATCGCCTGCCTCCACGAAGAGACGCTCGGCCACGTCCGCGTCACCGGACCTGCTTTGCAACAAAAGAAGCTCGCCTTTCACGCGCAGCAATTCGGCAATCAGCCAGCGTTCTTCGGTGCGCTCAGAGTTGACGATCGCCCCCTCGATCGCGACAAGGCCTTCCCTGATCTGCCCCGCACGGCCGAGCGCACCTGCCATGACGAACGTAAAGAACCGCGAGACGGAGCCGGCCGCGGCCGGCTCGTCAAAGGCGGCGCGCAGGAGCCGCAGTCCGGTGTCGAGATCGCCTTCCAGGAGGACCAGCGCCCCCTGATAGCCGCGGCCAAAGGCGTGCCACCGCGCGAGCGTGTGCGTGGTCGAATGGTCGAGTAGCATTTTCACATAATGGTTCGCCGCGGCCATGTTGCCCGTTTTCAGTGCGATCGGGCATGCCGCCAGGGCGAGAGCCAGGCCCACGGAGATTGCGTGATCGATCGCGCGAGCGTCCGTGACGCTGCTTTCGGCGGCCGCCATGGCCTGGTCCGGTAGTCCCTGCAGCCACAGGGTCCTGGCAAGGTAGACTCGCGCCGCTGTCCATTGGTCGACTTCGAAGCGAATATTTTGCCACTTCCGGGCAGTGGCGGCATCGTGCGCGACCACTTGCTCGAGATGGTGCCGCGCAATTGGCAAATCGCCAAGGTAGTACTGCGACGTACCGATCATTCGATCTCCGACCAGACGATCGTGCGGATCGGAACGCTGTGCCGCGAGAGCGTGGAACCGTTCCGCCAGGTTCAATCCGATGGATTGCGGGCCGGCGTTGATGCGAAAAGACCACAAGCCAAAAAGCGAGCGCAACAGGCACTCGGCGTCGCCGCCGCGCTCCGCAATTTCGAGGGCCTTCGTCGCCGCCGTGCCGGCCGCGGAGACGGCACCACGGGTATACATCAGCGATGCCGCGAGCGCCGCGTGGAGCTGCATCTCGCACCGTTCGTTTGAGCCCACTCCGGCCGCGATCGTGGCGAGCGCTCGCTCGACCCGGCCCCGACACTCCTCCATCAGCGACAAATGCATCCACAAAGGGACCGCAGCCGCAGTCAGCGCCACGCCGATCGAGGCGTCACCGGTTGGCGAAAAGGCCCAGTCGAGCGCCGCGCGGACATTGTCGATTCTCGTAACGTAGTCCGCCAGCATTTCGTCGGTTGGCCACGTCTCCGCCGCTGCCTCGGCGCCTGCAAAAAGCTCCAGATAGCGCTGGGCATGGCGCCGTGACACCGTACCAAACTCGCCAGCCTCGATGAGCTTCTCGAGCGCGTAGGCTCGCGTTGTTTCGAGTAGCCGATAATGTCGCACCGCGCCGCCGGCCTCGGTGAGCACAAGCGATTTCGCGACCAGGTTCGCCACGCAATCGACGATCGCCATCGCCGTGACTTTGTCACCCGCCACGACCACGCCCGCGGCCTGCAGTGTGAAGCCCCCGGCGAAGATCGCCAGCCGGCGCAGCACCACGCGCTCGGGTTCGGTCAGCAGCTCGTGGCTCCAGTCAAGTGTCCCTCGCAGGGTCTGATGGCGAGGCAGTGCGGTGCGGCGGCCCCGGGCAAGGAGCCGGAAACGGTCGTCGAGCCCGGCCGCAAGTCCCTCTATCCCCAGCGACGCCGCGCGGGCCGCCGCAAGCTCGATCGCCAGCGGAATGCCGTCGAGACGACGACAAATTCCGGCTATCGCGCACGCCGTGCTTGCGTCAGACGAAAGGTTCGCCTCGGTGGCGCGGGCCCGCTCGTGGAACAGCCGGATGGCGCCATAGCGAAGCGGGTCCTTACTGCCTGAGCTGCCTTGCGGGGGGACGGCGAGCGGCGGTACCTGGTAAATCCACTCGCCCTCGGTCCGGAGCGGTTCGCGGCTCGTGGCGATCACCCGCACGGCAGGGCTGGCGTGCATCAACGCGTCGGCCATGCGCGCCGCCGCGTCGATCACGTGGTCGCAATTGTCGAGCAAAAGCATCAGCTCCTTCGAACGGAGCGCGTTCGCGACAGATTGCGGCGAGGCCGTGCCCGAAGCGAGTTCGAGTCCGAGCGCGGTGGCCACGGTGACCGGGACGAGATCGGGACCGGACAACGGCGCCAGTTCGACGACCCAGACCCCGTCGGCGAACCTCGCCAACTGGTGTCGTCCGACCTCGAAGCCAAGCCGGGTCTTGCCGATGCCTCCGGTGCCAGTCAGGGTGACGAGGCGGCGGGAGGCGCTAAGGTCCAGGATCGCGGCAAGCTCGGCGTCGCGGCCGATCAGTTCGGAAACCGGTTCCGGCAGGTTCGTGGGCGGTCGGGACGGCACGGGCGCCACTTCAGGCATCTTGGCGGTTGGCGCCACATCAGGCGACGCCGAGACCGTGCGGACCTCTCCGGTAAATTGGTAGCCGCGTCCGGCGGCCGTGTGGATCAGGTCGCGGTCGGCCGCGAAAGCCTTGCGTAGCGCCGAAACCTGGGCTTGCAGGTTATTTTCCTCGACGATCCGGCCCGGCCAAACGCGCTCCATCAGCTCATCCTTGCTGACAACAGCCCCGCGGGCTTCGATCAGTGCCATCAGCAGGTCGTACGCACGCGCGCCAAGTTCCACCGGCCGATTGTCGGCCAGCAGCCCGCGTCGATCGGGCAGGACCCGGAAACGGCCGAACTCGATTGCCGCCGGGGCAACGGTTGCGGAGGTCATGGCAGGTGATCGTGAACCGATTTCGGCGGATTGCAAGGTGGTTCGGGACCGCCACGAAATGACGGCACACGCGACGCCCGGCGTGGTCTGCCACCGGCTGCGGCGATATGCCGCACGCCGAAAGATCACCGGCTCGATCCGCGGCTTCGCCTCATTGCGTCTGCTGGAACAAAATATCCCCGCGTGGCTCCGAATGTGAAATATTGCGGCGGGGGCGTATGTGAGGCGGTAGAGCATGGCCCCTCACGTCATAGTCGTGTCGTTCATTGAGCGGTGCAAATCGCGAGCGGAAATTCTTCTCGAGGATCCGAAATCCACCCATTGCGGTCCACAGGAAGGCGACTGATCGCTCCTCTCCCAAACGGGGTGGCCGTGGCTTCGGGAAGCCAGGAAGAACGCTCAGGCAAACTGTCGAAATCTCTGTGCAGAGGTACTAACCTCCGAAGCGCGCTCAACCACGCACCATGTAATTTCCGTGGTGGTCTTCGCAGCAAAACAACGGCCATGCGGCATGTAATGGCTAGTCGGCCAATGCCGCTAGCCTGCCTTCAAGGTCGTTCGAAGCCCTGCCCCACCTTCACGCCCGTGGATGTGGCACAGATCGGAAACGACCTATGGAGTGTCAAGGGGGGGTGTCCAACAATATCTAGCAGCAGTTATAAATGGATATTGGACAGCCACCAAGGCAGCGTACGGCGTAATTCTAGCCCGCTGACAATGATGGCGTCCCCTACGGGATTCGAACCCGTGTTACCAACGTGAAAGGCTGGTGTCCTAGGCCTCTAGACGAAGGGGACCGCGGCGCGGTGGGGTAGCGGACCCCCCTCCCCCGGTCAAGCACGGCACGCTCATGCAGCCACCGTCACGCAAGGGCCGCGTCGCTGATGATGAAGCCCGGGTTCACCGCGCCGTTCCATTCCTCGGCGCGCAGGTAACCGGCCAGGTGCAGCGGCATCCCGCTCCGCCCCAGCAGCGCCTCCGCCAGAGCGCCATCGCGCGCGCGGAACAGCATCGCCTTCAACCGAGGGCCGCCGCCCTCGCCCTCCACGAAGGTGCGGATCGCCGTCGCCTCCCGCCCCACTCGATCCGCACGCAGCACCCGGGCGCGCTGCAGCACCAGGATCGGCTCCTCGTTCCCGGTCCCGAACGGTGCCAGGCGCCCGAGATGCTGTGCCAGTTCGGTCGTCGCCCCACCCACCGCCAACGTGCCTTCCACCGCGAGGTCCGCCGCACTCGGCAAGGCCGAGGCGGCTGCCAGACGGTCGTTCAGGAACGCATGGAACGCCTCGATCCGCGCCGCCTCCAACGAGAACCCGGCCGCCATGCTATGGCCGCCACCGGTCGTCAGGATGCCGGCCTGGCGCGCGGCAATCACCGCCCCGCCCAGATCCAGCCCCGCCACCGACCGCCCCGACCCCTTGGCAACACCGTCAGCCACCCCGGCGACGCAGGCCGGCCGGTTGTAACGCTCCTTGATCCGGCCGGCGACGATGCCGACCACGCCCGGATGCCACCCGGTGCCGCAGATCAGCAGTGCGGCATGGCCCGCGGCGGACTGCGTCTCGGCGGCCGCGAAAGCGGCGTCCAGAACCGACGCCTCGACCTCCTGCCGCTGCCGGTTCACGTTGTCCAACAGCGTCGCCAGTGCCACCGCCTCCACCGGGTCCTGCTCCAGTAGCAGACGCAGCCCGAGATCGGCCTCGCTGATGCGGCCGGCCGCATTGATACGCGGCCCCAGCCCGAAACCGCAGGTGGACGCGGTCGGCCGGTCGCGCGTCTGCGCGACGTCGAGCAATGCCGAAAGGCCAGGCCGGGCACGCCGGGCCATCACCTTCAGGCCCTGGCAGACCATCGCCCGGTTCACCCCGGTCAGCGGCATCATGTCGCAGACCGTCGCCAGCGCCACCAGGTCGAGCAATCCCAACAAGTCCGGCGCGGCGCGCTGGGCGAAGAAGCCGAGCCGCCGCAGTGCGCGCAACGTCGCCACCGCGGTCAGGAACGCGACCCCGGCGGCGCACAGCGACCCCAACCCCGACCGGTC
>DATHNI010000333.1:0-17699 GCA_035486135.1 Acetobacteraceae bacterium
CGCCCAGGGGCAGGAAATCGATTTTACCGCCGGGCTCACGTAAGGCGCGGGGGAAGACGGGAACATGGCACTCAGGCAATTCAAACCGGTCACTGCGAGCCTGCGCGGCACGGTGCTGATCGACCGTTCCGAGCTGTGGAAGGGCAAGCCGGTCAAGGCTTTGACCGTTGGCAAGTCGCACTCGGGCGGGCGCAACAACCACGGCCACACCTCGGTGCGGTTCCGCGGCGGCGGACACAAGCAGTCGTATCGCAACGTCGACTTCAAGCGCCGCAAATACGACGTGCCGGCGACGGTGGAGCGGCTGGAATACGATCCGAACCGCAGCGCGTTCATCGCCCTGGTGAAGTACCAGGACGGCGAGCTGTCCTATATCATCGCGCCGCAGCGGCTGAAGGCCGGCGACCAGGTGATCGCGGGCGCGCGCGTCGATATCAAGCCGGGCAATGCGATGCCGATGGCGGCGATCCCGGTCGGCACGATCATCCACAATATCGAGATGAAGCCGGGCGCCGGCGGCAAGATCGCGCGTGCCGCGGGGACTTACGCGCAGTTGGTCGGCAAGGACGCCGGCTACGCGCAGATCAAGCTGATGTCGGGTGAGCTTCGCGTAGTGCGGGCCGAGTGCATGGCGAGTGTCGGCGCGGTGTCGAACCCCGACAATATGAACCAGAAGATCGGCAAGGCCGGGCGCACACGCTGGCTCGGTCGCCGGCCGCATAACCGCGGCGTGGTGATGAACCCGGTTGATCACCCGTTGGGCGGTGGCGAGGGACGCAGCTCCGGTGGGCGGCATCCGGTGTCGCCGTGGGGCCAGCCGGCCAAGGGCTACAAGACACGCGGCAACAAGCGGACGGACAAGATGATCGTCCGTCGTCGCAACAAGGGCAAGTAGAGATGGCGCGTTCCGTCTGGAAAGGGCCGTTCGTCGACGGCTATCTGCTGAACAAGGCCGAGGCCGCGCGTGGCTCGGGGCGCAACGAGATCATTCGGATCTGGTCGCGCCGCTCCACCATCCTGCCGCAGTTCGTCGGCCTGACGTTCGGCGTCTATAACGGCCACAAGTTCCTGCCGGTGCAGGTCAACGAGAACATGGTGGGCCACAAGTTCGGCGAGTTCTCGCCGACGCGCACCTTCACCGGCCACTCCGGCGACAAGCGGGCAAGGCGGGGCTGAGCCATGAGCAAGCCGAAACATGAGCGTGGACTGCCCGACAACGAAGCGCAGGCGATCGTGTCGAACCTGCGGGTCAGCCCGCGCAAGCTGAACCTCGTGGCGGGATTGATCCGCAACCTGCCGGCGCAGCAGGCTGTCGCGACCTTGACGTTCTCCAAGCGGCGCATCGCCAACGATGTGAAGAAGGCGCTGGAAAGCGCGATCGCCAATGCCGAGAACAATCATCAGCTCGACGTCGATCGGCTGGTGGTGACGCGCGCGGAAGTGGGCCGCTCGATCGTCATGCGGCGGTTCCATGCACGTGGCCGCGGGCGTGCGTCGCGCGTGGAGAAGTGGTTCAGCAACCTGAAGATCGTCGTCACCGAACGCGAGCAAGGTTCCGAGGAGGCCGCATAGGATGGGTCACAAGGTCAATCCGATCGGGCTCCGGCTCGGCATCAATCGCACCTGGGACAGCCGCTGGTTCGCCGGCGCGGACTATTCCAAGCTGCTGCATGAAGACCTGAAGCTGCGCAAGCATCTGCACGGCAAGCTGCGTGGCGCGGGTGTGTCGCGCGTGGTGATCGAGCGGCCGGCGAAGAAGCCTCGGGTGACGATCTATGCGGCGCGGCCGGGCGTGGTGATCGGCAAGAAGGGCCAGGACATCGAGGTGCTGAAGAAGGACCTCGGCAGGATGGCGAATGCCGAAGTCGCCTTGAACATTGTGGAAATCCGCAAGCCCGAGATCGACGCGCAGCTTGTGGCGGAGAACATCGCGCAGCAGCTCGAGCGGCGCGTGGCGTTCCGCCGGGCGATGAAGCGGGCAGTGCAGTCGGCGATGCGGCTGGGCGCGCAGGGCATTCGGATCAACTGCGGCGGGCGGCTGGGCGGCGCGGAAATCGCGCGGGTGGAATGGTACCGTGAGGGCCGGGTGCCGCTGCACACGCTGCGCGCCGACATCGACTATGGCCAGGCGACGGCGAAGACGACCTATGGCACCTGCGGCGTGAAGGTGTGGGTGTTCAAGGGCGAGATCCTTGCGCACGACCCGCTGGCGCAGGACCGGCGCGCCGCGGAACAAGCGCCGCAGCGCTAAGGGATCAGGATCATGCTGCAACCGAAACGCACGCAATACCGCAAGGCGCATAAGGGCCGCATCCACGGTCTGGCGAAGGCCGGCTACACGCTGAACTTCGGCGCCTATGGGCTGAAGGCGCTGGAGCCGGAGCGCATCACCGCGCGGCAGATCGAGGCGGCGCGGCGTGCCATCACGCGCGCGATGAAGCGCACCGGGCGCGTGTGGATCCGCATCTTCCCGGACGTGCCGGTGTCGGCCAAGCCGGCCGAGGTGCGCATGGGTTCCGGCAAGGGCTCGCCCGAGTTCTGGGTGGTGCGCGTGGCGCCCGGCCGCATCATGTTCGAGGTGGACGGCGTGCCGCAGGTGCTGGCGCGCGAGGCGTTGACGCTGGGTGCCGCAAAGCTGCCCATCCGGACCAAGTTCGTCGCGCGGATGGGGGATTCGTGATGGCCCAGCTCAAATCCACCGACGTTCGCGCGAAGACCTCGGACGAGCTGGCGACGTTGCTGCTCGATCTGCGCAAGGAGCAATTCAACCTGCGCTTCCAGCGGGCGACGGGCCAGCAGGAAGGCGTTGCGCGGGTGAAGGAAGTGCGGCGCACGATCGCGCGGGTGAAGACGATCCAGACAGAGCAATCGCGCTCTGCCACGAAAAAGTAGGAGATAGGCGCGACATGCCGAAGCGCGTCCTGACCGGGCGAGTGACCAGCGACAAGATGGACAAGACCGTCACGGTCCTGGTCGATCGCCGCGTCATGCACCCGATCTACAAAAAGTTCATCCGCCAGTCGAAGAAGTATGCGGCGCATGACGAGGCGAACACGTGCAAGGTCGGCGACCTTGTGCGCATCGAGGAATGCCCGCCGATCAGCAAGCGCAAGAGCTGGCTGGTGATCGAGCGCAATGGTCAGGCGCTCGCGGCGCAAGCTGGCGCTGCCGGTGCACAGGCTGAAGGAGTCGCGGCATGATCAGCGTCGAGAGCAATCTGGAAGTTGCCGACAATTCCGGGGCGCGCCGCGTGCAGTGCATCAAGGTGCTGGGCGGCTCGAAGCGGAAGACCGCGTCGGTTGGCGACGTCATCGTGGTGTCGGTGAAGGAAGCGATTCCGCGCGGCAAGGTGAAGAAGGGCGACGTGCACCAGGCGGTGATCGTGCGCACGTCTTTTCCGGTGCGCCGCTCGGACGGCAGCGCGATCCGCTTCGACCGCAACGCGGCGGTGCTGATCAACAAGCAGCAGGAGCCGATCGGCACCCGCATCTTCGGACCGGTGGTGCGCGAACTGCGCGGCCGCAAGTTCATGAAGATCATCAGCCTGGCACCGGAGGTGCTGTGATGGTCCAGACGCCGGAGGTGCTGTGACATGGCAGCGCGCATTCGCAAGGGTGACACGGTGGTGGTGATCACCGGGGTTAACAAGGGAACACGTGGTGAGGTGCTGCGCGTGTTTCCTGCCGCCGACCGTGCCCTGGTGCAGGGCGTGAACATGGTCACCCGCCACAAGAAGGCGACGAAGATGGGTGAGCAAGCCGGCCGAATCGAGCAGGAGGCGTCGATTCACCTGTCGAATTTGATGCTGGTGGATCCGCAGTCAGAGAAGCCGACCAAGGTTGGATTCCGTGTGCTGGACGATGGCCGCAAGGTGCGGGTCGCCAAGGCGACCGGCGCGGTCATCGGGGCATAGGAGGCGCGAGCGATGAGTGGAACCAAGAAGTCTCCTCCGAAAGGCGGCGCCAAGGGCGGTGCGAAGGGCGGCGCTCCCAAGGGTGGCGCGCCCAAGGGCAAGGCGCCCGCTGCTCCGCAGCAGCAGGCGCGCGGGGGCCGGGGCGGCGAGCAAGCCGGGCGGGCGCCGGACGCGCCGGCCGGTGTGGCCGACGTTGCCGCGTCGCCGGCCGAGGCACCACGCATGCTGCAACGTTATCGTGACGAGATCCGTGCGAAGCTGCTGCAGGAGTTCGGCTACACGAACCCGATGCAGGTGCCGAAGCTGGAAAAGATCGTCATCAACATGGGCGTCGGCGAGGCCACCGGCGACAGCAAGAAGCTAGACAACGCGGTGGTGGAGCTGACGCTGATCAGCGGCCAGAAGCCGGTGAAGACGCTGGCCAAGAAGGCGATCGCCGGGTTCAAGATCCGCAAGGGCCTGCCGATCGGCTGCAAGGTCACGCTGCGCAAGGCCCGGATGTATGAATTCCTGGAACGGCTGGTGACGATCGCCATGCCTCGGGTGCGCGACTTCCGCGGCATTCAGGGCAAGGGTTTCGACGGCCGCGGCAACTTCGCGATGGGCCTGAAAGAGCAAATCGTCTTCCCGGAAATCAACTACGACCGGGTGGACCAGGTGCGTGGCATGGACATCCAGTTCGTCACCACCGCGAAGACCGATGCGGAAGCGAAGGCGCTGCTGAAGGCGTTCGACCTGCCGTTCGCAAATTAGGACTTATTTGGAAAACCGTCGGGCCCCGTCTTGATCCAGGGTCCCGGCAGGTTCCGGAGGGTAGAGAAAAAAGTATGGCCAAGACGTCTCAGGTCAACCGGAATGCGATGCGGGAACGCATGGCGAAGCGGGACAAGTCCAAGCGCGCCGCGCTGAAGGGCGTGGTGATGGACCGAACGCTGCCGGTGGAGGAACGCTTCAACGCGACGCTGAAGCTGGCGCAGTTGCCACGCAACGGCGCGGCGGTACGCGTGCGGCTGCGTTGCGAACTGACCGGCCGCTCGCGCGGCAACTACCGCAAGTTCAAGCTGTGCCGCATCGCGCTGCGTGACCTGGCGAGTTCCGGGCAGATTCCCGGCATGGTCAAGGCGAGCTGGTAAGGGGAGGGCGCGCGTATGTCACTATCCGATCCCCTGGGCGACATGCTGACCCGGATTCGCAACGCGCAACGCTCGCGCCACACGGTGTGCCTGGCGCCGGCGTCGAAGCTGCGGGCCAACGTGCTGGATGTGCTGCGGCGCGAGGGCTACATCCGCGGCTTCGCGGCCGAGGAGCTGCGTCCCGGCGTAGCGCAGTTGCGCATCGAGCTGAAGTACAACGAGGGCGAGCCGGTCATCAAGGAGATCCACCGGGTCTCCAAGCCTGGCCGGCGCGTCTATTCGAAGATCAAGGAGCTGCCGCGGGTCTATGCCGGCCTCGGCGTCTCCATCCTGTCCACGCCGCGTGGCGTGATGAGCGATGCCGAGGCCCGCGCCGCCAATGTCGGCGGCGAAGTCCTCTGCCGCGTGTTCTGACGGAGGCGGCATGTCACGCGTCGGCAAATATCCGGTCGAGGTCCCTCAGGGCGTGCAGGTGGCGATCGCCGGTGGAATGTTCACCGCCAAAGGGCGGCTGGGCGAATTGCACCTGAAGCTGTCCGACCTGGTGGAAACCAAGGTGGACGGCAATCACGTGGTGGTCGCGCCGCACAGTCAGGAGACCCCGGCGCGCATGATGTGGGGCACCACGCGCGCGCTGATCGCCAACATGGTGAAGGGGGTTTCCGCAGGCTACACTAGGTCGATGGAGATCACCGGCACCGGCTATCGCGCTGCGGTCGCGGGCAAGAACCTGGAGATCAACCTCGGCTTCTCTCACCCGGTGATCTATCCGATCCCGGACGGCATCAAGATCACCTGCGAGCGCCCGACGGCGATCAAGGTGGAAGGCGTGGACAAGCGTCTGGTCGGTCAGGTCGCAGCGGAGATCCGCGGCTTCCGTCCGCCCGAGCCCTATAAGGGCAAGGGCGTGCGCTATACCGACGAGACCATCCGTCGCAAGGAAGGCAAGAAGAAATGAGCGCGCCTCAGGAACTTCGCGACCGGCGGAAGTTGCGCCTGCGCTTCCAGTTGCGTCGCAAGTCGAACGGACGGCCGCGGCTGTCGGTGTTCCGTTCGGGCAAGAACATCTACGCGCAGGTCATCGACGATGGCGCGGGGCGCACGGTTGCCGCCGCCTCGACGTTGGACAAGTCGTTGCGCGAGGCGCTGAAGACCGGTGCCGACAAGGCTGCCGCCGCTGCGGTGGGCAAGCTGGTGGCGGAACGGGCGATCGCCGCGGGCATCAAGGAAGTGGTGTTCGATCGCGGCGCGTATCTTTATCACGGCCGCGTCAAGGCGCTGGCCGAAGCCGCCCGAGAGGGCGGCCTGGACTTCTAGGGAAAACAAGCATGGCACGTGAACCCAGGGAAGGCGGCCGTGGCCGGGATCGCGAGCATAACCGCGAAGCCGATGACGGGCTGATCGACAAGCTGGTCACCATCAACCGCGTGGCGAAGGTGGTGAAGGGCGGACGGCGCTTTGCGTTTGCCGCGCTGGTGGTGGCGGGCGACCAGAAGGGCCGCGTTGGCTGGGGCCATGGCAAGGCGCGCGAGGTGCCCGAGGCTATCCGCAAGGCGACGGAGCGTGCCAAGCGCGGCATGATCCGCGTGCCGATGAAGGAAGGCCGCACGCTGCACCACGACGTGGAAGGCCGCTTCGGCGCCGGGAAGGTGATCCTGCGCACGGCCGTGGCCGGCACCGGCATCATCGCCGGTGGTCCGCTCCGCGCGTTGTTCGAGACGCTGGGCATCGGCGACGTGGTGGCGAAGTCGCTCGGCAGCCGCAACCCGCACAACATGGTGAAGGCGGCGTTCGACGCGCTCAATCATTGTGCGTCGCCGCGCTCGGTGGCGACGCGGCGCGGCAAGAAGGTGGCCGAGTTGTTTGCCCGCCGCGACGCTACACCGGCGCACGCGCCGGCGGCGGCGCAGCCGGAGGAGGGCGCCAGTGCCTAAGGTACGCGTGACGCAAACCGGGTCGTCGTTCGGCCAGAAGCCGGGCCAGAAAGAGACGCTGATCGGCCTGGGCCTGAACAAACAGCGCCGGACGCGCGAGCTGGAAGACACCCCGGCCGTACGCGGGATGATCCGCAAGGTCGCCCACCTGATCAAGGTGGAGGAGCAGCAATGATGGCCGGGTCAAGCCCGGCCATGACCACCGGGTTAAGCCCGGTGGCAGGCACGGAGGGCCGGGCTGACGCCCGGAACCACGCATGAACCTGAATGAGTTGCGCGACAATCCCGGGTCGCGGCTGAAGTCGAAGCGGCTGGGCCGTGGCATCGGCTCTGGCAAGGGCAAGACGTCGGGCAAGGGCGTGAAGGGCCAGAAGGCGCGCGAGGGCGTGGCGATCAACGGCTTCGAGGGCGGGCAGATGCCGATCTACCGCCGCCTGCCGAAGCGCGGCTTCAACAACATTTTCCGCAAGGAATATGCGCCGGTGAACCTCGGCGTGCTGGAGGCGGCGATCGTCGCGGGGCGGATCGACGCGGGTGCGCCGATCACGGAGGCAACGCTGGCGGCGGCCGGGCTGGTGCGCGGCCGGCTGGACGGGGTGCGGCTGCTGGGCAGCGGCGAATTGACCCGGGCGATCACCATCACAGTGTCCGGTGCTTCGGCGTCGGCGCGCGCGGCGGTGGAGAAGGCGGGCGGGACGATCACCACGACGGTGGTGGTGAAGGAAACGGCGGCGGCGTGATACACACTAAACCTCTCCCGCCCGCGGCGGGAGAGGTCGAGGTGCGTCAGCACCGAGGGTGAGGGTGATCGGGTCGGCACGCTATTGTTGCGTGCCGACCCGATCACCCTCACCCGGCGCTCCGCGCCGACCTCTCCCACGCGTAGCGCGGGAGAGGTTTTGACGAAGGGGATCCCCATGGCCTCTGCTGCCGAACAGCTTGCTGCGAACCTCAACCTTGGCGTCTTCTCCAAGGCGACCGAACTCAAGAACCGCATCTGGTTCACCCTCGGCGCGCTGGTCGTCTATCGCATCGGCACCTACATCCCGGTACCCGGCGTGGACGCCTCGGTGATGGGGGAGATGCTGTCGCAGCATGGCGGCGGCGGCATCCTGGGCATGTTCGATATGTTCACCGGCGGCGCGCTGCGGCGCATGACGGTGTTCGCCCTCAACATCATGCCCTACATCAGCGCCAGCATCATCACGCAGTTGATGTCGGCGGCGATCCCCTCCCTGGAGCAACTCAAGAAAGAGGGTGAGCAGGGGCGGAAGAAGCTCAATCAGTACACCCGATACCTGACCGTGCTCATTGCCATGATCCAGTCCTACGGCATCGCCGTCGGGCTGGAGAGCATGCATGGCAGCTTCGGGCCGGCGGTGCCGAATCCCGGCGTGTTCTTCATCCTGTCTGCCGTGATCACGCTGGTGGGCGGCACGATGTTCCTGATGTGGGTGGGCGAACAAATCACCGCCCGAGGCGTGGGCAACGGCACCAGCCTGATCATCATGGCGGGCATCGTCGCCAACCTGCCCAATGCCATGGCGTCGCTGCTGGAACTCGGCCGCACCGGCGCGCTGTCGCCGTTCTTCATCCTGGCGTTCATCGTGCTGGCGGTGGCAGTCGTCGCGTTCATCGTGTTCATGGAGCGCGCGCAGCGGCGCATCCACGTGCAATATCCGAAGCGCCAGGTCGGCAGCCGGATGTTCGGCGGCGATTCGACTCACATGCCGCTGAAGATCAACACCTCCGGCGTGATCCCGCCGATCTTCGCCAGCTCCATCCTGCTGATCCCGGCGACCATCGCTGGCTTCTCCCAAGGTGGCGGGCCGGGCTGGTTGCAGATCATCGGCAACCAGCTCTCGCACGGCCAGCCGCTGTTCATGCTGCTGTATGCGGCGATGATCATCTTCTTCTCGTATTTCTACACCGCGGTGGTGTTCAATCCGGAGGAGACGGCGGACAATCTGAAGAAATACGGCGGCTTCATCCCCGGCATCCGCCCGGGCAGTGCCACGGCGGAGTATTTCGACCGGGTGCTGACGCGCCTGACCACGGTGGGCGGCCTGTATCTCGTCGCGGTGTGCCTGCTGCCGGAGATCCTGATCAACGACTATGGGCTGCCGTTCTACTTCGGCGGCACCTCGATCCTGATCGTCGTCTCGGTCACCATGGACACGGTGACGCAAATCCAGTCTCATTTGCTCGCGCACCAGTATGAAGGTCTGATCAAGAAGGCGCGCGTGCGGGGGAAACGGTGAAGCTGATCTTGTTAGGCCCGCCAGGGGCGGGCAAGGGTACGCAGGCCAAGCGGTTGCAGGACCGGTACGGGATCGCGCAGGTCTCGACCGGCGACATGCTGCGCGCCGAGGTGGCCGCGGGCACGCCGATCGGGCGGGAGGCCAAGGCGGTGATGGAAGCGGGACAGCTTGTCTCCGATGACATCCTGATCCGGATGCTGCGGTCCCGCATAGAGCAACCGGATGCCGCCAAGGGTTTCATATTGGACGGGTTTCCGCGCACCGTGCCGCAGGCGGAAGCGCTCGACCGGATGCTGGCGGAACAGGGCATGAAGCTGGATGCGGTGATCGAGCTTCAGGTCGATGATGCTGCGCTGGTGGACCGAATTGCGGGCCGTTTCACCTGTGCGAAATGTGGCGCCGGCTACCACGACACGTTCCAGCCGCCGCGCGAGGCGGGCAAGTGCGACGCCTGCGGATCGACCGAATTCACCCGCCGCGCCGACGACAACCGCGAGACGGTGACGGCGCGGCTGGAGGCCTACCATCGGCAGACCGCCCCCATCCTGCCGCACTACGCGGCGCAGGGCATCCTGCGGACAGTGGACGGCATGGCCGATATCGATGCGGTCACGCAGCAGCTCCTGGCCGTGCTGGAGGAGCTTCCCGCGCCGGCATGAGGCAAGGGGGGTGCCGGCACAATTGCCAGCCTGCCGGATTGCCGCAGAGCGGGAGCCGTGACGTTATAGACCGTCTGCCCCCCAGCGGAGCCACATCACCGTGGACCCAGCCAGCGAACTGCGCCGCGCCGACGCACTGCATCTCGACCGCCGCTACGACGAGGCCATCGAGGCGTACCGCAGCGCCGTGGCGGGCGATGCATCGCTGCACGCGGCGTGGTACGGCCTGGGCTGTGCCCTGCTCGCGCTTGCGGCATATGGCGATGCCGCCGAGGCGTTGCGCCGCGTCGTGGCGCTGCGTCCGGACGCTGACGGGGCGCGCTGCAACCTGGCCGAGGCATTGTTCCAGCTTGGCGACGTTGATGGCGCGATCGCCGAATACCGGCGCGCCGCGGACAGCAGCAATGCGGAGGTGCGAAGCGTGGCCCTCGCCGGCATCGCCTGCATCGCGCCGGGCGGGTCGCAGCAGGACAATTTCCACGTCATGGCGGCGCGGCGGCGCTGGATGGACGGGCAGGCGCGCGGCATCCAGCGCCTGACGCCGGCGTCGCGCGAAGCCGGCCGAAAGCTGCGTGTCGGTTATCTCAGCGCGTTCTTCGGTGCGCGCAACTGGATGAAGGGCTACATGGGCACGATCAACGCCCATGACCGCGACCGGTTCGAGGTGCACTTGCTGGCCGATGGGGAAACGCCGTCGGCGGAAACCGGCTACGCCGATCATGCGGAGGACCGCATCTGGGAGATCGGCGGCGTGTCCAACACGGCCCTGGCGCAGCACATCGTCGAGGCGGGCCTGGACGTGCTGGTGGACCTGAACGGCTACAGCTTCCAGCGCCGGCTGCCCCTGTTCCTGCATCGCCCGGCGCCGCTGCAGGTCTGCTGGATCGGCATGTACGGCACCACCGGCATGCACGAGATCGACTGGCTGGTGGGCGACGCAGTGGTGATTCCTCCGGCGGAGGAGCGCTACTACACGGAGAAGATCGTTCGCGTGCCGGGCTCCTATCTGGCGTTCTGGGTGTTCTATCCGGTGCCGGACGTTGCTCCGCCGCCGTGTCTGCGCACGGGGCAGGTGACGTTCGGCTGCTTCTCTTCGGCGTACAAGCTGACCGACGCCACGATTGCCGCCTATGCCTCTATCCTGCGCGGTGCGCCCACCAGCCGGCTGTTGCTGCGCAACCGCACGCTGGACCAGGCATGCAACCGTGCGGTCCTGGCCGGCCGTTTCGCACGCTACGGCATCGCTGCCGACCGGCTGGCCCTGGCGGCCGGCGCAGAGCATTTCGAGTTCCTGCGCGGCTACGACCAGGTCGATGTGGCGCTCGACACGTTCCCCTATAACGGCGGCACCACGACGGCCGAGGCGCTGTGGCAGGGCGTGCCGATGCTGACCTTCAACGGCGATCGCTGGGCGTCGCGCACCAGTAGTTCTTTGCTCCGGGCGGCTGGGCTGGACGAGTGGGTCGCGGCGGATGTTGCCGGGTTCCAAAACGCCGCAATCGCCCTGGCGCTCTCGTCCGAAACGCCCGGGCGATTGGCGGCGCTGCGCGGCACGATGCGCGATCGCCTGCGGGCGAGCGCCGCGTGGGATGTTGCCGGGATGTGCCGATCCCTCGAGGCGCTATACCTTGGAGAGTAAACCTCTCCCGCTGGGCGGGAGAGGTCGAGACGCGCCAGCGGCGAGGGTGAGGGTGATCGGGTCGGCACGCTGCCTGCACTTGCCTGCCTGCACTTGCCTGCTTGCTCCAGTGCCTGCCTGGTCCAGCGGGAATTGAGAGAAACGAGATCGCAGCGTGCCGACCCGATCAACCTCACCCTCCTGCGCTCTGCGCCCTCGCCCCCCGGGTCAAGCGCCCCGGGGGCAGGCTCTGCTCCCGCGTAGCGGGAGAGGTTCACTCTGCGCTGCTCGCTAAATCTTGATATCGTCGCGTTGACTCTCGTACTGCCGGGACTATAGTCCGCTCCTTCGGCGCACCCCCGTTTGGGGGCGGTGCCGTTTGGTCAAATTCTCGCCCTTCCCCGGGGGCAAACCAGCAAACGTCCGGCCTCCGCGCCGGACCGACAGGAGTGGCAGGCGTGGCGCGTATTGCCGGCGTGAACATCCCGACCAACAAGCGTGTAACCATTGGGCTGCGGTATATCTACGGTATCGGCCCGACCAAGGCGGCGGAGATCTGCAGCCGCCTCAGCATCCCCGACGAGCGTCGGGTCAATCAGCTCTCCGATGAGGAGGTGCTGCGCATCCGCGAGCTGATCGACCGCGAATACCAGGTCGAGGGCGATCTGCGGCGTGAAGTGGCCATGAACATCAAGCGGCTCATGGACCTCGGCTGCTATCGTGGCTTGCGGCATCGCCGCGGGCTGCCGGTGCATGGCCAGCGCACCCACACCAACGCCCGCACCCGCAAGGGCAAGGCGGTGGCGATTGCGGGCAAGAAAAAAGTCACCAAATAAGCCGGTCTCGCTGCCCGGCGCATACCAGACAGACTGACGGCAGCCGCCCCCCTGACAGCCTCCCTGCCATGGGGGCGGCGCGGAATTGGAACAGGATCACCTCAAAATGGCGAGACCGGCCACGGCCACAGCGCGTCCCCGCAGGAAGGAGCGCAAGAATATCACGTCCGGCGTCGCCCATGTGGCCGCGACGTTCAACAACACGGTGATCACCATCACCGACGCGCAGGGCAACGCCATCGCGTGGTCGTCGGCCGGCAGCCAGGGCTTCAAGGGCAGCCGCAAGTCCACGCCCTATGCCGCGCAGGTCGCCGCCGAGGACGCCGGCAAGAAGGCGCGCGAGCACGGGATGGAAACGCTGGAAATCGAAGTCAGTGGACCCGGCTCGGGTCGCGAAAGCGCGCTGCGGGCGCTTCAGGCGGTGGGCTTCTCGGTCACCGCCATCCGCGACATGACGCCGATTCCGCATAATGGCTGCCGCCCGCGCAAGCGCCGGCGCGTCTGATCTTTCCCCGCGGGGCCGCACCCCGCGCGCGACGCTGTTGACAGGACATGAACCGTGCCGCGGCGCGGTTCGAAAGGTATCGAGGCCATGAGGCAGAGCGCAGTCATTCAGAGGAACTGGCAATCCCTGATCAAGCCGGAAAAGCTTGAAGTCGAGCCAGGCGCCGATCCGTCCCGCGTGGCGACCGTGGTCGCCGAGCCGCTGGAGCGCGGCTTCGGCATGACCCTCGGCAACGCCATCCGCCGCATCCTGTTGTCCTCCTTGCAAGGCGCCGCGGTCACCGCGGTGCAGATCGACGGCGTGCTGCACGAGTTCAGCAGCATCCCCGGCGTGCGCGAGGACGTCACCGACATCGTGCTGAACATCAAGCAGCTCGCGCTGCGCATGCACGGCGAGGGGCCGAAGCGGATGACGCTGACCGCCACCGGCCCGGGCGAGGTGCGCGCGGGGCAGATCCAGGCCGGCCACGACATCGACATCATGAACCCCGAGCTGGTGATCTGCACGCTGGACGACGGCGTGAAGCTGGGCATGGAGTTCACCGTCAACCTCGGCAAGGGCTACGTCGCGTCGGCGGCGAACCGGCCCGAGGACGCGCCGATCGGGCTCATCCCGGTCGATGCGATCTATTCCCCGGTGCGCCGCGTGTCGTATCGCGTCGAGCCGACCCGCGTCGGCCAGGTGACCGACTACGACAAGCTGCTGCTGACGGTGGAGACCAACGGCGCGGTGACGCCGGAGGATTCGGTGGCGCTGGCGTCTCGCATCCTGCAGGACCAGTTGCAGCTCTTCATCAACTTCGAGGAGCCGCAGCAGCTTCGCGCAGAGGAGCCGCAGGACGACCTGCCGTTCAACCGCAACCTGCTGCGCAAGGTGGATGAGCTGGAGCTGTCGGTCCGCTCGGCCAACTGCCTGAAGAACGATAACATCGTGTATATCGGCGACCTGGTGCAGAAGTCCGAACAGGAAATGCTGCGCACGCCGAACTTCGGGCGGAAGTCGCTGAACGAGATCAAGGAAGTGCTGACCTCGATGGGACTGTCGCTCGGGATGACCGTGTCGGGCTGGCCGCCGGAGAATATCGAAGACCTGGCCAAGCGGCTTGAAGAGCCGTTCTGAGCAGGATCGGGAAGGGGACTGAATCATGCGTCACGGGGTTGCCGGCAGAAAGCTCGGCGTCACGTCCAGCCATCGCCAGGCCATGTTCCGCAACATGGCGCACGCGCTGCTGAAGCACGAGCAAATCACCACCACCCTGCCGAAGGCGAAGGAGCTGCGGCCGGTGGCGGAGAAGCTGATCACGCTGGGCAAGAAGGGCGGATTGGCCAACCGGCGCCTGGCCTATGCGAAGCTGCGCGACGATGCGATCGTGAACAAGCTGTTCGATACGCTGGCTACGCGGTATCGCGGGCGTGCCGGAGGCTACACGCGGGTGCTGAAGGCCGGCATGCGCTATGGCGACGCGGCGGACATGGCGGTGATCGAGCTGGTGGACCGTGACCTGGCCGCCAAGGGGCTGGATAGCGGCCCGGTGCAGACCACGCCGGGCGACGACGAGCCGGACGCCGCCGCCGCTGGGTAGTGCGCGGTAACTTCTCGATCGACCGTACCGTCATAGCACCGTACCGTCGTAACGACGGAGACCGGCATCCACGACTTCTTTGGCCGCACCCAGAGAAGCCGTGGATGGCGCGCGGGAGCCTGCCCCCGGGCGCTTGACCCTGGCGCCCACCATGACGAGGAACCGGCGTCAAAGGGTCAACCATTTCGCTATCTGATATTATCCGAGCCATCATCCCGCGCCGAGCAGGGCAAGGCCTTCGGCGACAGACACGAACTCGCCGCCGCCGGCGAGTTTCTCCACGCCAAATCGCTGTTCGAACAACCGGCGCACCGCGGGCACGAAGGCCGTGCCGCCGGTGAGGAATACGCGGTCGATCGCCTCGGCCGGCAGTGCGACTTCTTCCAGCACCCGGTCCACCGTGGCGGCGAGCCGAGCGAGGTCGCCTGCGATCCAGGATTCAAATTCCTGGCGCGTGATGCTGCGCTCCACGGCAAAGCCCTTGTGGCGAAACTCAAGTACCGCGCTGTCCGCCCGCGACAGCGCCGCCTTGGTCGCGGAGACCGCCTGATAGAGCGGATAACCCACACCATCCTCGATCAGCGCGATCAGGTTCTGCAAACGCTCGGGGTGCTCCGCCGTGCGCGCCACCTCGGTGATGGCGCGCAGGGTCCGCGGCGTGCGCATCAGGGACAGCAGGTGCCAGCGCGCGAAGCCGGAGTAATACTCCGGCGGCACCGGCAGTGCCTTGCCCATCACCCGGTAGGTGCCGCCCTTGCCGAGCAACGGTGCGATGGCGCGGTCGATGATGCGGAAGTCGAACACGTCGCCGGCGATGCCGATGCCGGCATGGCCGAGTGGCACGGTCCCGCCGCGCGGGTCGAAGCGCATGACCGAGAAGTCGCTGGTGCCGCCGCCGAAGTCACCGATCAACAAGGTCGCCGGCTCGGTCAGGCTGCGGGCAAAGCGCGTGCCGGCAGCCTCGGGCTCCAGCGCCAGCGTCACGTCGTGCCATCCCGCATCAGCGTAGGCGCCGCGCAGCCGAGCGGCGCCGAATGTATCGTCGGCGAACTCACCGGCGAAGCGCACCGGACGGCCGACGATGACGCGCGGTGGAACGGGGAAATCGGCGAGCAAGGCGCGCAGGAACCAGCCGATCAGGCGTTCCAGCGTGAAGCGGTGACCGAAGATGCGCGTTTCGGTGAAGCTCTTTTGCGCAAGGTAGGTCTTCATCGACATGATCAGCCGGCTGTCCAGCGGATCTTCCAGATAGGCGGTGATCGCCTCGGGTCCGGCCGCATGGTGCAACAGGGTCCGGCCAGGCAGCGGCTCGGTCCAGAAGCACAGCACCGAGCGAAATACGTCGAGCGTTGCGTGGCGCCGCGTCGTGACCGAGCCATCCTCGTGCAGCGAGGCAACGACACTGTTGGTGGTGCCGAAATCGATGCCGACTGCCTTCACCATTCCGCTGCTCCGCGCAAAGGCGCGGTTTCAAGCGTGAACAGCGGCCAGAGGCAACTACATTTCGTGCAGCATCCGCGCAACGTGGGGCGATGGCCTGGACCGCCGCGCCCTACGCCTTGTCGTGTCCCTGTGACGGACCATTCGCATGGGCATCCACCAGGGGACGCCACGCACGGTGGTCCTGCCGCAAGAGTGCGTCGGCGGCGCTCGGCCCGTCGGAGCCCGACGCATAGTTGGGGAAATGCTGCGGCTGTTCGGCAGCCCAGGCGTCCAGCACTGGCTGCACCACCCGCCAGGTCGATTCGATCATGTCGGCGCGGTTGAACAGCGTCTGGTCGCCGATCATCACGTCGTAGATCAGTGTCTCGTAGCCAACATTCGGCTCCCGCGGGAACCAGTCGTCGTAGTGGAACGCCATCCGCACCGCGGCGAGGTCCACCACCGGTCCGGGCCGCTTCACCTCGAATTGCAGGGACACGCCCTCGTTCGGCTGGATGTGCAGCACCAGCCAGTTGGGCGGCAGCGCTTCCACGTGGGTGTCGTCGAACGGCGCATAGGGCGCCGGCTTGAAGCGGACGGCGATCTCGGTCATGCGCGCGGCGAGGTGCTTGCCGGTGCGCAGGTAGAACGGCACGCCGGCCCAGCGCCAGTTGTCGATGGCCAGGCGCATGGCGACATAGGTTTCGGTGCTGGAATCGGGCGCGACGTCGGGTTCCTCGCGATAGGCGCCGACTTTGTTGCCCAGCACCGTGCCCGGACCGTACTGGCCGCGCACGGCGTCTTCCGGCCGCACCGAGGACATCGCGGCGAACACGTCCGCCTTGCGATTGCGGATGGCTTCGGCGTCGAAGCCGGCCGGAGGCTCCATCGCCACCATCGCCAGCAACTGGAACACGTGGTTCGGCACCATGTCGCGCAACGCGCCGGTGGTTTCATAGAACCGGCCGCGGCGCTCGACGCCGACCGTCTCGGCCACGGTGATCTGCACGTGGTCGATGCGATCGCGGTTCCAGATCGGCTCGAACAAGCCGTTGGCGAAGCGGAACGCCATGATGCTCTGGACGGTTTCCTTGCCCAGGAAATGGTCGATCCGATAAATCTGCTCCTCGCGAAGCGAGCGGCGGATGCGGGTGTTCAGCGCGCGCGCGGATTCAAGGTCGTGGCCGAACGGCTTCTCGATCACCACCCGCCGCCAGCGTTGCGCCTGCGCGTCGCGCAATTCCTCGTCCAGCAATCCGGCGTGGCCCAGGTTTTCGATGATCGGGCCAAAGAACCGGTCGGCGACGGCGAGGTAGAACAGCACGTTGCCCTGGGTCTGCCCCATAGGCGCCCCCGTCGGTGCTCCAGTGGGCGCCCCCGTGGGTGTCGGCGTGGCCGCCCCCGTGGGCGCCGGGTTGTGGGCGACGTCGTGCAGATGGGCATGCAGCTTTTCGTATAGGCCGGGGTCGTTGAAGTCGCCCTTCATGTAGGACATCCCGTCGGCGAGGCGCTTCCAGACGGTGTCATCCACCGCGCCGATGCGGCTCTCGCTGGCGGCGTTGCCGACGAAGCTTTGCAGCATGTCGTGCAGGCTTTTGCTCCAGGCGGCCACGTCCTGGTCGACGGCGTCCACGCCGACGATGGCCAGGTGCTCTGGCAGCAGGCCGGTGCGGCTGAGGTTGTACAGCGCCGGCACGAGCAATCGCTTGGTCAGGTCCCCGGCGGCGCCGAAGATGACCATGGCACAGGGGCCGGGCGGCTTCGCCTCGCGCCGGGGTGGGGCGGCGACGACCTTGGCGGTGCGTTTGGTGGGTGCATTGGGCATGGGGGCAGAGG
>DATHNI010000334.1:0-33002 GCA_035486135.1 Acetobacteraceae bacterium
ATTCAGTACCCAGTGATCCGGAACCGGCCGCACCTGCCACTCCGCATAATAGGCGTTGAAGCGGAACGGGCGGGTGATGGCGCTGGCCGGATAGGTCTCCGCCAGGCGCTGGCGGGAGAACAACGCCGCCTGGACCCGGTCGTCGAAGCGCAGCATCCCCTCCAGCGCGGCGTCGACGCCGGAATGGGTCGAAAGGTCGCACCCGGTCAGCATCGTCAGGGCGCCGAGCGAGAGCGCGCTCCGCAGGAAGCCGCGCCGGCGCAATCTTTCCAACTCCGGCTTGATCTCGGCGATGCTGACGGCCGGTTTGTTGCGCTGGGTGCTCATTGGTTTTCCTCGATCTCTGCGGGCACGGTGACGATCATCGACTTCAGCGTGCGCGGGACGATCGCCACCATCGCGACATGGATAAGAACGAAGGCGACGATGCCGAACATGGTAGCGAGGTGGATGCCGCGGGCGATCGGATAGCCGCCGAACAGCCCAGTCAGCCATCCGAACTGCACCGGCTTCCAGATGGCGAGCCCGGTCATCACCTGCAGGATGACGGCGATGATGACCCCGGCATAAAGTACGCGCTGCACGGCGTTGTAGTGCCCTATGTGGTGCTGCAGGCGACCGCGCAGGGCGGCGTCCAGGTCGTGCACCACCTCAGCGGGGCGCGGCGGCTTCAGGTCGTGCCGGAAATGACCGCTGGCAAAACCATAGATCAGGTAGGCGATACCGTCGGCGAACAGCAGCCACATCGCGCTCAGGTGCCAGGCCAGTGCGCCGCCCAGCCAGCCGCCCAGGCCGGTCCAGGCCGGGAAAAGGAAAGGCAGGCTGGGCGAGGCGTTATAGATTTCCCAGCCGCTGAAGATCATGCAGCCCATGGCATAGACCCCGATCCAGTGCATGACGCGGATCGCGACCGGATGCGCCGGGCGGCGGCTTGTTTCACATCGGTTCATAGCGGATGTCCCTTGTCGCGGTGGGAACCCCCGCGTTTGCGGCGCGGGGGTGGCCCGTCACATCGGCGGCCTTACGCCGTCGATGCCGACCGCGACCGTGTCCGCCACGAGACCCGAGCCGGTCTCCGTCGCTTTGACGAAAACATCGCTCCCCTTGGCCACGAGGGCCTCCGTGCCTGGCCGGTAGGTCACGATCGGCGCAGTCGGAGGCACCAGCACGTCCTGCTGGCCACCTTTGTAAGTGACGACAAGATGCGTGACGCCGCCTTGCGACTGCGATGCGGCGACGTCGCCATTGGTCATCGTACTGTTCACCTTCGGCACCGAGGTCGAGACGGCGGAGACACTGCCGTTCGTCATGCTGCTGCTGGTCACCGCACCGCCGGAGAGCGTCGTGTCGGGGATCTTGTCCCACGCGTAGTGGCCTTCACCCGTGCCGCGCATCGACGGCGGGAAGACCACGACCTCCAGCGCGACCTGCATCCCGCCGACATCCTTGGTTGCGGTGCCGATGAAGCTGCCTTTCTCAATCTTGTTGAGACTCGATTTCTCCACTTTCAGGTATTTGGTGTTGCCCGTCAGGGCAATGGTGACCGGCTTGGCCGCATAGATATCGACGGTCACCGAATCCGCGGTGGCCGATGCTATGGTCCCGCGCAGGCGCTCCAGCGTCCCTGTCGCAGCGAGCGCCGCGAATGGAACAAGGGCGGAGGCCGCAATCGCAAGGCCAAGGATTCGCTTCGGGCTCATGTCTTCTCCTTCGGAAATTGTCGTACGCCGATGTGTTGGGCGTTTTGCGGAACGCTGCCCGAGGCGGAACCTAGGCATGCGTGTTTCATGCCCGCTTCGCGCTGACTTAAAATCGGATTTAAGCAATCTCACGAAAAGGCGAGAGGCCCTGGATCGCGCGCAGGGAGATGCGTTCGGCCAGGAGGCTGTCCAGTTCGCGTTGGATCAGCGGCAATTGCGCGCCCTGAATTTATCAACATGTACGGCGAACGTGACTTCCGGCTGCAAGGCGCCCGGGCCGGTCGCTCAGCCGGAGCGGTTCATTTCGCGAGCGCGGACATCAACGCCGGCGACGCCCTCGGAAGCCGTGGGAGGAAAGCTGTCTTGCCGACATGATTTGGCACTGTCTTCGACTTCACCATCCCCATCGCGGTTGAGATGTAGCGTCCCCGCGGAGGACACGCTCGCTCGGGAACGCGGAGCAATTGCCGGGCTCGGCTTGCTGCGCTGATCGGCGGACTAGACTCCAGCCAGGCTATCGCACTCGGCACGCTGCGGCCCGACCTGCCAAGTCAGGTGCAGATCACCACGAAGCGCAGGCTGGAGGAACTAAATGGTGAGGCGCGGCCGAACATCATCGCTCGCACCGGTGGCCACATCGTCTACACGCCGGCGCGGCCCGCATTCGCTCTGTTGGACTTCGACACGAAGGGCATGCCGGAGCCGGTAGCCGATCAATTGCAGGAACTCGGGGGTTACTGGCCTGCGTTGGTGTCCGTGTTGCCGGAGTTGGCGAGAGTGGCTCGCGTGGTGCGGCGATCCACCAGCGCTGGCCTGTTCCGCTCCGATACCGAAGAGCGCCTGCCCGGATCGAACGGACCGCACGTCTATCTCGCTGTGCGCAACGGTGCTGATATCGAGCGCTTCCTGAACACGCTGCACAAGCGCTGTTGGTTGGCTGGGCTCGGTTGGATGACACTCGGTTCGGGCGGCCACCCTAACCTTGCCCATGTCTATCGCCGGAAGGTCGAACGCCTATGACATGCTTCGCAGGATCCCATCGTATCGGCCGCCGCCGTTGAGGCGCTGCGATCGCTGATCGACGCCATGGTAGCTTATCTCGGAGAGCGGCGCGGTGAGGTGCGCTTGGAGCTGCGCGGCGACCTGGCTGTGTTTTGCCTGTGAGAGATGAGATGGTCCTTCAGCGTTGATTTAGCGCCCGGCAAACGCAAAAACCGTCGTTCCCGTTGACGGGAATGGCGGTTCTGATCGAATGATGACGTCGTTGGTTGCCGGGGGCACGCAACCATCTTGAATCGCTACTGACCGGCTGACCACGGATTTGGGGTCGGAAGTTCGGATCTTCCGGGGCGTGCCAAGTGATCCTTTGCACGGCCAGCACAATCTTGAGTCAGCGCTGCCGCGCCTCAGTACGGCCGCACGTACACCTCGATCCCGTGTTGCGCGCCATAGCTCTTGAGGCTCGCAAAGTCCGCCTCGCGGCCCTCCGGTACCCGCACATCCAGCGCCAGCTCCGTCTTGCTCCAGGTCTCGCCTCCATCCGTCGAGTGCTGGATGCCGGAGTGCTCCAACTGGCCGATCTCGTTCTGCATCTCGCGGATTGACCCCGGGGTCGCGGATTCCACCGTCTTGAGGCTGACGCCGACCCCATCCTTGAAGAAGTCGATATGCTCCTGCGTGCCGCCATGTTCCTTACCGCAGTGGAACCATTCCTTGTATTCGCTGTTGGCCAGGTCCGTTTCAATGACGTTGCCGCGTTCTCGCGCATCCATCTTCCAGACTTCGGCTCGATCGACGGTACGATCGGCCTCGGCGGCTTCCTGGCCGGCCGCCGCCGGCTCCTGGCTTGCCGGCTCGGGCGCGGTCGGCCCCTCCGGTCCAACCTCCCGCAACAGAGGCTCGGGCGCCTCTGACTCCGGGCGAGCCTCCCCGGTTGCAGGCTCGCTCGGTGCTTCCGAGGGCTCGCCCGAGGCTTCCGAGGGTTCGCCCGATGCTTCCGAGGGTTCGCCTGGTGCTTCCGGTCGATCGGCGGCAGGCGCGGCGTCCTCTCTGCTGCCCGGAGTGGCGGCCGGTTCGATCGGTTCGACACCCGGTTGCTCGCCGGCCGGCGTTTCCCCAGCCAGGACCAGAGCGCCGTCCGTTGGCTCGGCCGGGGGCTCGATCGGCGCGCCCTCGCCGCTCGCGTCCGGCGCACTGGTGTCGCTGGCGGGCTCGGCCGATGTGCCATCATGGGCCGGCCCGGGCTCCGCCGGCTCGCCGAGCGCCGCGCTCTCCGGGGTATTGCCCTGAGGCTCACTGGGGCCGGCCTCCGGGGCGGCCTCGCCGGACGCCGATGGCTCACCGGGACCGGCCGCTTCGCCGGTCAGCGACGACGCGCCCGGCTCGGCCAGCTCGGCGCCGGCGCCTGGCTCGGCCCCGCCGCCAAATTCCGCTGTCGCCGCGGGTTCGCCCGACCCGGCGGACTCCCCGCCGGCCCCGGGTTCGGCCATCGCCGGCATCTCGGAATGCGCCGCGCCGCCTTCGCCGGCACCGGAAAATTCTCCAGGCATCATGCACGACCTCCCGCTGTCAGCGCGTCACTCCGCAGCGCCGGCACCGCCACTTTCTCGAACGCCGTCCTTGCCTCGCGATCGAATGGGCCACCACGCGTCCACCCGCGCATCAAGTCGTGCCGCATATGAAGCAGGCAACACCACGCCGCGTCCGCGGAGCCGCTGACGCCGAGCTGCGCCGTGGCTTTCGCCAACACCCCCACAACCGCCGCCATGGCGCTTTCGACCGTCGGCTTGCCGCCCACCGCAGCGGTGAATTCGACGCGCAAGCTGGCATCCCCCAACAGCGATCGCGCCGCTTGCCGGTAGTCGCAGGTGACCCGCACCCGGCAATCGCGGCAGCCTTCGAACGGACGCAACGGCTCGGGTGCGCGGGGCATGTGCGGCGCCATCAATGCAACGATCTCCTCGTCCGACACGAAGGCGCGGAACCCGGCGCCGCGGGCCGAGGGGTCCGGCGAATCGAATTGCGGAACCATGACGAAGCTGGCGCGCTGCAGGCCAGTGTAGAAAATGCCGGCCTGGCCCGGCACCAGGCGCCCGATGAAGTCCTGCTGTTCCTGCGTCATGATCATCGCCTGCGCCATCGCTTCGCGGTCCGCCGGATCACGCAACTGATGCGCGATCTGCAGATTGGTATTGCGCATGACGTCCGGGGCCAGTTTCTCCGGGCTTTGGTCCGCGATGACGATTCCCTCTCCCAGCGCGCGGACTTCCGCCAGCATGGCGCAGAACGCCTGCACCGCGCGATAGCGCGTATCGGCGCCGGTACCTTCCTGACCGCCGGTGGAAGCAACCTTGGCCAGCACGTTATGGGCTTCCTCGATCACCGTCAGGTGCCGCAGGCCGCTACGTCCGCCCGCCTCACGATGCCGCTGCTCACAATGTTCGCGCAGCAGCACCAGCAAGAACATGCTGAGGAGCGCCTTGTCCTCCTCATTGAGATCGTTCATCTCGAGGATCGTCGGTGCCGAGAAGAGTACCGTCGCGGTGGGCGTAGTAAGTTCGTTGTCGAGCAACAGCCCCTTGCTGCTGCGCATCTGCCGCGTCAATGGCAGTATGCGGCCGGTGATGGCGGCCTGCAGCGTCGCCTTGAATTCGCCCTCATAGCCGCGGCTCAGGCCCACCTGCTTCAGCTTGTCAGCGAAATGGCTCATGGTGGGAAAGCGGCGAAACGACGCATCCCACGGCGGCCCGACATCGGTCATCATCCAGCCGCCATCGGCATAAATCTCGATCAGCGATTGCTCCAGGATCGAGGCGAGCGGACCGAACGGCGGTAGCGCCGCCGCGAAGCAGGTCTGCAGGCGGTTGACGTGCGCCTCCACCCGGACGCCGGGCAGCAACTCGAATGGGTTGAGCCGCAGCGGCACGACGCTTTCGTTGCCGGCGCTGTACACCGCCAGCGCTGACCTGCCATCCGCCGGCTGGAAGCCGGCACTGCCGCACAGCCCGCGGTATTCGCTCTTGGCCGACTCCAGCACCAGGAACGGAATCCCGTGATCGACCCAAAACTGGTGCAGCAGGTGCAGGACGGTCTTGGTCTTGCCGCTGCCGGTGAACCCGGTAATCAGCGTGTGCTTGGTGAAGTCGGCGACGGGCACCGCCGCTTCTCCGGCGTTCTCGAACCGGCCGATGGTAATCGTCGGCGCCGGGTGGCGCGGGGCATAGCGTGGCGATGGGTCCACGGTGCGTTCGCGCGGACCGGGATCGTAGTCGGGTGCGGCCTGCGCCACCTCGATCCCCGGTACACCAGAGCGCACACTGATTGGGAAACGGAACAAGGTCGCGGCGCCGCGTGCATCGGCCAGATAGGGCAGCCGAACCGCGTGCTGGGGCAGCTCGCGTCGATCCATCCAGCGTGGAAATGCCAGTTCCGCGTGATCGACGCCGGCCGGGTCGGCGGCGCCGTCGCCGGCGCCGACCAGGCGGGCGCCGGGCAGCACGCCGTCGCTGCCGGCTGCGGTATCCGGGATCGTAACGGCCAGGGTGCGAACCGCCTGCGCCACACCCTCCGCCGCTTCGACGCCGCCATCCAGGGCCACGCATTCCGCCGCCACCAGGAACGCGCCGCCGGACAGACGCCGCGCCGTGGTGGCACAACGCGCGGCGGCGAGTTCCGCGGCCGGGTCCCGCCCAGTGACGTCCCGCCGCGCAACCATGGCGAGCTTCTCCAGCCACAGCCGCTCGGCCGGCACCAGCGTGGCGGGCTGCAAATAGATCGACAGCCGGACTGCTGCGCGGCTGGCGATCAGCGCGCGGAACGGCACCGCGAAGGGGCCCGATGGCCCTTCCCAACCGAGCGGCACCCACGCCTCGACATGCCGCCGCTGGACCGCCAACGCGGCTCCGCCAAAACGCGGATCGGTGGCGACAACACCGAGCGCCGCTTGGTCGGCCCACAGTTCGGCGGTGACATCCTGGGTGATGCCGATAAACGCGGCCTCCGCCGGCGGCGGTGCCAGCAGGGGGGCGAACGTATCGACGATCTCGCGGGCCAGCCAGGCGCGTCGGCCTGGCGCCATCGGCAGAGCCGCCAACGCTGCCGGCGTCATCAGCGGCAGGCACCGTCCGTAGTCGTCGGCCATGCCAATAATGCCGAAGACTCGCAACGCGGCGATCAGGTCGCGCTGCAGCGCCGCGCGTCGTTGCGGTGCCGGTGGACGGGCAAGCAATGCCAACCGTATCGCGCCCTTGTCCGGCAGGTGGTCGAGCCGCAGGCAGAATACACTTTGCTCTCCCCAGCCGTGAAGCCGCTGCACCAGATCCACCATGCGGCCACACAATTCCGGCAGCCGATGCTCGGGCTCCGCCTCTAGCAGCGAGTGGTCGAGCAGGAAGTCGGGCAGTACGCGCAGGGCGACGCCGGCAAAGCGCGATAACGCCTCGAGTTGCTTCATGCGACGGCTGCTTCGGCCACGCTTCTGTCCGACATTACGGCAGCCCTCATGGCGACGGCAGCAGACGCCGAGGACCGGACGATGGCCGGTGCTGCACGGGACCGTCCTCGAACAAGATGAATTGCTTCATGCCCTCCAGGCGTGCTTCGAATGCGCCTGGATCGAACGGCACGCTGCCGACGCCCATGCCCTGAAGCTGCTTGATGACGTGGCGGCACATGTGATCGAAGTTCAACTGCACGGCATCGTAGATCACAGCCGCGTCCGGGTTGCCGTTGCGCCATTGTTTCAAATGTTCCTCGGCATCGGCGCCAAAGTCGATGCCATAGGCGTAGCTCTGCATCTGCAGCGTCGTGCCGTCGGTGAGTTGGAAGCCGTAGCCAATGGTCTCCGCACGGCTGTCCGACCGCGACGCCTGGGCACCGAAGCTGCTGCCGGACTGTGTGCCGTGGGTAACCGCCGTGCCCGAGCCGTCCGTCGTGGTCGTGGCGCTGCCAAAGTTGCGCGTGATCGCTCCGCCGGAACCGTGACCGTGCGAATTGCCATAGCTGCTGCCGTTTGGTGAGCCGCTGAAATTGTCGCCGGTGCTCTTGAACCACGACATCGTCTCGCTTTCACCGAAGTTGGCGGAGTGTGCCACGCTGTAATTGTCCGACTGCGTGACGCTATTTTGCTGGCCTTGGTTGACCGCGGCGTTGATCCCGAACGAAACCCCGGCAGTGTCGGTCCGCGAACCGTTCAGGCTGTAGGTGTTGGCACGGTTCCACGAGGTGCTGGCGACATCCACGCGATGCCAGCCGTCGCGTTCGAATACGTTCGATGCGTCCATGCGATACTGCGCACGGTCACCGGGGAACCCGAACGGCACATAGCTTTCCAGGGCGAAGTCAAGCGTATCGAGGCTACGGGTGATCTCGATACGAAAGAACAGGCTCTTCCACTTCTCCAGGGGTTCGTGACTGCACAGCCAAATCGAGAGGTGGGTACCGGACCGCGTCAACACCCGCCAGAGCTTGCCCAGATGAGCGTGGGGATCGCCCGCCACGGCATTCAGATAGCGAACGGCGAGTTCGATCGCCTCTTCGACACGCCCCTGGCAGTCCTCGCCGGTGACGTGGCGGGACTGCACCATGGGTCCCTGCACGCGAGTCCGGTGCACCTGCAACAAAGCCTCCCGGCGTCGCAGCGGCTGGATGCGATCGTCAACCACGCCCTGGGCATAGGCAGCGTCGAGGAAATGACTGTCCGGGCCAGTCGCAGCGCGGCGGATCGCCTCGGCCTCGGCGCGCATGGCGGCAATCTCATTGCGCTCGGACTGCAACTCGGCAACCTGCGGCGCATAGTGACCGCCGGCCTCGATTAGATTCCGCAGGCGGGCCATCTCGTCCTGCAACGCGGCGTCCTGCTGATCCAGATATGCCATGAACAGGGCGGCGCCATCCTGGATGTAGCGCAAGCCGGTGCGCAGGAATTGCTCCTTTGCGCGTGCCAGCGTCGCGCTGGCCAGAAAGCTATCGAGCTTGTTGGTCATCGCATGGCGCCTCGCAGCGAGGGTTGCTGCCATTGCCCCAGGGCCGCTTCGATTTCGCGCACCAATTCGCTCGCCTGCTGCGCGAGCTGGCGGCGCTGCGGATGCGTCGCGGAACGATCCAGATGCCAGAGGTTCAATGCCGCCAACTGCGCCTGCAACTTGCCTGCGTTGCCGGCCTGGTTGCGCAGCGTCGCCTCGATGCGGCGCCAATCGGCGGCCGCGGTCGGCGGCGGCCCGAGCAGTTCGCTGCGCAGCTTGCCCAACTGCCGCACGGTCTGCGCCGCGGTAGCCTTGGCTGCCTGGTGGCTCGCTTGCGACTGCGCAACATGGCGTGCTTCGACCGAGGCAATTGCATTTGCCAAATCTGTCCCCTCCTGCTGCAGGCGACGGGCCTGCTCGGCAAGCTTTTCGATCTCGTCCAATGTGTCGTCACACAACCGATCGAATGTGCCGGTCTTTTGCATCGGCGCCGCGTCTCCGCCTTTCACCGCGGCGATGGCCTTGCGGCGTTCTTCCTGCAAGTACTCCAACCGTTGGAGCCTCGCCTGTCCGTCGGCGGAAAGCTGCGCCGCGTTGGCCCGATTGACCGCCCCCTGCTGCTCCAGCCGCGCCAACTCCGATCGCAGACTGACCGAAGCAGCCTCAGCGGCGGCAGCCTGGCGGCGGGCTGCCTTGAATGCAGCGCGGCATTGCTCGAGCCACCGCGTTGCATCGCCTGCCGCGCCTGCCGCGCGATCCTGCTCTTCGTTGAACAGCTTTACGATGGCTGCGGCATTTTCTTCGGCCCTGCGCCGCCGCGCCGCATCGTCGGTGATGCGCTGCAAATGTTGCAGCAAGGCTGCTTCGTGGATCTCTAATGAACCGGCGGGCGCCGTCATCCGCGGCGTCTGATTGCCACCGCTGGTATAGAATTGGAACGCGACCCCCTCCAACTTAACTTCGAACTTAGTATGCTGCATGAGATCGTCGGCGCCTGCCAACGCGAGAAATCGTGAATTGCTGGACACTGCCTGAGCCAATGCGGCCCATTCACGCGCTTCCCACTTGCCGGTCAATAGTACCAATCGGTTATAGCTCGATTCCATATGGGACCGGAACGCTGCTGCCAGCCGTGTCGGCAGCCAGTACGGCGCTATGTGTCGCAATACCTGCGCTGCGAGCGGCCGTAACGGTGGAATCACGTCATCCAGGACGGTCGGCGGCATCACCGGCCTCCCGGTCCAGGCAGTCGGCTGCACTGGGGGTAAAACGCCGATATTGCGCGCGCCGCGGGCGCGATCATTACCGATTGATTGCCTGTCCGCTTGCGCATGGCCATTGAGATAGCAAGCCCTTACAATATTATACTAGAGCAAACTCCGAAAAGGCTCAATCGATTTTTTCCCCTGGCCGGCGTCTTGTCCCGACGCGGCGCGGTTCACCCTGTCTGCTGGGTAGGGGGCCAGCAGGCATGGGTAAGCCCTACGCGGATGATCTCAGGAAAGTCGCGGTGCGGCTGATTGTGGAATACCACACACGGCCGGAGGTCGGGAGGTCGCGGAACTATGCGGCGTCAGCCTCAGCACGGTCGGCCGCTACATCCGGCGGTATCGCACCACCGGCAGCGTCAGTCCGGCCAGGCTCGGTGGCTACAAGCCCCTATGCGCTGGCGAGGCATGCCGCGCTGATCAAGCGCTGGATCGCCAAACAGCCGGACCTGACGTTGATGGAACTTCAGGCCCGCCTCGCCAAGGCCAACGTGACGGTTGCGGTGTCCTCGGTGTTCCGGTTCCTGGATCACCTGAAGCTAACCTTCAAACAGAAAGTTCTCCACGCGGCCGAGCAGGACCGCCCGGACGTCGCCGCCATGCGCCGGAGATAACGGCGCAGGCAGCGCAAACTCGATCCCAAGCGGCTGGTGTTCGTCGATGACACATCAGTTTCCACCACGATGGCGCGCCACGGTGGCCGTTGCCCGCGGGGTGATCGTCTGGTGTGCAAAGTGCCGTTTGGCGGGTGGCAGACCGTGACGATGGCCGTTGCCTTGCGTCACGACCGGGTGACCGCACCGATGCTACTGAACGGAGCAATGACAGAGGAGGCATTCCGTGCCGATGTCCTGAAGGTGTTTGGGCCGACATTGACGCGGGGCGAAATCGTGGTGATGGACAACGTGCCATTACATCGGACCCAGGCTGGACGAGAAGCGCTCGAACAATTGGGTGTGTCGGTGCCTGACATCCCTGGGTATAGTCGTGATCTGAACCCGATCGGGCAGCCAATCGGCAAGCTGAAAGCGGTTCTGTGCAAGCTGGGACCTCGTTCGTTGCGCAGCCTGGTGGGCGCCGTTCGGAGAGGCTTGAAGCAGCTTTCACCCGCTGAGTGTGCTGCGTACCTGCGCCACGCTGGATATGGTCAATCTAAACGGATTTTGGTCTAATGCCTTGCTACTTGACAATCAGCGGTACTCGTCATGCCGAACCCCGGGTCAAGAGCGCGGGGTGGGGTGGGCGATTCGTAATGTATTGCGACTAACCGACGCGGTCCAGCCTTCGACAGGATAAAAGCACCATGAACGACAAGGAGCTGCCTAACGATCCCGCGATGGACGTCAAGAGACTCGCGGCGGAACTGGACTCACGGGCGAGGGAACTGGACCGTCAGTCCGTGGCGCTGCGCACGAAAGAGGCTGACCTCGCACGGCGGGAGAGTAGCGTCGTCGAACGGGAGCGTGCTGCCGTGCAACGCGAGGCCGAGGCGGCTGCTGCGGCCAGCAAACAGGTGGACGCCATGCTGGCTCCGCTGCACGAGGCAATCCGCCAGGGCCGGGAGCAAGTGCTCCTGCTGGATAAAAAGCGGCGCGTGGCGGAACTGGAACTTGAGAAAGGTCTGAATGCCCGGTCTGAAGCGGCAGTCGCGGAGCTGGACAAGGTGCTGCATGATCGCCGCGCGCAGCTCGCCGTTGAGGTGGCGGATTTGGCAGACGCGCGACGCCGGTTCGAGACAGAAAAGGCGCAGGCTCTGGTGGCGCTGGATCAGGAGCGGACCAAACTGATGGCCGCGGGGCAGCAGGAGCTGATCCGGCTGCGCGAAGAGCTGCAAAACGAACGCAGCGAGCAAATGACCGAATACCAGCGGATCGCCACGCTGGCCGCGGCACGCGTCCGCGACACCCAGGCGCAATTGATCGACGAGAAGAGCAAGGCACAGGCCGAACTCGATCAGGCCATGCGCCATCAGCACTTCATGGAGGAACTCCAGCGCAGCCTGCAGCAGGATATCGACAGGCTGCAACGCATGTGGCTCGACATCGGCGGCGGCAATCCGGAGCAGGTTCGGCGCCGGTTCGATACGCAGCTTCAAACCATCGCGCGGCTGGAGGCGGAGCTCGAGTCCCGCGCGACCGAGGAGGAGACACGGCAGCTCGCCGATCTTCGCGCCGATCTTGCGGTGGCGCAGCGCGACGCACAGGTGCTGCGGCAAAGGGAACACCAGACGGAGACGGCGCTGCGCAAGTACGAACTCGATGCTGGCAAGCTGGAGGATCTGCGCTACCAGGAGGAGGTGTTGCGTGGGAAGTTGAAGGCGATGGAGCAGATCATCAGGGAGCAGCAGACCGCGTACGATGACCTGTTGGCGCGCACGACCCAGAAGAAACAGAAGAACGAGCCGATCACCCGCAATTCCGATGAATACCATCGGCGTGCGGCCGATATCCGCCTCAACCCGATCGCCGTGCGGCCCGATACCCCGCGGCCGCCAGACGAGAAATCCTGGCTACAGGATATCGCCGATAGGATGCTGGAATCCGGCATGAGCTACCGCCCGCGCATGCTGGAGAGCTTTCACACCTGTCTGAAAATTGCCGAATGGGCACCGCTGACCGTGCTGTCGGGCGTCAGCGGCACCGGCAAGAGCGAGCTGCCGCGTCTGTATGGACGCTTCGGCGGCCTGTATTTCACCTCGGTGCCGGTGCAGCCGAATTGGGACAGCCCGCAGGACGTGTTCGGGTTCTTCAACTACATCGAGAACCGCTTCGCGGCGCGGCCGCTGTTGCGGGTGATGGACCAGAGCCAGCGGCAGGACAACGGCGGCTTCGCCGGGCAGATGCTGCTGGTGCTGCTGGACGAGATGAACCTCGCCCGCATCGAACTCTATCTGAGCAATCTGCTGAGCCGTTGGGAGCTGCGGCGTGGCGAGAAGGACGATGCGGTTTCGGCGCTGGAATTCGACCTCGGCCCGGAATGCCCGCCCTATCCGATAAACCTCCGCCGCAACGTGTTGTTTGCCGGCACCATCAATGAGGATGAGTCGACCCAGGCGCTGTCGGACAAGGTGCTCGACCGTGGCAACCTGCTGTATTTCCCACGGCCGCAGCGACTCGCCAGCCGCTCCACGCTGGCCTTGGTGGAAATGGCGCCGCAGTTGCCGCACGAGGTGTGGCGCGGCTGGTTCCAGACCTTGTCGGCCGATCCGGACGACGACGATGCGCGTGAGGCCTATCTCCGCCGACGCTGCGCGCATTACCGCGACGTGGTCGAGACAATCAACGCATTGCTCGGCAGAGCCGACCGCGCCATGGGCCATCGCGTGTGGCAGGCTATCGAGTTGTATCTGATCAATCATCCGCGTGTCTGCGATGCCAGCGAAAGCGAGCTGCCGGATGCGCTGCGGCTGGCGTTCGAGGATCAGGTGGTGCAGCGGATCGTACCGAAGCTGCGCGGCCTGGAACTGGAAGGCCGGACAGAGGAGGTTCTGCAGGACATCGGTGCCGAAATAGCCGTGCATGCTCCGGCGCTGGAGGAGGACTACAAGGCCGCGATTGCCGAAGGCCAGCGCAGCTTTGCCTGGCGGCAGTCGCTGTATCTCGAGGCGGATTGAAGCGGCGGGTGATGGCGTCACCGGGCATGCCACCGTCAATGCCGGCTGCTACCGAAACGCCGCAGCGTGTGCCGCCGATCGAGGTGCTGCTGGGGAATGGCGGCAAAACGATGCCGGATGCGGCCGCCGCACACTGGCAGGCGTGCCGGCTGTGCACACACCTGATGGCCAGCGGGACCGAACGTGATCCTTGGACTGGCCGCGTGGTGCCGCAGCGGCTGTCGGAAGCGCTGACCGGCCTGTCGGCGGCAATTGACGCCGGCATGCCTGCGACCCCAGCGGAAGCGCTGGTTCGCATCGCGGAGCATTGCGCCGACGCACTGCACGACATCGTGCGGCAGCCGCGCCAGCGACTGCAACGCCAGCACGAATTGCGTCCGCTGCATCGGGTCCGCGAGGTCGATGCAACCACCATGGCGTGGCTGTCGCGCCAGGCCGGCGAAACCATCGCCGAGAAGCTCGGCCGGCAGCAGCGCGCGTTGACCCTGGTGCGCCGCCCGGTACTCGACCTGCCCGAGAACCGCCTGGTCGGGCACTTCGTCTGCAGCCTCCACCGATTGCTTGACAAGAGCCTGGCGGAGGCAGCTGCGCTCGGTGAGGACGCGTCGACCGGGGATGTGCAACGCCGCCGCACACTGCTGCGCGCGCAACGTGGCTGCACCATGGCGGCCGAGGCCGGCTTCGACGATCTCGCCACCCACCCGGTCCGCCGGCCTAACAACACTCTGCTGGCAGATCGGAACTACCACCGGATCTGGCAGGGCTGGATGTGGCTCGGCGCGTTGGGCGAAGACCTCGCACGCTCCTGGCGCGACGCCGCGGAGCGGTTTGCCGAACTCGGCCTGTGGGCACTGGTGGCAGCGATGCGGTCGCGCACCGCCGTTCACATGGAAGATTGCTGCGTGCTGCGGGAGCCCGGGTTCGCTGGCGAGCCGTTTGGCATCCATGCGCCCGACGGCAGCGCGCTGACGGTATCGTTGTTCGTGACGCTCCCGCGGCGTGTCAAGGCGCTGGTCCGCCTGTCCCGGGACGGCGACGCGATCATAATCGATCAGCATGAGCTGTCCGGCACGTCGAGCTTGCTCGGCGTCGGGCGCGCCACCAGCTTCCGTGTGCGGCTGGTCGCCGATCCCCACGCGGCCGAGCCAAACCAGCCGGTGGCATTGCAGGTGTGGCTGTACAGCGATGGCGTGGCGGCCGAGAACCTCGGCGCCGTCATCGCCGATGCGGGCGGCTGGCAGACGATCGCCGAGGTGCTGACCGACAGCATCCTGAGGGCCGCACCGCGGCGCACGAGGCCGCCCGGTCCGGCCGATCCAACCCTGATCGGGCTGGACGCCTCCGGTTCGGTACCGCGTCTCGTTGGCGACGGCGTGGCGCTGGCATCCCGGTCGTTGCTCGCAATGGGCGACTACCGGCACCGCCGCGCCCGCTGGCGCAGCGCGGGGGTGGTCGACAGACGATTCCCCGCCACACCGGACGGCGGCGACTGGGTGTCGGCGCCGAGCGTGCTCGCCACGCTCGGCCGCAAGCAGGACCCGCCACCCGGCACGATCGAGACGCTCGGAGCGATCTTTGCCGCGCTTTGGACTGCCTCGCTGACCGAGCCGCCGGCCAATCGGAGCAGTTGGCGGCGCAGCCTGGCGGTGGCGACCTCGGCGCTGCTCCCGGAGCCGGCGCAGCGGTGGTTGCGGCAGGCCGCCGTCGCCGGGGGTGGCTTCGACCGGTGCTGGTTGGTCGAGCGAACCACCGCTGCCGCACTGGGATGGCAGACGCAGCCGGACTTTCCCCGCGACCATCTGCGCAGCGGCAATCGCATCCTGATCGTCGATGCCGAGGCGGGGGCGCTGCGGGTCGCCGCCTTGCGTGCGGGGCGCGCCGGAGACCGGCCCGATATTCAGCCGCATCGGCAGATGTATTGGATCCGCGACATGGCCGATCAGCCGGCGCCGCCAGCCCCCGGCGTGACCGGACGGGATTGGCTGACCGATTATCTGGCGCACGCCCTGGAACCGGCACGCCGCGAAGGGTTGCTGTCGCCGGCAGAGTGTGCCGCGATGATCGAGCGCCTCGTCGAGCAAGGCGAGGCCGAGCGGATGCTCGACTACGCTGGCATCCTGCACCTGCCACTGCCAGCCGGCCGGGATCCGCCGCGCTCGGTGCTGCAGCTCGCGTTCGACCCTGCAACTGCCAACCGCGCCGCCAGCGACTGGTGCGGCCGCTACCAGGCTCAGCTGCAAGCACAGGCCGGCACGCTGGCTCGGTTGCTCGATCACTGGTCGGGCAGTTCTGCCCAGCATGGCAACGCGCGGCGGGTGATGTGGAACGTGCTCTATGTCGGCAGCCCATTTCATCAGCGGCCGATACGTGAGCGCCTGCTGACCGCATGGCGTGTGATCGAGACCGCCTGCGATGGCCGCCACACGTTCTACCATCACGCGCTACCGACCGCACATCGCCTCGTGGCCGCGGGTTGTGCCGAGTTCCTGGCGCGTCAGCATGCCGATCCACCCATGCAAAGCTGGCGCGACCTGCCTCAGGAACAATACCTGGAGGCCGAGTTGGAGCAAGGCTCGCAGCGGGTACGGATCGTCTCGCGCACGCCACGTTCGCCTGGCGAGCAAGTCGCCGAAATCATCGAGGGCCTGGAGCTGCCGGCAGGCGAAGAGCGTTATCTGCTGCCGGTCCTGACCGGTGGCGAAGAGGATGCGACGTACCGGCATTGTGCGCTGCTGCGGCCGCCGGGTTTTCCGCTCGGGCACGACCAGCCGGTCCGGTTGCACGTGCGCTACTGCTATGGCGAAGACGACTATCGGCTGTTCGTCGAACCGGTGCTCGCGGCGGACGCGGCCAAGCCGCCGTTCCAAGAGGTGGAGGCACAATGGATCAATGTGCTGAACACGCCACCGCGGTTCACGGCGCCGGACCCGCGGTTGGAGCAATGGCGGACGCAAGCCCTCGCCAACGTGTACCGAGCGTCGGATTTGCTCGGGCTGGATCGATCTGCGCTGAGCAGCTTGACCGCATCGCTGTCACCGGCGACCGAGGCAACGCCTGCGGCGGCGTCGGGGATCTGGTTGCCGGCGCTGGAGACGATGGTAAGCGACGATTGGCAGGGGGTACTGTTCGCCGCGCGGGCCCTGGCGGGTTGTGTCGGGGCGCTGCTTGTGCCGCCCTCACCCTCCTTGCTGGCGATGCTTGTGGCAGCCCTGAAACACACCGATCCGCGCCTTGCCAACGAGGCGATGCGATTGCTGCGTGCCCTGCTGCGCGACCCGACAGACCCATCGCAGGCGGCAGCCTTGTGCGGCATCGTCGCGGTGGCAGAACAACGCAGTCTCGGCGTCAGCCAGCAGTTTCCGGTGCGAGCGGGCCGGCTGCCCCGCTTCGACCGACTTACGGTGCCGCTGGGAGCGATCGCCGGCATCCTGCTGCATCGGGAGCGGTTTCTCACCGTGCTGGCCACTGCTGAACTGGAGCTGCTGCGCGGGATTGCCCGGCGCTGCCTGCGCGAGATGGCCGAGGTGCTGACGGCGGCGTCGGCCGATGTCGATGCGGACTATGCCACACGCTGCTTCACGGCGTTCCGCGCGATCAGCGAAATGCTGGCTGGACTGCTGCAGTCGCGCGCGGTTGCCAGGGACTATCCGGAGCAGGCGGCTTTGTTCGAGGCCGGCGATCCGCACGTCCACGAACTGGCACGTCAGATCAACCGGGTCGATGGCCTGTTGATGGCATTGCTGCAGCGGCTGGACGTCGAGGCGCCACGTTCGCAGATTGTGCCGTATGGCAGCGGCGTCGCGCATCGGGTGATGTGGCCGCTGTCGCGTCTGTTGCACGAGTTGCTCGCGGGCTACGCGCCGCAGCGCCTGATCGGGTTGGCCCCGGAGTCAGCGGAAGAGGTCGATGCGTAGGCGGCACCCGGCCAGCGTCACGCAGCATCGCCGGCGAGCAACAGCCGCACCGTCGCCAACACGGTCTGCGCCGCCGTGGCCACCGCTGACAGATAATCCTCGGGGCGGCTGACCGCGTGGTTGGTCTCGTCCCGCATGCGGCCGATTTCGGCGACATCGCGCAGCATGTCGGGCGCAACCCGGCTGGCCCGGTGCAGCGGGTGATGGGGATCGCCGTCGGCGGTCAGCGCCGCGGCCCAGACCATCCCATTCAGCGCCGTATCGCCCTGGTCGGCGGCGCGGCGGATCCGCTTTGCATCGACGTGGGTGAACCGATCCGGCAACTTACCGGATGCATCGGTGGCAAACCCCAGCCGGATGGCAACCTGGTTCAGCTCGTGTGCGGTGCGGCGGGTGTCGCCGGGCACCAGGCCGTAACGCGCATAGCAGCCGGCCGTCGCGAAGCGATCCCGAAGTGCCCTGAGCGATCGCTCCAGCGCGATGCCGGCGGTACTGAAGAACAATCGCACCAAGGCGGCGGCTTCCTGGCGTTCCCCTGCCGCCAGACACTCCTGCACCCGCAGCGCCGTCCACTGCATGGTGACCAGTTCGGTCTGCACCTCGCGCTCGGATCGCGCGGCGCCGTGCAGCGCCATATCGACCATCCATTGCGCCTGCTCGCCGAGGGTCTGGCCGACGGCGGGACCATCGCCGCGCTCCTCGTCCAGCCGGCGCGCCAGCCATGCGGAGAATCCGGCGACGGCCGGCGAACGGCGCAGCTCATCGATCCTGTCACGAAACTGACGACTGATACCCAGGCCGAACGGGTCGGTTGCCTCCCATGGCAGCACATCGCCGCCGGCTTCCGGAATGAATGCGACCGCCTGCACCAGCGCGGGCTCCGGTGCGCCAATGCTCAGAACTTCGTCCACCGAGCCTGGCCCCCGGACGGCCTCGATGTCGGCGGCGTCATCCGCATCGTCGTCCGCGTCGTCCAGGCTGCGCCCCATGTGCAGGCGCCAAGCCGCCGCGTAGCGGTCGAACTGGCGGATGATCTCCTCGCGCCCGGGCGAACGGCATCCGGACGAATCCGACGGACGCACGATCATGCCGCGTTGCCGGGGTCGCCCATCCGATTCGGGGGCCAGCACGCCAAACAGGCCGGCCTCGCGAGGCTCCCAACGGATCTCGATCATGGCCGGCAACAGGGAATCGGGGAACCGATCCCATAACTCGCCGGTCCATGGATCCTGGAAGGTAAAGCAGGCGGTGACGTCGTCCTGGTCGGATTCGCCGTCGGCGAGGATCTCGTCGGCGCCCTCGGTTGGCCGCAGGCCGGCATCCAGGGCCCGCAGCAATTGCAGCTCCGCCTGGACCCGGCGGACCAGCGGCACGCCGGCCAGGCCCGGCCGGTTGCCCGGTCCGTACGCGGCCGGCACCAGCAGTGCGGCGACACGGGCCGCGTCGGTCACGCCGACGCGCGCCAGCCGCAGCACATGTTCCTGGAACAGGTTGAGGCGGCGACGACGGCGTTGCCGGATCAGCACCTGCCGCGTGTAGACCGGCCACAGGAAATAGACGCGCGGCCGATCGGCAAAGGTCGGCCGCGGCGCGCGCGGCAGCCGCAGCCAGGTCATGTCCAGCACGGTGCGAACGTCAATGAACGCGGAGGTCATCGTCGATCCACTCCAGGCGCATGCCGAAATCGCCACCGCACAACCGGTCGAAGGCAACCAACGGACGCACCGCGAATTCCGCCTCCGGGTAGCTCAGCATTCGCCGGTCGCCGACGACGACCAGCAGCCGCTTTTGACGGCTGAGCGCCACGCACATGCGGTTTTCCAGCATCAGGAAGCCGAACCGGAGGCGCGCCGCGCGGTCGCGCAGCATCGCCACCTCCTGCGGCTCGGCATCGCGCCGCGGGTCGGTAAATGTCAGGTCATTGCTGCGGGTCATCGACAACAGAACGACCGGATATTCCCGCCCCTGCAGCTCATCGACGGTCCCGACATGCACATAGTCCGCATGCGCGGCAAGCTGCCGGCGCAGCAACAGGACCTGGTCCTTGTAGAAGCTGATCACCCCGATCGTCTCGCCCGGCCGTCGCTCACGCACCTGGGCGACGACGAACCGGATCGGCGGCACCTCGGCCGGCCGCGTCTTGCTCTTGGTCGGGGTCTCGAGCCCATGCATGCCCGCACTGCGGCCCCGCCGGGAAGGCCCCTCGTGCGCAGCAACGTCGATCCACACAGCCACCCGTTCGCGCCCGTCCTTGGTGAACATCTCTAGCCCATGCGCCAGATCCCGGTCCCGCTGCAGGTCGGAACCGACGGCGTTGGCGTAGAACACTTCGCTGACGAAATTCCCCAGCGCACTGTGCATGCGGAACTGCCGGTCGAGCGTGACCGTGCGCCGCACCTCGCCGTTCACGGCGCGGTCCTGCAGCGAGGCAAACAACCTCTCGAACAGGCTGGTGCGGAGTGCCGCGGCGGCCTCGGTGCCGAGGGTTTTCGTCATCTCCGTTTCGATGTCCGGTTCCAGCACGTGCGGCAACTGCTTGTGGTCGCCGACCAGGATTATCCGCCGGCGCGCCTGCGCCATCGGGATAAGCAAGTCCAGCGGATTGGCCCGGGCGGCTTCGTCGATGATGACGGTCTCGAAGCCGCGCGGGCGGACAGCAGCCCAGGTGTTGCGTGTGGCGATTCCGGCACAGCCTTGGCAGGTCTCGGCCCTGGCGGCGGTGTATTGCGTCAGGGCATTGCGGACCCGCCACTCGTTGCGTTCCAACTCACCCAGATAATCGTCCAGTACCAGCGCCAGCCCGGCACTGCCGGCTGCCAGTCCGGTTCGGGCCTCGCCCACAACGTCCGCGAGCGCATCCGCAACGTCGGTACGGGGCGCCATGCGGACGGAGACCGGGCGGCGGTCCGGTGCAAGTTCCCGGAGCAATCGCTCGCGCAAGCGGCCAAGCGCGACGAGGAAGCCAGGATCGGCGGCTTGCCCCGGTTTGCGGGCATCCCGCAGCAACCCCTGGTCAGCCTCCGCCAGCGTGATATTGGCGGCCTGCAATGCGGCGACCAGCGCGTCTGCGGTCTGCCGGCCGTCATCCTCGAAGGCGGCGGCGACGTAGCGCAGGGCATAGGCGGCGCGGTAAGCCCGGTCGCGCGCCGGCGACTGGCCGGCGGTTTGCTCACGAACCTCCTGGCGGAGACAAGCAGCAAGCTGGCGGAGCCGGTTGGCCGTCGCGAGCGGTACCAGACCGACGGCCAGCGCCGCCGTCGCCTCCAGCATTTCCGCTGTTTCTTCCAGCAGGTGGTGGCCGTTGATATAGCGCTGGAGCCGCTCCCGCAGTTCCCGCAGGAGCGCGACCTGGCGATTGTCATCAGCGCGCGCCATTTCCTCGCGGAGCAATGGGATGTTGCGCTCGACCCAGGTGCGGGTCGTGGACGTGGTTTCAGCGGCCTCGCGCCGGCTGCGCCCGAGCTTCAGTGCCGGCAGGCCGAAGGGCTGCACGCGCTCGGCGACATTTTCGACCGCGACGTGCTGATAGCTGGTGATCAGAAACAACCCGACCGGGTCGGCGTCCGGATCGGCCAGCTCCTCCAGCCGCTTGACGATGGCGGCGATGACCTGCGTCTTGCCGGTTCCGGGCGGCCCCTGGATCACCGCCAGGTCGGGCGTGTTGACCGCGATCTCGACTGCCAGCTTCTGTTGGTCGGTCGGCTGGCCGCCCAGGATGGCAACCACGTCACGGGACAGCGACGGAATGCCGCCCGCGGCCGGCGGAAACGGCAACGGCTGGCCCTCCAGCAACAGGCCTAGCTGACGCATCGGCGCGGTACCGCGACGGATCGCTTCGTGCGCTTGTTCGCGGCGGCTCATCGCAATTTCGCTGCCGAACTGAGAAATCGACAGGTAGCCCTGGCGCGGCGGGGCATCGATCAGGCCGTCACGGGCGGGACGCAGCGCGATCCAGCGTCCGTCGCCATCAATGTCGTTGTCGGTCACTTGGCCGACGGCCATGCGCGGCCGGCGACGGCGCTTGTTGCGCGGTGGCGGGGCGGGGGTTTCCACCTCGGCCCGCGCCTCGCTGAGAAAGCCAGGCGGATCCTGGGCCGCCTGCAAGGCGATCTCCTCGCCGGCGACGGCCTCGCGCAGGTTGGCCAGGGCCTCGGAGTCCGGGCGTGCCAGCGTGAAGCGCACGGAGCCGTCGGACGTGGCTTCCCAGCCCTGATAGCGGAACGCGCCGATTTCGCGCGCCCGGTCGGTCAGCCGCTTGCGGTCCAGCTCGGCGTACTGGGTCCACAGCCGGAGGTACTGGTCCGTGCCGACCGTCAGGGTGGCAAGCTGTCCGCGCGCCACCGGCGACAGCGGCTCGAGCTCGGCGAGCGGCGCGAAGCCGATGTCTGCCTCGACCAGCACGACGCGCGCCGCCGGCGCGAGCTTCCCCATCACGCGGGTGATCGTAAGACACCCGTCGTCATCGCGGCGGATGTCGGCGGACATCGCCGCGCCATGCATGCGGAACGGCCGCGCCGGATCGGCGATGTCGATGCCGGCGGACATCAGGCAGCGCAGCTCGCCGCCGGGAGAGAAAGCCGGCAGCAGCAGCTCTTCGGCGAGGCGCAGGGCGACCTCCGCCGCCGTGGCGTCACGGCGCTGCATGCGTCCACGCAGCTCCGCCAGCACCGGCTCGGTGATGCCGATCCGCATCGAAGCCGGCCAGTGCAGCCGGGCGGTGAATTCGTGCGCCGCGAGGACGATGTCGGCGCCATTGCAGTGCTCGATCGCAGTCAGCCTTGGCCAGGGGCTGGCCAGCAGATCGGCCATCGAGCGGGCCGCACGCTGGCCGGTGGCCTCGATCGTCACCGCGGTCCGCGAGCCGCCGGCCATGTGCAGGTTGACCCTATCAGCAGTGGACTGGCGCAGCGTGACTTCCGCGCCGGCAACCAGTTCGGCCGGAGGCGGAAGCGGCGCGACGATCCTGGCGGGCAGCCGCGTGATCGTGCCGAACGGCAGCTCGGCGGGTGTCATGGTCCGGGGTAGTCCACGAACAACACGACGCGGTGGGTACGGTCGGGCGGCCCGAAATGCAGCGGGCCGATGGTCATGCCTTGGTCGGTGGGCCGCCACGGGACGCGCGTGGTGCCGGTCACCTGGCGCCGCTCGCCCGGCTGCAGTTCCAGCCAGAGCTCACCCGGCGCGAGGCCGGTTTCGCCCCGCTGTGGCAGCAGCTCAAGCCCGTCGCCGATGTGGCGGACCTCCAGCAGCGGCTGGTGGCGATTGCGGATGGTACCGGGGTACGCGTGGCGGCGCGTGATGCGCAGGCCGCCGGGGGGAACCAGGCCGAAGCCGTGGCTGGCCTGGCCCGGCACCATGCCGCCGGGCCAGGGCTTCAGACCGGGGGCAGGTTCAAACGGGCCGATCCAGGTCTCCACCCGCATCAGGGCGAAGCCGTCGCGTGGCGCACCACACCAGCGGCAGGCGGCGCGCGGCTGGGGCTCGCCGGTAAACGGATACGACGTCGCACTGCACTGCCGGCATGGCAGCGTCATGTCGGCGGCACGCCGCAACTGGTCGGCCCAGCGTCCCATGCCTGGGCGCGCCATAGGATCGTCGCGGCCTTGCTCGAACGCCTCGCGCGCTAGTGCCCGCAGCCCGGCATTCAACATCAGCGAGGTGGGGCGCAAGCCCTGTTGGCATGCGTTGCGCTGGTCGGTCGGGTGTTCGATCCAGGGCCACTTGCCGGCATACGCCTCGGCGACCAGTTCGGGCGGTCCCTTTTCGATGACGTCGCCGACGAAGGGGTGGCGCAGGGTGAGCACCTCATAGGCGATGACGGCGAACGAGAACGCATCGCTCAACGTGGTGGCGAAGGACCGCTCGTTGACGATCTCGGGGGCGGCATAGCCCGGCGTGTAGACGGTCAGGGCCTGCTGGGTACCGACGCCGGGCTCGGCCGAGCCGCGGCGACGCAAGCCGATATTGTCGGGGTCAATCAGCCAGACATCCTCCTCGTTCAGGTGCTTCGAGACCAGGATGTTGTTGGGGGACGGGTCGGCATAGACGAACGGGATGGCGCGCAGCCAGGCGAGCGTCTCGGCGGCAGCGGCGAGCAGTACCAGGCGCCGGCGCAGCCCGCCGGTGGTGACGTTGTACCAGTGGATGAGCTGGCCCACGTCGTCCCACTCGTTCTCGCTGCCTATCAGCCGCGAGATCGGTATGGCGCCGTCGCGCAAGTCCATGACATAGCCATTATAGCTGCTGGTGCCCTGGCCGCCGGGCTGCAAAACCGCGAAAGGCCGCGAGATCGGCGAGTTCCACAGCGGGCGGCTGCGCATCTGGTCGAGCCGCGCTTGCAGCGACGCGGCAGCCTGCGGCTCGTCCTGATAGATCAGCTTGATGGCGGCGCCATGCTCGGCGGTGCGAAACACCGCGCCCTGGCCGCCTTCGCCGAGCAATTCGGCCAGTCGATAGCCGGTCTGATGTTCATCGGTGACGTTGTCCGGGTGCTCCGGAACGGTCCTCAACTGCAGTTCCATGCCAGCGCCTCATGCCGAAGGTTGCGCTCGCCACAGCAGCGCGAGCGTCTTGTCATCGATGTGTCCCGGCGTGGGCCACGCGCGCAGGGTGCGACGCAGCCCGGCGCCGCGCGCCGGCGGCGGCAGCGTTAGGATCTCGTTGCGAAAATGTCGCACGAACCGGGAGCGTTCGCTATCGAGGATGTCGTCAGCCACGCCGTCAGTGGCCAGCAGCGCCAGCCGGATCGCATCGGGCGGAAAACGGCGGATGGTCCATTCGCCAATCTCGGTGGCGATGCCCAGGCCGGTGGTCTCATTGCCGAACCGTTTCCGCGGCGCGACGAGCGGGCTGACGGAAGCGTCCGGCGCCTCCAGCAGGATGATGCCGTCGCCGAGCTGACCCAGCAGCACGCCGCCAGCCGGCAGCGTCAGGCCGAACAAACAGGTCGTTGCGCAGTTGCGCTGGCCATAGGAGTTCACGCGCATCGCCCACAAGACATGGATCAGGCGGATCAGTTGGTCGTCGCTGGCGTCGTCGTGTGCCAGCCACAGTGGCACCGCGCGGGTCACGGCCGCGCAGGCCGCGGTCGCACCGAAGCGCGCCTGTTCGGCCGAGCCCAACCCGTCGCACACCACCACGCCGATGCCAAACCGGCTGCGCGTCCTGCACCAGCGGTCCTGGTTCGGCACCTTGTCGTGCCGATGGGCCGGCCCCGCACATGTCGCGCCGCAGACCTCCCAGCCGGAGACGGATCGGGTCACGCCAGCACAGCCGGATCGACTGGGCCGAGCATGTCGGGATTGGCCGGCTCGCCCGGCCGCAGCGGCAGGTCCTCGCAAAAGCCGATAACGTCCTGCTCCAGGCCATTGGCGATCACGCGTTCCGCACCGCCGCCGGAAACGAACAGCGCCAGCTGGTCGAGATCGGCATCCGGGCCGATCGCGACGGCGAGCCGCTGCGCATGAGAGGCCGGGTAAGATGCTGCCAATGTGGCCAGCCCCGTGGTCCAGTCGTCGGTCGCGGCGCCGTCGGACAGCAGCACGAGAACCGGTTGCAGCAGATCGGGCTGCGCCGCCGCATTGGTCAGCAGATTGGCGGCTACCCGCAGCGCCGCCCCCAACGACGTGCTGCCACCGGCTTGCAGGTCGGCCCAGTGTGCCCGCGCGGCAGGCGTCAACGCGACGACCACCCGCGGACCTTCGCCGCCGAAGGCGATCAGTGCGAGGTAGACCTGATGCGGACCGGGGCGGCAGGCGCAGCCGCGCACCAGCTCGCGCAACGCTTCGTTCAGCGCCTCGATCTTGCCCTCCTGCGCCATGCTGCCGCTCGCATCGGCCAGGATGACGAGCGGCAACACGGCCATGGCGGACTAGGCCAGCCCCTCGACCTTGACCTTGTCGATCGGCAGCCTTTCGTTCGGGTCGGTGCTCTTCAGGCGCAGGCTGATGCTGCGGCTGATCGCCTGGAAGTTCTGCCGCATCTCCCGCTCGGAGCCAGCCTCGAACAACTTCGCTACCGCGGTATTGGAACGCATCGCCTTGGCGATGAACAACCGCAGCATGTCGCGGTCAGCCAAGTCGCCGATCGCCAAAGCGAAGCGGTCCGCCTTGCCGCCTTCCTCGGTGTTGTCCAGCTCGTTCAGCGCATCCTGCCAGTCGTCATTCGGCTCGCCATCGGAGGCGAGCACCAGAACCGGACGGTAGTCGCGCTGCGTGATGATCGCAGGGTTCTCGATCAACTGGCGGGTCATCCGCAGCGCCGCACCGAGCGGGGTGTTGCCGGCCGCGGCAACCGGCGTCCAGCGGGCCGTTTCCGCCGGGGTCAGCGGCATCGCCAAGCGCGCCTGGCCGGCACCGAAGGCGATGACCGCCACCGCTACCTTCGCCTTCGGACCGGGGTCCACGCATGCCTTGATCAGCGCGACCATGCTGGTGTTGAGGGCCTCGATCCGCGACCCCTCACCGTCACGCAGGGGCCAGCCCATACTCTCGCTGACATCGGCCAGGATAATGACCGGGATCACCCGACGCGTCATGCTTACGCTTGCCTGCAACTCACTCATATCGTTACTGCCCTTCATGCTTGCTCGGGTTTGTTGCATGACTCGCGGCCTGCGATCGGCGCGAGCCTCGGAAGCCTGGCAGGCGTAGGCGCCCGATTGCCCGGGCAACGCTTACGCCGCCTTTTACTCATCCGCGCAGGCGCTCGCGAAGGATGGCGAGCGGCGCCCACGGATTCGTGAAAATCACCGGTTCGCCCAGGGGGACCGGGCGCAGCACGGGATCTGCGCAGGGTGGCTTGCGATGGTTGGCCGGCCGGGCCGGACGCTGGGACTTGGTCACCACCCGCTTGACGCCCATCGCCCCCCGCAGGGACGCCACCGCATTCAGGACACCGCGATGATCGCTGGGGGTGGCGGGATAGACCACCATGATCTGCCGCCCGCCAAACTCGAAGCGCAACTTGTGGTGCTTGCCGGAGCGATCGACGAGATACTCGGTCACGCCGTGGCGCTGCATTTCAGCGACGAGTTCCTTCAGGGTCTCCGACTTGGAAATGGCTCGCCTCCTTGGTTTGACATCGCGTTCCGCCTGGGTTAGGCGGGCCGGGATGCGCATATTAATTAGTCTGACGAGCGTCAAAGGGACAGCATAAAAACTATGCCTGGCATAAAAAATATTCGTGATAGGGGCCGAGCAGGGCCGGACCTCAGCTGGAGCGCGGAGGAGCGCCTGCGCTTCATCGAGGCGGCGGCATTCTGGGACGGCCGCATCAATCGCGGCGACCTGATCGGAGCGTTCGGCATCTCCGTGCCGCAGGCCACCATCGACCTGAAGCGCTATCAGGAGGTCGCGCCGGGAAACCTGCGCTACGACCCGCGCGAGAAGAGCTATCTCTCGGAGGAGCGGTTCACGCCGCATTTTGGCGTGCCCGATGCCGAAGCGTGGCTGTCGGGGCTAGTGCCCATGGGCCGTACTGGCGACGGCGGGCTGACGGTCGAAGCGGTCCCGGGTCCGGCGCGGGCGCTCGACCCCTGGCTGGTGCGTCGTGTCGTAACGGCGGCGCGGAAGGGCCGCGCGCTTCAGGTGCTGTATCAGTCCATGGAGCAGGCGGAGCCCGCATGGTGGTGGATTGTGCCGCGGGCGATCGTGACCAATGGCGAGCGCTGGCATCTGCGTGCCTACAACCGCGACCGCGGTCGGCACGAGGATCTGCTGTTCCCGCGGGTCCTGCAGATCGGCGCGGACGAGCCCGCGGACCCCGAGATGCCGGAAGACATCGATTGGCTGCGCATGGTGACGGTGCAGTTGCGCCCGGCGCGGCGCCTCAGCCCGTCACAGCGGGCGGTCATCGCACGCGATTACGGCATGGCCGACGACACCGCTGCCCTGCAGGTGCGGGCGGCGCAACTGTTTTTGTTTCTTCGCCGCATCGGGGTGGACCGTGCGGGTGCGTTGATCGAGGTGGTCAACCGCGCGGACGTCGAAGCCGAGCTGGCGCGTCAGCGTGCGGCCTTCACACCGAGCGCCGCCGAAGCGTGATGGTCCGGCGGCGCGGTGCGCGGTGCGGACCGATCCTAGAACGGACGCTTCGGCTTCGGGGATACCATCGGCTTGGACAACGGCTCTCGCAACCGCTTGGTGTGCAGCTTAATCATGTGGTCGCGGTATGCGCCAGCGAATCCCCCGCCCGGCCAGATGTGACGCGTCATGACCTCGTGAACCGGCGTCTTGGCATTTAAACCGTTCCCGCGTCCCTTGCCGAACATGCACTGTCCCTTGTTGATGCCGTCCGTTCATATATGGCGCGACACGATATCGTGTCATCACACGATCGGTTCATAATGGGATTGTCAGCCGCCAGTTCCCGTGCAGTCTTAAACCCTGAAATTGCTTAATCGGCAGTTCCATGCCGCTCTCGACAGACGGCGACACCATCAAGTTTATCACATGCGAAAGTCGCGTGATAACGATCGTCCTGGAGTGCTGTAATTGCTTGGCGCGATGCGATTCTGTGTCGACACCTTGCGACAGGTGATTTCGCGTGATGGATGTCGGCTACGGACGTGGCACAGACTTTGGTTCCAGTACAATCGCGGCGCTCCCGATACACCACCTGATTACTTTCAAGGAAGGCTAGGATTGTCGGATCAACAAGCGACATATCCGACGGAATCACATGACTGTCTGGAATACTAAGCCGGTATTATGCCCCCTCCGCCGGCAGTTCCAGCGTGAGATCGCCGGCGACAGCGCCCTATCCGATCCGCGCGGTATGCAGCGGTGGCGGACTGTCGAAATCGGTGTCGACGAACTGCAGGGCAAGGTAGTCCACGAGCGCACGCACCTTCCCCGACAACAGACGATTGTGGGTGAAGACAGCGTTGATCGGGTACGGTGGCAATGCGTGCTCGGACAGGATGACCTTCAACCGCCCTGCCTTGACGAAGTTCATGACCGACCAGGCCGGAGCATAGACGAGCCCGGCGCCCTCCACGGCGGCGGCAACCACTCCGTCGAGCGTATTCGAGCGCATGCGGATCGGAACCTGCACCCGCGTGGGCTTGTCGCCATCCATTAGCCGCCATTCCGAGCGGATGCTATTCTGGCTGTAAGCGAGACAGTCGTGACCTGACAGGTCGGCAAGCGTGTGCGGTGTGCCGCGTTGTTCCAGATAGACGGGCGCCGCGCAAATGATCCAACGGAGCGCCCCGAGCTTGCGAATGATCAGGCTGGAGTCGACCATCGAACCGATCCAGACAGCGACATCTATACCCTCCTCAATCAAATTAAGCTGCCGATCGAGCAGCATCACATCCATCACGACCTTGGGATGCGTCACGGCGAACTTGGCCAGCAGCGGCAGCATGAAAAATCGGCCGAACAGCGTGGGCGCAGCGACATGAAGACGCCCGACGGGTGTCTCGGCATCCGTGTGCAGCCCCGCCTCCATCTCGTCGATCTCGGTGAGGATACGCTTGGACTTGTCATAGTAGCGCTGGCCCGCTTCCGTGAGCGCGAGCGTTCGGGTGGTGCGGACAAGAAGCTTGGTGCCAACCCGCTCTTCGAGCGCCGAAAGATGGCGGCTCACTGAAGCCAGCGAGATGCCGCTGGTCCTCGCCGCACCCGACAGGCTGCCCGTGTCGATCGCCGCCACGAACAGAGACATTGTGTCCGTCCGATCCACGGAACGCCCTCCTCATTCTCGCCCCGACGTCACAGCATTGGTATTTGCGTCAGATTTGCAAGAGTCCTTGCCGGATTTGTCGTCTTCCTCGAAGGACAGCAATCCCCAAAATCTCCCCGTGCAAGATGACATCAGCCGGCCTGGCTCGCGCTGTCTGGCTTGTACGGAGTAGTAAAGATGCGTTTTGGTTTGTTCGGTAACGCTCAGGCGAACGGCAGCGATCTCGATGCGGGTATCGGCCGGGGCTTCACCGTGTTCCGCCCGCTTCCGGGAGAACGTCGGACGTCGCGCAAGCGATCGCGACACCTGCCCCGCCCAGCCGTTCTGGCTGCAGTAATACCCTTGCTCTGCCCAGTCATGTTTCCCGCTGGGGTCGCTCTCGCGCGAGAGGCACCAGCACCAAACGAAACGCCAGCACGCATCGACAACATTTGGGGCGGCTTCGCCCACCAGCCGACCGAAGCCCAGGTGCAAAGCACCGAAAGGTCCAGCGACATCGCTCCGAGCGCGCAAGAGCAAAGCCGCGAGGCGCGGATCGTGCAGCAGCTCTACCAGAAACTGCTGAAGAACGCAGGCGCTGGTGCATGACCCGCGGGCTTGGCCCGATAACACCGAGCCCGTCAGCGTCCGTCACCGGCTCGCGCTGACTGGCTTTTATGGAGGAATAGACATGCGTTTTGGTTTGTTCGGTAGCGCTCAGGCGAATGGCAGCGATCTTGGCGCGGGTATCGGCCAGGGCTTCCACGATTACATCGACTTCAACGTCGAGGCCGAGTCCCTCGGCTACCACAGCACCTTCCTGGTCGAGCACCATTTCACCGGCTGGTCGCAGGTCTCGGCAACGCTGGGCCTGCTGACCTACCTCGCGGCACGCACCAGGACCTTGCGCCTCGGCACCGCCGTCATGGTGCTGCCCTGGCACAATCCGGTACTGCTCGCGGAGGAAGCCGCGACCCTCGACGTGCTCTCGGGCGGCCGGCTCGATTTCGGGATTGGCAAGGGCTATCGCCACAGCGAATTCACCGGCTTCTGCATCCCGAGCGAGGAGGCCGAGGAGCGGTTCGAGGAAGGCCTGGAGGTTATCCTCAAGGCATGGACCACCGACGGGCGGTTCTCGCATCACGGCAAGTTCTGGAATTTCGAGAACATCGTCGTTGAGCCCGCCGCCGCACAGAGGCCGCGGCCAGCGATCTGGATGGGTGCCGGCAGTGAGCCCTCGATCCGCAAGGTTGCAACGCGCGGTTTTAACCTTCTGCTCGACCAGTTCGCCGGCCCGGATCTGATCAGGCACCGGCTCGAATTCTTCCAGTCGGAGCTGAAGGCGGTTGGCCGTTCCTACAATCCAATGGAAGTCTGTGTCGCGCGCGAGCTCTACGTCGCCAAGGACCAGAAGGACAAGGAGGACGCGATCGAGCGCCTCAACGTGGCGCGGCAGAGGACGATCGACGTGTCGAAGGCACCGAACCAGTCCGGCGGTTCGCACATCCTCGCCTATGCCAAATCCGGTGCGCCCGACGTGTCCAGCGCCCTTATCGGCACGACCGAGGAAATCTACGACAAGCTCGTCGCGCTGAACGAAGCCGGCGCCGAGTACGTCATCCTGAGCGTGCTAGGCGGCTCGCGCCACACCCTGCGGCGGTTCGCCAAGGAGATCATTCCCGAATTCAACAGCGACCGCGCCGTCGGTCCTGGGAAGCGCCTCTCGCTCGTGTAACAAAGGACAGGTACGATAGCAGTTCTCCGCCAGGAATACCCAGGCCTCGCTCGCCCTGTTCCGCATTGGCCAAGATCTGTTCACGGCGCCCAACAACAGCGCGATCATGGCGAGTGCGGCTGCCGAGAAGAGCGATCAGGAAGGGGCGTGTTGTTCGTTATGCGCTCGCTCGGCATGAGCCTCGGCATTTCGATCGCCTCGGTGATCCTGGCGTGGCAGCTCCCGGTGCTCCCCGGCCGGCCTCAGGCGACCGTCGGAATCCCACCGCAGGTCCTGGTCCAGGGAGCGGTGGCGAGCTTTATCACATTCGCCGCACTCGTGGGCGTCGCAGCACTGTTGTGCTTCGTGCGAGCGGAGTACGACGTGCCGCGGACGGTCGAATGAGCTTCGCTATGAATGTTGAAAAGAACAGATGTCCCACGCCGGGCATTCGCAATGGCGCTTGGGTGACAGAGGAGTGAATCATGAAGATCTGCGTCTTCGGCACCGGGGCGATCGGCGGTTACATGGCGGGGGAACTCGCGTTGGCGGGCCATGACGTGTGCGCAATTGCCCGCGGTGCGCATCTGGCGGCCATTCGGAGCCACGGGCTCAAGTTGATCGTGGAGGGACACACGCGCACGGCGGATTTGCCGGCAAGCGACGACCCCGCGGCGTTTGGTCCACAGGACGTCGTGATCTGCGCGCTGAAGGCGCAGCAGGCCCATGCCAGCGCGGGCGCGTTCGCTCCGCTCCTCGGTCCGCGCACCGCCGTCCTGACAGCGATGAACGGCATTCCCTGGTGGTATTTCTACAAGGAGCGCGGCCCGCTGGACGGCCGTCATTTGGAAAGCGTCGATCCCGGCGCCGTGCAATGGAACACGATTGGACCGGAGCGCGCCATCGGCTGCGTCGTCGATCCCGCCTGCGAGGTCGTGGCGCCCGGGGTGATCGAACATCGCTTGTTCAAGCGCTTCACCATCGGCGAACCCGACGGCTCCAACTCGGACCGCATCCTGGCACTGCGCGATGCCCTGGTTTCGGCCGGATTCGATGCGCCGATCCGCGACGCGATCCGCTGGAACATCTGGCTCAAGCTCTTGGGCAATGTCTGCTTCAACCCGATCAGCGTCCTTACCCTCGCGACCCTCGATCGCGTCACCTCCGAGCCGGGCCTCCGCGCGCTGTGCACAACCATGATGACTGAAGCCCGGGGGGTGGCGTCATCGCTCGGCGTCGACATTCCGGAGGAAATGATGGCGCGGCGACTGAACGCGGCAGGCTCCGTCGTCGGTCACAAGATTTCCATGCTGCAAGATCTCGAGCGAGACCGATCCCTGGAGATCGATGCACTCGTCACTGCCGTCCAGGAACTGGGCCGCCTCGTCGAAGTCGCAACACCAACCATCGACGCGGTGCTTGCGTTGGTACAGGAACGTGGCCGGCAGGCTGGACTCTACGGCAACGATGCCCAGCGCTAACCCGCAGTCCTCATACTGGTAAGCAGCCCGCTGGCCGATATTTCGGTTCCAGACCAAATATCGGTGCAGCGGTGCGTCACGACGGGGTTTACTCAGCAGTCGGCAAGTAGGACGAGACGTGCAGATCTCCCGCATCCGGCTCTCCGGTCGGTGGTCTTACCTGCAAGAGGACTGGCGAGCCGTCTCATAGGCCATCCGCAAGCTGAACAGCCCATGGTCGGCAAAGAAGCGATTGGGCCAGCGTGTCTGATCGGCACCTCTTGTGTCGGCAATCCCCTTCAGCTTCTGCTGCTTGCGCAGCAGGCTTCGCAACCGGCGGCGTACCCAGCCGTCCAGTGTGCCAAAGGTCCGCTCGCGGCTGTGCTGGAAGTAGCCGAACCAGCCCCGCAGCGTCGGATTGAGATCGTCGATCACCACTATCAGGCTACATCCCGTCGTCCGCTTGGTCTTCGCCCGGATGCCCTGCCTTCGAAGCTCTCTGTCTCCAACCACCTTGCCGCTCCCAACGATCGCTTTGGCACCGACCCTCAGCGTCGCAGGCTCCCCGCTTGCGCAGGTCTGGGTTTCGCCCTTCCACCGGAGGCTCGCCAGACGGCCCGGCCGAATCGAGTTCGTACTCCTACGGATTGCTTCTTCGCTTCCGGTTGCTCCCCACCCCACCTCATGATGACGCAGTTACCTTC
>DATHNI010000335.1:0-38717 GCA_035486135.1 Acetobacteraceae bacterium
TGCCGGTCCGCAACGATGTGCGATTGGAACGGATCGAACCAAGCGGCGGTCTGCTGGCGCTGCACCTGCGCACGGCAGCCGGGCCGGAAATCGCGCTGACCCGCAAGCTGGTGCTGGCAACCGGAATCGAGGGCGCCGGCGCAAGGCGCGTGCCCGAATTCGTGCGCGACAAGCTGCCGCGCGAGACCTGGGCGCACACCTCGGACCCGATCGATTTCTCCACCCTCGCCGGCCGCCGCGTCGCGGTGATCGGCGGCGGCGCGTCGGCGTTCGACAACGCCGCGACGGCGCTGGAACACGGCGCCGCGAGGGTCGATGTGTTCGTAAGACGGCGTGATCTGCCGGTGGCGAATTCATACCGCGCTCTGGAATCCACCGGTTTCTGGCGCAATTTCGGCGACATGCCGGATGTGCATCGCTGGCGCTTCATGTGCCACCTGCTGTCGCTGCCGATGCCACCGCCGCAGGACACGCTGGAGCGCACGCTGCGTCACGCCAATGTGGTGCTGCATTTTTCCTCGCCGGTGCTGGATGCGGACACGATTGCCGATGGGATTCGGTTGCGCACACCGAAAGCCTGGCACGCAGCGGACTTCCTCATCCTGGGAACCGGCTTCGCAGTCGATCTTCACGCGAGGCCAGAATTCACCGGCCTGGCAGAGCATGTCGCGCTGTGGGGCGATCGCTACACCCCTCCCGCAGAGGAAGCCGACGCAGCGGCGGCACGCTATCCTTATGTCGGACCACATTTCGAATTGATCGAGAAACTGCCCGGCACCCTGCCGGCACTGCGTAACGTTCATCTGTTCAATGCCGGCTCGCTGGTCAGCATGGGGCCGGTCGCAGGCGGCTTGAACGGTATGCCGTTCGGCATTCCCCGGCTGATCGCCGGCATTTCCCACGATCTGTTCCGTGACGAACTTGACGGCCTGTTCACCGAATTCGCGTCCTACGACGAACCAGACGCCTGGGAGGCTGTGCGCGCCGGTGGCTCAGGCGGCGGCTGAACGCCCCGATGCGCGCGCCGTGGACCGATCGCTCGGAGACGCAACGCCGGTAACCAGCGCGATGTCGTCATAGGGATCGTGGGCGTGGCAAAACGCGGCGAGCCCTTGCTCCGTCAGTGCATCGAATGCCGCGAGGCACAGCCCCGGTGCGGACGGAAAATGCTTGTGGGCAAAACTGGCAAGGACACGCTGGTAGTCGGCACGGTCGATGCCATAGGCTTGCGCGACAACCGCGTCGATCGCTGCGCGCAACTGCCACCGACCCGGTTCCGTCGCCATTGCCGGCCAACCTGTGTGCGGCTTCGCCTCATGCCAGGCGTTACCGACTTGCTCTCGCCACAGGGGCGCATAGGCAGCGTGATTGCTCGACAAGCGCAGCGCACCGTGCGCCAGGAAGCGAGCCGCCTGGGGCGGCAGCTCGCACACGGGGCAGGCTTCAAGAATGAACAGATTGATCGTCGCTGCTGTTTTTTGACGCAACGCCCAGTCGAAGGTGAAGCTGTTGATTAGCGCACAGAGTTGCAGAGCGACCGCATTGCACCGCTGCTGCGGCGCACGCTCCGCCTGCGCGGTGTTGTTGAATACATAACCCGGCGAGGTGAACGCCGCGATTGCCGTGCGTTCATCCGTCGATCGGGCGATCCTCCGCAACGCCAGCCGAAAAAAGCGCGCGGCCTCTCGCCACGCCGGCTTGTCGTCCAGTGCCGACAGCGCGACCGCGTAGCGCGCGCCGGCATCCCAGCGGTCGTCGAATTGCTGAATGGTCTTGCCTTCATGCAGCAGCAGAAAGCCCTGCCGGCCGCTCCGCAATCGCGCGACAGGTGTGACGCGATGCGCATCGTCGGTGATATTCATCTCCCGCCCGAGCACGATACCGCGCCGCGACGTCCAATCCCGCAGCGATGGATGGGCGAGAAAAACCCGGCGTGCGATCGCGAGATCGGCTGTTGAGCGCAGCTCCAGAAAATTCAGGTGAGCACCGCCGGATTCCTCGATGAATGCCTGATCGTAGCACATGATCCGCGCTGGGTCGTCAACCTGTGCGATGTCGTCGAGGTAGAATCCGCATCGCACCTCCCTGGTCGGCCCAGGCCGGCGAGCCACCACCAGAGCGAACTTCTGGCGCAGATTGATATCGAACAGCTTACGGGTATTTTCGAACGACAGGCAGGTGCGAAGCTCGGTCTCGCGCAGATACAGCCGGCGTATCCCGGTCGCGCCTTCGTTGGCATGGAACGACGATGGAACCACCATCCCGATAACGCCCTGCGGCCCTGCCAAGTGCAACGTGCGTTCGGCGAAGACCCGGAACGTATCGAGTTTCCCTGCGGTCGGCTGCCCCGACACTGCGACCTTCTGATGCGCATAGAGCCTGTCCACCACCCGATGCTGGTGCGCAAAGTTCTCCTGGTAGGTTTGAAAGGCCGCAGCTATGAGCGGATCTGTCAGAAGCCACGCCTGCTTGCCGCGCGCCTCTCGTTTGGTTGGCGCGTTAAGAATGGACAAATCGAAACCGGCAAGGAATTCCTTGGAATTCTGCTGCACCATGTCCCAGGGTGGGTTGCCCAGCACCGCGTCGAAACCGCCAGTTGGCAAACCCGCAGCGTCGGGCTGGAACACTTCGGGGAATGTCAGGTCCCAAGGCAACGCCGCCCTGCCCGCCGCAAGCAACGCACCCTGGCGGCGTGTCAGCTTCTCGGGCCAGGTTCCATTGGTTGCCACAAGCCGTATCAACGCCAGGAACTCGTCGTCCGCCCCGCGCAGGCCCAACATCACCGCGCCGGACCACGCGCGGGCCAACTGCCGCAATGGATGCAGCGTCGCATCCAGACGGACCTTCGCCGCCTCCTTCAACGCGAGGTCAGCCGCATCCCGCCCAACCGTCGCTTGCAAGGCTCGCACCTCCGCCAGCGCTTCCTGCAATGCGGTGGCAAGGTGCTCCGCAACGCCGCGTGCCAGCAGCGGATCGAGTGGCCCGCCGCCGACCGGCAAACTCGCAAGCTGCGTGAAGAACGGCCCGCCAAGCGAATCCCCATGCACCAGCCGATGATCCAGGAAGGTCAGCGGCAGTCCCTCGGCATAGGACTCAAGCCACAACGACAGCTTTGCGAGTTCCACCGCCAGCGGATTGCGGTCCACGCCGTAAAGACAGTGCACCGCCACCAGCCGGCGACAGATGGCAAGTGCCCTGCTTTGCGAGATGCCGGAATCACCGCCCTCGTTCGCCCGGCTTGGAAGATAGGCCAGCAGTGCCCGATCCGGGTCCGGCAGGTCGGCAACTCGGGTGCGCAACCTTTCGGCGCGCGCCAGAAGCTTAGTGCGTTGGTCCCCGGCAGCACGTGCGGCAGCCGCATCCGCCGCTGCCGCCTGCGTGTCGCAGAGCCGGCACGCCGCATACAACGCCTCGCCCAGAAAGCGGCACGCCTCAACCAGGAAATGCCCACTGCCGGTCGCCGGATCGACAATTTTAAGCGACAGGATGCCGGCCGGGTTGGGATCGTGGTCAGGGCTGCGGACAGCTACCGTTTCGCCAAGCGTCTCTCGCACCAGAAAGCGCACGAATTCATGTGGCGTGTAGTAGGAACCGGTCGCTTTGCGGCCGAGGCCGACACGAAGATAGAAGCGGCCAGCCGGTATGTCGTGCTTACGAACGACGCTGCTGTCGTCTGGGGTTTCGTCGTCGTCCGCACCATCAGCGGCAGCAATGTGACCCGCACGTTCCATCGGCACGACGACTTCCAGTCTGGCGCGGCGCAGCCGAATCATTGGCTTTGACGCGATGCCGGGCTCCAGTTCCAGCAGAGCTTCGTACACCCGCCCGAGTTCCTCGACATCCAGTGGACCATACTGGACGCGCTCGCGCTCGCGGCCCTTCGGCGTGGTCCACAGCAGGCGATCGAGCAACACTGCCGCCGCCCGTTCACTCCAATGCAGAGCATCCAGCAACGGTGTCGATCCGCCGCTGAACAGCGCGCCGCCGAGTGGCGCGATAGCGAGTTCGCTGCATGACAGCCCGTCGCGAAACACCCGGAACACGGTGCGCAGCCCGTCGGCCAGCATCCGCCCGGTCTCCTGCCCCTGATCGAGGTGCCGTCGCACAAGCGGACCCAGCGCCTGGTTCGGGGACAGCGCATGTCGCCACAGCGCGGTCGACGCGAAACTGAATGCGCGCGCGGGATCGGCCGCGCTTTCCAGCTTCAAAATGAACAGGAGGCGATAGACCAGGACAAGACCTTCCTCCCACAGCCGCCTTGCCAGCCGATTCCGATCCGTGTGGCGCCGCAACCGATCGGCGTTCGCCGGATCTTCAAGCACCGCCTGGAGAAAACCTTCAACTGCCGCGCGTGCCTGGATACGCAGATCCTTGGTAACGCGTGCCTGGCTCAGCCTCGCCGCATCTAAAATATCCGGCAGCGCCGCGAGCCCAAACGGCCCCGCCAGCGCCAGCAATACCCTGTACGAATCCGGCGCCAGGTTTTGCTCCTGCCAACCCGCGGTCCCGGTCAGCGGTATGGCGAAATAGCTGTCGGGACGGGCAGGATCGCATAACAGCAAGCGCAACTCCGCCCCGTCGGTCAGCAGTCCGGCCGCTTCGCCAGTACTCAGCAGCACGCGTGACGCGCTGCGTGCCGGACTGAACCGATAGGCACGGCCACTGAGATGCGGCGCATCGAGGTCTGTGTCGATACCGACCGACCATGCGCGCAGGCGCGCTCCGCCCGGCGCACGCATGAGCCAGCCGCCCTCTTCGAGGCCCTCGCGTGTCGCCACCGTTTCCTGACGCAGCGGCATTCCGTAGCCCAGATACGGTGCCAGCGGCGCCAGGATGTGGTTGGCAACGCGCAACGGACCGCCGGCACCGCCAAGCGCGCGAACCTGCCTTCGCACCGCGTCCCAGCCTTGCTCGAAGGACCTGCCGGACCTTGGCAACAGGCCACGCTTGTCCAACAGGCCGGCCAGTTCAAACCGCAGGAACGACTCCGGCAGCCCGGGCCCTGACGCCGTGCACTCATGCAGATCGAGGCTCATGCGCCAGAATCCTCCGGCACCAGCAGCAACATGCCGATCGGCCGCAGACGAGGCGGCAACAACGCTGTTCGGCGTTCGCGTTCCATGGCGCGGCGCTGGAACAATGCCACCGCGCTGGTTGCCTCGCGCCGCCTGGCCGGGGGATTGTCCGCATCCGCGGCGAAGGCGGCAAGTCGATCGAGCGGTGCAGGCAACGACTTCCAATCTGGCAGGGTCGGCGCCAGGCCGAACAGGTCGGCCGTGCGTGGCATGTGCGCACCGCAAATGTCGTCGGCCCGAATTCGCAGCCAGCGTTGCAGGTCGACAACCTCCTGGTCGGCGCGATCGCGCTGCGTTCTGACGAAGTCCGCTGCCACGCGATCCATGATGACGGCTGCGAATTTCTCCGCCTGTGGCTGGCGCTTCGGCAGCCAGGATGCGAACAGCCGTTGCCACACCAGGTCGGCCGGAATCGCCCGATCGGGCATCGCCAACGCCAGCCAGCGTTCCGGCTCCGGAAATTCGCTCGGCGGCCCGCACACCGGCAGCAGTACCGCGATGACAAGCTGCAACTCCAGCCGATTCACACTGGCGATCTCGACGGTGTATGACAGCAGAACGGCAGGCGCCCCACCTCTATCACCGCGCGCAACACTGACCCGGCAATCGCGTGCGCTGCGCGATTCGGCGATGTCAGTCCGCCGCGCGCGCGAAACCGCGCGCCGCACCAGAGGATGTGCCCGCCCCAGAAACGCCAGCGGCTCACCATCTGCATTGCGCAGTCTGTCGCGGTCGCGCGTGATGCGGAGAGTTGTTGTCTGCGCATCGTAGCCCGGCAGATCATCCAGCGCAGCGGTCCAGTCCGAGGGAAGTTGCAGCCGGTCGGCATCGATAGCCGCGCCGCCGGTCTCGGCCTCGATTGCCGCGGCGACAAAGTCCGCCAGGTCGATATGGCCGAGCAACGTGTCGCTGCGCTGCCGTGCCGTATCAGCCGCCGCCATCTGCTTGAGGTCGGCGTTCAGGCCTTGCTCCACCAGCCAGCCATGCCGGACCGAATGCCGTTCATGACCGGCGAATGCGCGATCGATCTCATGCAGCAGGTCGCGAAACGCCGCCGCATTGCCCGCCTCGGCGACCCGATCGAGAGTGCGGATTGCCGGCGCATCGTCCTCGAACAATGCGGCCTGATCCTCGGCGAAGCCGGCGACCAGCCCTTTGCTCCAGGCCGCTTCATCCGCGGTCACGCCGAGCGTGTCCGGCATCACGGCAAGACACGCACGGGCCTTTTCGTATTTCGCGATCAGCCGCAGCAGCAGGCGTTCCTCGAACGTGCCGGCCAGGTACAGGTAGCGGATCTCCGGATCGTGTAGTTGGCCATACCGGTCGATGCGGCCATTGCGTTGCTCCAGGCGGTTGGGATTGTACGGCAGGTCCAGATGGATCAGGTGGAAACACCGTTGGTGCAGGTTCAGGCCTTCCGCCATCGAATCGGTGCTGACCAGGATGATGCCGTCGTGTTCCGCGCATCGTTCGGCGATTCGCGTGCGTTCGCGGTCCGGATCGGTGCCGCTGATCGCCAGCACCTCCCCCACGATGCCCCGGGCGTGACGCAGTGCGTGCACCGAGGCTGCCTGGCTGTCGGCATATTCCGTGTAGATCAGGACGTTGGTCGCCGGATGCGCCGCGCGGATCAGCCGGACCTCATCCAGCATGGCATTGAGTTTCGGATCGTGCCGCCCTGCGTCGGCGCCCAGCCGCATCAATTCTTCCAGGGCGTCCACGGTCTTGTCGGCGTCATGCCGCGATGCCGTGCGGCCTGACCGCAGTTCGGCAGACAGATCATCCGTGCCGAAGCTGCACAGATCGGCCGCCATATCCTCGACTTCAAGTGCCGCCGCAGTGTTTTCCGCGGCGGCATCGAGCACGCCGAAGCGCAAACGCCTGCGCCGATAGGCTCGCAGCGCGCGGGCGCGCTCCTTGCGCAAGGCCTCCGCGTCGTTGCCGTTCGCTCGCAGCAGGCGATAACGCTCGGCGACCACCTGCAGCGTGTTGACGCAGGCGGCAACGGTCGAAACCGAACGCTTCAACAACCCGATGAACGCCAGCGCATCCGCATAGTCGCCGATCCGTTTCGCCCGCCGCAGCCGAGGTGCGACCAGTGCGGCCAGCGCGGTGTGGAACGCCTGCACCGGCCTGGCCGAGACACCACGCAGTTCGATGCGCACCGGCGTCACCATGCGCTCACGGAACAACGGTTCACCGGTCGTGGGATTGCGAATATGCGACTTCAGGCGCCGCACCACGTGGCGACGATAGGCCAGGCCCGCCAGACCGCCTCGCCCATCGACCAGGCTGGGATCGAGCAATTCGATCAATGACGCGAAGTGCGCATCGTAGCCGTCATGCGGGGTCGCGGTCAGCAGCAGCAGCCCATCGCTCCGCCGCGCGACCATTTCGGCCAGCCGCCGGCGCAACGTGTCGTCGCGATCCGTGCCGGCGGACTCGCCGATGCAGTGATGCGCCTCGTCGATGATGGCGAGGTCCCAGGACGATCGCTCCAGATCCTCCAGCACGCGTTCCTGCTTGGCGAAGTCGAGCGAGACCAGGCACAGCGCGATGCTGTCGAACGGATTGCCGCCGAGCTCGATCCTGCGGCGCTCGCGTTGCAGCGTGGCAGCGTCGGTGACCGGCATGAAGCGCAGGCCGAAGCGCTGCCGCAGTTCGTGTTCCCATTGCATCAGCAGCGGACCGGCGGGCGACACCACCAGAATCCGGTGCGCCCGCCGGCGCGCGATCAGTTCGGTGGCGATCAGCCCCGCCTGGATGGTCTTGCCCAGGCCCACGCCGTCGGCCAGCAACAGTCGTGGCCGCGGCATTTCCAACGCGCGCATTAGCGGCACGAGCTGGTACGGTTCGATCGTCACTCGTCCGGGCGCGGCTGCCAGCATATCGTCCGGACCCGGAACTTGCTCCAACAGGCAGGCGATGTGATGCAGCCGCCAGGACGCCAGCGGTCCGGGCGCGTCTGGCCGCAGCGCCGGGCACACGACCTCGACTTGCTCGTTGGGATAGAGGATGTCCCATTCCAGGCCACGCAAATCGCCCGATGCGCAACGCAGCCGCAAGCGCTGCTGGGCGCCAGCCTGTGCGACTTCGATCAAATCCCAAGGCAAGCCACGCGCGCTAACCCTGCCGCCTGCCACGAAGTCGCCGCCTGCCACGAAGCCCATATACGGTCCGCCGGTGGGCGGCCATTCGCCCAGGGCTTCGTGATGTAGCCGGGAATTACGAACAAATGGTTAGTAGGACGACAAGCCGCACGGTTTTGCCTTTCGGCGTGCACACGCCCAGGATGGCGGCCAGACCACACACGGGAGGAGCAAAGCGCATGTCGATGGTCCTGGACGTCCGCCCCGAAGCCGGCCAGAGCTTCACGCTGCGTCCGCTTTCCCCTGCGCTTGCCGCCGAGGTCATCGGGCTCGACCTGCGCCAGCCTCTCGATGCGGCGACGCGCGACGCCGTTTATGCCGCGTTCGTGCGCCATCACGTGCTGTGCTTCCGCGACCAGGCGCTGAACAAGGACCAGCAGATCGCGTTCACGCAGCAGTTCGGCACGCTGGAACGGCACATTGCCAGCAATCGCGGCGCGGATAATCCGTTGGTACATACCGTCTCCAACCTCGACGCCCAGGGCGTGCCCAGCGGAAAGGTCGGATCGCAAGCCTGGCACAGCGACAAATCGTTCCGTCCGGAGCCGTCACTCGCCACCGTGCTGCATGCGGTGACGCTGCCACCGGAGGGCGGCAACACCTGCTTCGCGGACATGACGGCGGCGTATGACGCACTCGATGCGGCAGAGCAGGCGGAACTGGATGGGGTGCGCGTGATCCATAGCTGGGAGCTGTCGCGGCAGAAGAGTGGTCAGCAGGCGACGCCGGAAGAAGTCCGCGATGCCCCGCCGATGAGCCATCCCCTGGTGCGGGTGCATCCCGATACCGGGCGCAAGAGCCTGTTCATGGGCGAGCATGCGTCGCATTTCGACGGCCGGCCGATGGCGGAAGGACGTGCACGCCTGGCGACGTTGCAGGCGCACGCCACGCAGGACCAGTTCGTGTATCGCCACCACTGGCGGCCGGGCGACATGCTGATGTGGGACAACCGTTGCCTGCTGCATCGTGCCGACGCGAATTTCGACGCGGCACGCTATCCGCGCGTGCTGCACCGGACCTGTCTGCGCGGCACCGCGCCCTGACGGCAGCTTCAGTCGGCCCGCTGTTGCGCCGGGTCCGCTATCTGCCCGCCACTGCTGTTCGCCGGTCCCGGTTTCGCCGGCCCCAGTACAGATTCGACCGCCGCCGCGTACCCGGCGGCATCGTTCTCTTGCCGCAGCCGCTCCAGTGCCGCATCGCGTAGCGCCTGCCACAATGCCGCATCGCGATACAGCCGCACCACCCGCTGCGCGAACAACGCCGGATCATTGCCCGACGCAACCAGCAGGTCCGTCCCATCGTTCCAGCCGAGCTGGCGGCGCAGCACCTCCGTCGCCACCACCGGCAAACCGAACGACGCGGCCTCGTGCACCTTGTATGGCGTCCCGGCGGCGATCCGCGTCGGCGCCACGAACACGCGATGCGAGTCGTACAATGGCTCGGTGTCCGCCAGCACGCCGCGCAAGGTCACGCGCGGATGGTCCTTGAAACGGTCGAGCCTCACCTCCGGCGCGGTATAGCCAACCACGGTCAGGCGCGTTTCCCAGCGCAATGCGCGCTCGATCAGCGGCAGCACCGCATCGACGAACCAGCACAAGCTGTCATAATTCGGGCTGTCCGGCTGGTGCATTGCGCCGACGAACAGCAGGCCGGCGCGCTTGTCGAACGGCCGCGGCGTCGGGCGTGACGCGCGCATGTGGCCGATCACCGTGACGTCCTGGTAACCCAGGTCGCGCAGCATCTGCGCCTCGACCGCATTCACCGCGACGATCCTGTGGCAGACGTCGGCATTGGCGAATTCCGCGCGGATCGCCGCATCGAGATCGGTCGCCGCCTCGCCCGCCAGGTCCGCCTTTTCCGCCTGCCGCACCGCTGCGATCGCCTCGGTGTCCAGTACTATGCGGGGACCGCCGTTGGGAAACACACGCTGCAGGATCGGCCGCACGCGGTCCAGGTTATGCGTGCGGGCGATCCATATCGCGTCGTAAAAGCCCGGGCGTTGCAGCAGGAAATCGCGCAGCTCATCGATGCTGCGATCGTGGATCATCTCGACCGTATCGGGCATGTCGGCATAGGCCGCGGACAGATCGAAGCGGTTGGGCGCCACCGGATAAACCGTCACGCCATAGCCCATCGCGGCCATCGTGCGGACCAGGTCGTTGGACCGCACGAAGCCGGAGCCGAGCCGGCGCAACGGCAGCATATCCTCGATGAACAGCACGCGCTGCGTGGACGCACCAGCGTGGCGCGCGAACACCGCCGATGCCGGGCCGGCGACCACGCATTGCTCCAGCCAGGCCGCGTGCCTGCGGCAGAATACCTCACGCTGCCTCGCAAGATCGGCTTCCGCCGGCGCACCGGCGGGCGCGCTGCCATGCACCATGTGGTAGACCGCGACCGCCGGATCGTACACCACGCGGAAACCGCTCTGCCGGATGCGCACGCAGAGATCGACGTCGTCATACAGGCCGGGCGCGAAAGCGTCGTCGAAACCTTCCAGCGTCTGCAGCAACTCTGTCCGCACCAGCAGGAAGACACGCGAGCCATAGTCCACGTCGCGGCGGAAATTGACCTCCGGCAGCAGCGGCGATGCACCGGCCTGATAGGCCTGGATCGTGCCGTCGCGCCAGACGATGCCGCCGGCTTCATGCAGCAGGCCATGCGCGCGGATCACCTTGGCACCGACCGCTCCGATGTGCGGATCGGACTCCAGGCTGCGCAACGCAGCGGCCACCGCACCCGGTACCAGCTCCACGTCGTTGTGCAGGAACAACGCCGCGCCGGCGCGAATGCAGGGCAGCGCCGCATTGGCGCCGCGCAGCAGGCCGATGTCGGTGTCGAACCGCAGCACCTGCGCGCCGCGCACGTAGCGGGCGATGTGCCGCGTCTCGTCGGTCGAACCACTGTCCACCAGGATCAGCTCGACATCGCCCGCCAGGTTGGATCGCAGTGACGCCAGCGCCGCCAGGGTGAATGCCAGATGGTCGCGCACGACCATCACGACGCTCAGCAGCGGCTTGCCGGCGATGGAGAAATCCAGTGGCGCGCGTCCCAACATTGGCGCCAGGACCTCAGCCTTGCGGCGGAACAGGGTCCGGCACTGAGCCTCCGTCAGGCGTTCCTCGGGCGGCGGCGCGGCGGGCGCTTGCTGGTGGCGGCCGAACAGCAGCCAATGCTCGAACGCATGCGCGGCACGGCCTTGTTCCAGGTCGTCGCGCACCTGCGGCTGCGACGCGTACCAGCGCAGATCGATCGTCTCGCATGGCGCGCGTTGCTCCGCCGCGCCATGCGTCACGTAATGCGCGTAGCCGTTGCGGCGCTCGCCGCGCTGCACCGATTCGGCGACGCTGGGATTGCGCGCGAGATAGAAATGCTCTCCGAATTCCGGCAGCGGATCGAACGCGGCCGGGGTATCGTTGCACAGGTAGTGCTGCAGCGCGCTGCTCCACCGGCCGGTTGCCAGCGCCTCCGCGACGCGCGGATAACGCTGCCGGTACCAGGCGGGATCGAAGAACAGCGTGGTGCGCGGTTCCGGGCCGGAGGCGCCGAGACGCCGCACGTAATAGTGGAACGGCCCCGATGCCCGCGCCTGCGCCGCCGCCTCCGGCTCCAGAGCGCTGGTATAGAATCGCGGGTCGAACAGCGGATGGCCGAGGCGCCCCTCTTTGGCGCCATGCCGGAGGAAATGGTCGTAGCCGTTGACCACATCGTTCGACTGCAACACGGCGTCGCTCAGGTCTGGATAGCGTCGGCGATAGTAGTATTCGTCGAACAGCCAGTGCGGCGAGCGTGCCTGCCCGCCGCGGCAATAGGCATCGAACGCCGACTCCACGCGGCTCTCGCTCACCATGGCGTCGACCGCGGGATAGGCGCGACGATGCCATGCCTCGTCGAAGAAGATGTTGGGTGCGTGACCCAACTGCTGGCCCTGCTCGAAATACCAGGCCAGCACGGTCGCCGGCTGGCGGTTCGGTAGCGCTGCGGATGCCTCGGGATAGGCCTGAAGATACCAGACCGGATCGAACACCGCCCAGGCGATGGCGGTCTCACCGCGCAGCTTCAACACGTCGCGCACGGACCGGTCGAGCGGCATCGGCCTCACCAGCCCGGTCTGCCAGCGACGCGCAGGGTCAGGTCCGGCGCTTGCTATGCAGCACGCCGTCGCGCTGCAACGCGGCGATCTCGGCGTCCGAATAGCCGTGCCGTGCCAGCACCGCCGCACCGTCCTGGCCGAAGCGGGGCGGCGGACGGCGCATGCCGCCCGGGGTGCGCGACAGTTTTATGGGTGTGCCCAGACCCTTGTACCAATCCTGTTCGGTGACCATCTCGCGGTGCGCGGTATGCGGCGCGGCGGTGGCCTCGTCCACCGGCATCACCGGGCCGGCGGGCACGCCGTTGCGGATCAGCCGGTCGGCGAGTTCGTAGCCGTCCTGCTGGGCAAAGGCGGCGGCCAACTCGGCGCCGAGCGCGTCGCGGTTGGTATTGCGCTCGCCGTTATTGGCAAAGCGCGGATCGTCGGCGAGTTCCAGCCGGCCGATCAGTTCGCACAGCTTGCGGAACTGCCCGTTATTGCCGCTGGCGATGAAGATGTCGCAGGTCCTGGTTGGATATTTGTCGTACGGCACCAGGTTGGGATGCGGATTGCCGGTGCCGGCGGGACGCTTGCCATTGAGGAAGTAATTCGCCGCCTGCGGATGCAGCAGCGCCATGCCGCAGTCGTACAGCGTCATGTCGAGATACTGGCCGCGGCCGGACGTTTTGCGCTCGTGCAGCGCCATCAGGATGCCGATCGCCGAATAGAGCCCGGTGCCCATGTCCACGATCGCGGTGCCGAGCCGCATCGGGCCGGTAGTAGCGTCGCCGTTCACGCTCATCAGGCCGGTCATCGCCTGGAGGATGGCGTCGTAGCCCGGCAGCCCGCCGAGCGGTCCGTCGCCGCCGAAGCCGGAGATGCGGCAGTGGATCAGCGACGGGAAACGCTGCGAGAGCACCTCGTGGTAGCCGAGACCCCATTTCTCCATCGCGCCGGGCTTGAAGTTTTCCGTCAGCACGTCGGCGCCTCCCAGCAGGCGCAGCAGCACCTCCTTGCCGGCCTGCTTGCCGACGTCGAGCGAGATGGCCTGCTTGTTGCGGTTGATGCCGATGAAGTAGCTGGCGTCGCCGTCATGGAAGGGCGGGCCCCAGTCGCGCACCTCGTCGCCCTGGGGCGGCTCGATCTTGATGACCTCGGCGCCGTGGTCCGACAGGATCATCGTGCAATACGGGCCACCCAGCACGCGGGTCAGGTCCACGACCTTGATGCCGGCGAGCGCGCCCGGGGACTTCGCCAGGCCCTTGCCGGCGGTGGCGGGATTGGTGCTTGCGTCCATGGCACCGCTTTAACACTCCCCCCTTGGTTATGGGAGGGGGTGGGATGCGCGCGCGCCCGCCGGCCCCTGACGCTTCTCTTCCTGCCGGCGCAGCCAGCGGCGGAGATTGCGCCCGCCGAGGCGGGGCGGTTCCGCGATCGCCGGGCTGCGTACTGGTGCATGGGGTTGTGCCGGCTGCGGCGGGAGCGCGGTGGCGGCGGCCAGAGCAGGCAAGCCGGTTGCGGCGCGATGGTCTGGTGCATGGGGTTGTTGCACCGGATCGGCGCGGTCGATGCTGGTCCGTCCGGCAGGCGATCCGGGCGCACGCCGGTTCAGAATTGGTGCATGGGGTTTTGCTCGTGGTGATGACCAGCCTGTCCGGCAGCCTTGTGCGGCTCGCGACCAAGCAAGAATTTGGAACCACCGATGCACACTGATGGGACGGGGGCCACTGCTCAGGCGCGGCTTGCCAGGGTTGGTCGTTCGATATCCGCCGTGAACGGTTGTGCCGGACTCGGACCCGTCGGCGTGCATCGGTGTGCATCGGTGGTTCCTTTTTCTTGCGTTCTTGCCTGCGCTTGCCGGCGGCAGGCGGGGCCGCGGCAGGGGCGGCGGCCGGGGCGATCGCAGGCTCGGGCGGGGCGATCGCAGTGCAGGCGAGAGGCGATGGACGAGGCATGGCGGCGGCTCCTGATCGGCTGGCGGCCGGCATGGTATCATTTCCTAGGAAACAAGGCTATTAGTCTTAGGGAGTTGCTGCAAGATTGGCCTGTGAAGCGGACCAACAGAGCCGAAACTGACAAGACAACGCCCAGATGTTCGAGGTCTCCTGGGGAGGTTGGGACTCTGACCGCGTTAACATGGGAGAACTCGGACGATCAATCCGGACCTAGATCGGTTCATGACCAGGCGGATGGGCGCGACGACCATTGAAGTGAAGGCAAGCCACCTGTCGCTGATTTCCCAGCCCGATACAATCGCGAAGCTGATCCTGGACGTGACCGGTCAGACATAGGTCATAGCCAAAGTTCGCGGGCTTGCCCGTCGCTTTTTGCGACCAGGCGACCCGCGGGTCACCCTACGGCAACGACAGAACGCAACCTTCCTTATGAGGAAACAATCATGGCGAAGCCCACGTCCAGCGGCCAACCGCATACGCAGAACGTCCACACCCGGGAACTTCTCGGCACGCCAACCGACCTGACGGCCGACGCCACCCGCGATATCTGCGCGGGGGTGAACGGACTTCTGGCGGACGTGTTCGCGCTGTACATGAAGACCAAGAATTTCCACTGGCACATGAGCGGGCCGCATTTCCGCGATTACCACCTGCTGCTTGACGAGCATGGCGATCAGATCTTCGCGATGTCCGACCCGCTGGCTGAACGGTGCCGCAAAATCGGCGGTGCCACGCTGCGATCCATCGGCCATATCGCGCGCCAGCAACGGATCCTCGACAACGACGCCGAGTATGTCGAACCACAGGATATGCTCGCGGAACTACGCGAAGACAATCAGAAGCTGGTGGCCGAGATGCGCCAGGTCCATGATGTTTGCGACGAGTATGGCGATGTCGCCACGGCAAGCCTGCTTGAAGTGTGGATCGACGAGACCGAACGGCGCACGTGGTTCCTGTTCGAGGCAACACGCAGCCCGCCAGGCGCCAACGCCTGACGGAACGGGCCATGATGGCAAGGCACCAGCTTCCTGCAAGAGGCCGCCGGCAAACCATCTCGCGCTGACAGGCGAAAATTTTCTTGGGCAAAGGCCTCGGTCTGCCGAGGCCTGAAGCGCAACCGTTTTGTAGTCCGGACACCGCTATCCCTGATCGTCCCTGGCGCACCGCTTCGCCGACCCCATTGGAGCAGAGTTGATGATGCGCGGCAGTTTTGCGCGGGTGTTGCGAACGATCGTCCTGGCCGGCCCCATCATCGCGGGTTCCGCGAGCGTGTTCTCCATCCCTGCACACGCTGACACGATCGCCACGCTGGCATTCAGCGGCGCGGTATGGGACGATGGAGGTGGATTGTCAGGATCAATCACCTACGACTACAATTCGGCGAATCAACTCACGCAAATACTGTCGGCTGACATTCAGGTCACGGCGGGCACCTATCTGCCGTCATTCACGTTTGTCTATGACGTGCCTGGCCTGACCAGTACTGCTCCACAACCCAGTTGGGATTACAATAACGGGCCCGGCGAGTACTACGAGGCTACTCTTGAGGACAGCGCGACCAGGAGCAACCTGCTTTTCCTCGATTGGTCGGGCATCGGTACAACGGCGCGCCTCGCGATTGCCGTGCCGGGAAATTATACTTCGGACGCGGATTACGATACGAACAGCCATGTTGTGGCTTTGGCGTCAGCCGGCACCAGCGCCGGCTCAATCGTGCCGGAACCTGCCAGCATCGCTCTGCTGCTGGTAGGGACATTGGGGATCGGTGCCTGCCGCCAGCGGTTTTCCATGTTGCGGCGTTTCGCGCAAAATCTCCCTCGCCGCCCATAAAGGCGCACCCCAGTTTTTGGCACTTACTGGGGTGAGGGAGAGCCGATGGATCTTGCACACCTCGTTCGCCGGGCCAGCGATGGCAACGTGGACGCCTTCGTGGCGCTCACGCATCGCTTTCAGCATCTTGCCTTCGGCTCGGCCCTCGCGCTGGTGCATGATTTCCAACTGGCGGAGGACATTACCCAGGAAGCGTTCATCACTGCCTGGTCCGCATTGCCGAAGTTGATCGATCCGAACGCCTTTCCCGGCTGGATACGCAGCATCGTTCGCCACCACGCCTTCCGCGCGCTGCGAAGACCGGGCCTGAACGTCGTGCCCCTGACCGAGGCGGCGGATATCGCAAGCGAAGAAGCCGCACCAGATCGGGTCTTGGAGCATCGCCAGCAGGAAGCCGCGGCATTGGCTGCTATCGCGGCGCTGCCGGCCCGGCTGCGAGAACCGGCCACCCTGTTCTTCGTCCACGAATGCTCGCAACAGGATATAGCGATCTTCCTCCATCTGCCCATAACGACAGTAAACAACCGGCTGCACGCCGCTCGCATGCAACTGAAGCAAAGGATGCTCACCATGGTGGAAAGCACGCTCCAGTCCCATGGGCTGCCCGATGACTTTGCGAACCGCATTGGTCGTCTGATTTCCGCAAGCGGCAGCAGGGTCGATGCATTGTTCGATCCGGCGTCACTGCCCGATCTGCTGACGGAACTGCTCGTCAGCGATGAAGCCAGCAAGCGTGCCGTCCCGGTGCAGGTCGTGCAACGACCGGGCGGCGGTATCGTGCGAGGCCTTGCGGCCATGCCGATTGCCTCGCTTCGGAGCGGCGCGACCGTCCTGAGCTCCGGCCGGCAGACCGAGACGCAGATCCACCAGATCGGTTTCGAGCACGTCGCGCCCTTGCTCGCGGGTCGGGCGTCGGACGCTGCCGGCAGCAAGACACTCGTCGAGACGGGTATCAAGGTCATCGACGTGATGTGCCCGCTTATGGCCGGCGGTAGCGTGGCGATCGCCGGCGAGCCCGGCGCCGGTGCTCTTGTCCTGATGGAGGAATTGGCGCGCCGCCTGAGCGACCGCCGCATCCCGATGTCGCTGTTCGTCGTGATGCCGCCGTTCTCACCGGCCTGGCCGGCGTCGATGCAAGACGGATTTTCGCTGGGCGATTCACTGAAGCGGGAGGGTTATAGCGAGGGTACTATCGGTACCGTGCAAACGTTCTTTCTGCGTGGACAGGAGAAGCCGTGGACGGAAGACCAATTGTCGGCCCTGAAGGCCGCGGATGTCGTCATCCATCTATCGCGGGAGGTTGCGAAAGCGCAGCTCTATCCGGCCGTCGATCCCAGAACCTGCTGCTCCTGTCTGCTTGAAACGAAGTTGGTCGATGACGGTCATTTGAAGGTGGTAGAGCGTGTGCGAGACGCGCTGGCTGTTCTGCCATGGGACAATGGTCATCAGTCGTTGGCCTCCACTCCGGTCGCGGTGACACGGGCGTGGAAGCTGATGAACTTCTTCACCCAACCGTTCTTTGCTGCCGAATGCTACACGCGGCGGCCCGGCTCACATGTTTGTCTGCATGATGCGGTCCAGGCCTGCGATGAAATCATCAGGGGACAGCATGACGATATACCGCTTGAAGCATTCTGTTTCGCCGGCACGATGGCGGAAATCCGCCAGCAGATTGGGCGAGGCAGCCCAACGACGTGCCTATAGAGCAAGTGATGCTGCCCCCATGTCATTGCGAGGCACGCAGCGCCGAAGCAATCTCCTGCCTGACGGTTCGTCGGCTCGTCAGGCAGGGTGCTGGCGCCGGGAGTCCCGTCAATCTTGTTACTCCCCAGTCCGCTGCCGAATGACTAGCCTGGAAGCACAACGCGTGATCAAGATGGAACGGTGAACAGACCAGTAGCCGGTTCGCACCGCAAAGCCACCGCGCCAGGCGGCCTCCGCCGGACGCTTGCATAAGCAGGAAACCGCCATGAATACTCACTACCGTTGGGTTATCGTTGGTGCCGGCGCGTTTATGGGATGCGTCGCGATCGGCTCGATCTTTTCACTGCCCGTGTTCCTGCAACCGATGTCGGCTGCGACCGGCTGGTCACGCACCGCGATTTCGTTGGCGATGACACTTGACTTCGTCACAATGGGCATCGCCAGTTTCGGCTGGGGCATGATGATGGACCGGTTCGGTCCGCGGATCGTTCTGCTGGCCGGCAGTTCTATCCTGGGCCTCGGCCTGGTGCTGGCAAGCCGAGCGTCCACCGTCGAAGAGTTTCAGTTCCTCTATGGGGTTCTGGTCGGCGCTGGCGGGGGCGCCATTTTCGCGCCGCTGATGGCGACCGTCGCCGGCTGGTTCGACCGCCATCGCAGTCTGGCGGTCTCGCTGGTCTCGGCCGGCATGGGTGTGGCGCCGCTGACGGTGGCGCCAATCGCGGCACGACTCGTCTCGACGTATGATTGGCGTTTCGCCCAACTCTTGATTGGCCTCGCTGTTTGGGTGCTGTTGCTGCCGGCGGCTTTCCTGGTGCGCCGCGCCCCTGGCCTCGCGGCCATCGGCGCCGGGGCCCGCAAGCCCGAGTCACCAATGAGCGTGCGGGCAGCGCTGACATCGCCGCAGTTCGTGGTGCTCGCCCTCACCTATTTCCTGTGCTGTGCGACCCATTCCGGCCCACTGTTCCATACCGTGAGCTATGCGATCTCCTGCGGCCTGGCGGTCACAACGGCGGTCTCGATCTACAGTGTGGAAGGGCTTGCCGGCCTGGCAGGGCGGATCGCGTTTGGATTGCTTGGCGACCGGTTCGGGGCAAAGCGGACGTTCGTCTCTGGGCTGCTGCTGCAAGCGGCAGCGGTTGGCTGCTATTTCTTCGCACGTGCGCAGTACGAATTCTATTCGGTAGCGGCCGTCTTTGGGTTTGCCTACGCGGGGGTGATGCCGCTCTACACCGTGCTCGTACGCGAGAATTTTCCCCTGCCGATCATCGGAACGGTCGTCGGCGCGACGAGCATGGCGTCGAGCCTTGGCATGGCGCTGGGGCCGCTGGCGGGCGGCATGATTTTCGACACGTATGGGAATTACGGACGGCTCTATATTGGCTCGGTTTTGCTCGGGCTCGGTGCCGCCTTGATGATGCTGATGTTCAGGCCGGCGCAGCCGCCGCGGGCAACCTCGACGGGTGCGGGGCTCGATCCGGTCACCGCGGCGTAGGAGCCACCCGCATATGAATTCCTGGCCGTTGGATGCGAGCACCTTTGCCGCACGACGTGGGGTCCACACGATGCCGTTCGCGCTGCCCCGTGCGGAGCGATCGCGTTATCGTTGACACTTGGACGACGGCCTGAACGTCACGCCGATCACCAGGTCAAGCCCATTGGTCGGCGTGACGAAGAGCAGTACGTCGATGAGTTCGGCCGTTTCGCGGGCTGGGATCAGACCTCGAGTTGTCACTTGACAACCAACCCTTCCTTAACCATTATGTTGTCCAACTCTTGTTGTGGCACAGCGGCGACTCCGGCACCCCAACAAGGAGATCGAAGCGGCCCTGGCCTACGCCGAGGCGCGTGGGTGGCGCGTTGTCATGCTGCGAGGCTATGCCTGGGGCAAGATTCAATGCCCTTGGAATGATTTGGACTGTCGTTGCGGCACCTTTTGCCAGGAGTCGGTCTGGAGCACCCCGCGCGTGCCGGAACATGTCGCCCACCACCTCCGGCGGGTTGTCGATGGCTGCATTCGTCACGTGCAACAGCAACAGGCGAAGTCCGTTCGGGGGCCCAAGGGAAAGGGAGGCACCGATGCGTAACTACGAATTCATGCTCAGCTTCACCCTCCCGCATCGGGACGACGAACCAGAGCATTATCTCGACGCATTGTACGAGGCGGGTTGCGACGACGCCTCGGTGGGCGTCGGACGGCACGGCATGATCGGCCTGGACTTCACCCGCCAGGCGGAGTCTGCCGAGGCTGCCCTCGGTTCCGCGATCAGGGATGTGTGTCAGGCCATCCCCGGCGCAACGTTGGTCCAGGCCGGCCCCGACCTGGTGGGCCTGACCGACATGGCTGCGATCTTCGGATTCAGCCGGCAGAACATGCGGAAATACGCCACGGGACAGGCAGCCACGCGGGAGGCGTTTCCGCCGCCGACGGTGTCGGGCGATCCGAGCCTGTGGCACCTCGCCGAGATCGCCGCATGGCTGCGGCAGAACACGAATATTCGGCCGTCAGCCGACCTTTGTGCCGTGGCAAAGGCCACCGCGAAGATAAATTTCGAGGTCGAGCGCCAGCGGTTGGAGAAGATCCTCGAACCAGGCGAGTGAGCCAACCGCCGGAGCGAACGTCGCGTGGGCCGTTGCCGGCCCACGTGGCGGTTCAGCCCAGTGCGGCAACCAGCGCCTCGGCACTGCGGCCGTTGGCGATGGCAGCGGAGCGTCCGTCCCAATGCACGCCGCCCACGCGGGCAAAGGCGTGGTCGGCGTTGGGATAGACGTAGCTGTGGATCAGCTTGTGGCCCTTGGTCGCCTCGACCACCTTGGCGCGGCCTTCCGGCGGGAAGAACTCGTCCTTGTCGGCAATGTGCACCAGCAGGGGCCTGGTGACTTTGGCGAGGTCGCCGAGCAGGTTGTCGAGGCCGACGCCGTAGTAGGAGATGTTCACGTCGGCATCCGATTGCTCTGCCATCATGAACGCCAGGCGGCCGCCCAGGCAGTAGCCCATGGTGGCGACCTTGCCGTTGGCGCCTTGCAGTTTGCGGGCGGCGGCGACGGTGGCCTTCAGGTCCTCAATGCCCTTGGGCTGGTCGAACTTGCCGAACAGCTCGAAAGCTTTCTTCCATTCGGCCTCCGACTTGTCGGTGATGTCGATGCCCGGCTCGATGCGCCAGAACAGGTCGGGGCAGACGGCGATGAAGCCGATGTCGGCGACCCAGGCGGCGGTGTCGCGCATTGCCTGGTTCACGCCGAAGATCTCCTGGATCAGCACGACGACGCCGGCCGGCTTCGTCTTGGGCTCGAGCAAATACGCGGCGAAGCTGCCGGAGCCGTCGGTGGCCTGGACGGTGATGGATGCCATGGCTTGGTTCCTCCCTGACACGACGAACGGGCCGGCAGCATAGCGGAGTGCCGGCCGGACAGAAGGGCAGCCGGCGGAGGCCGGATCACCTGCCCGTGCGGCACCTCTGGAACCGCGCGCCTGCGCATGTCAGGCTAGCGGAATGAGCGGCACCGAGACGATTGTCCGCATGCGTATCAGCCTGCTGGAGATCGCGCCGGAGATCTGGCGCCGGGTCGAAGTGCCGGCCAATGCCCATCTGAAGGGCTTGCACGATGTCATTCAGGCGGTGTTCGGCTGGCAGGACTACCATCTGTACAAGTTTCGCGTCGGCGAGAAAATCTATGGGGTTCCCGCGCCGGGCGAGGATTACGGCCGCAGGGTGCTGCACGCCAGGTCCATGCGGCTCGCGACGCTCATTGCGAGGGGCGTCCGCCGGTTCGACTACATTTACGACTTTGGCGATGACTGGCGGCACAGTGTCGTCGTCGAAGCTGTTGGGCCAGCCGATCCGTCGCTGCACTATCCCCGCTTCGTGGAAGGCGCGCGGCGCGGACCGCCGGAGGATGTCGGCGGTCCTTTCGGCTACGAACGATTCCTGAAGATCATCGCTGACAAGGCGCATCCAGAGCATCGTGAGGAGCTCACGTGGTGTGGCGGGTCGTACGATCCCGAGCCGATCGATCTCGCCATGCTCCGCTACCGCCTCGCCCGTATCGTGCAGCGTCGCGAAACCGGCAAGGCCGCTTATGAGAACAGCAAGATACCGCGCCAGCAGAGCGTGATTGCGGTCAGCGGCACGGAAGGCTATGCCGAGCAAGCCGAAACGCTTGTCCGGCAGTATGAAAGCCTGTCGTTCGACGAATGCCACAGGCCGGTCCTGCACCTTCTCCCCAGCAACGCGTGCGATGTGCTGGATATCGGGGCGGGAACCGGGCGTGACGCGGCCGGGTTCGCCGCGCTGGGCCATCGGGTCGTGGCGGTCGAGCCGACAGCCGAAATGCGCACCCGCGCCATGGCGCTGCACCCGTCGCCGCTGATCGAGTGGCTGGACGACAGCCTGCCGGACCTCGCCCGGCTGATGCCGCGCCGCGAGCAATTCGACGTGGTGATGCTGACGGCGGTCTGGATGCACCTCGATGCGGCGCAGCGGCAGCGGGCGATGCCAAACGTGGCGGCGCTGGTGAAACCAGGCGGTGTGATGAGCCTGTCGCTGCGCTACGGGCCGGTTCCCGAGGGCCGCCGCATGTTCAGCGTGTCCGCCGACGAGACGGTGCGGCTTGCGGCTGCCTCAGGCCTGCGCGTGACGCTGCGGCGCGAGGGCCTGGCTGCGAGCCTCGGGCAACCGGGCGTCACCTGGACCCGCCTGGCATTCTGCCGGGTTTGAAGGCGTGCCGGCGCGGTGCGGATGACAAAAAGGAAGGCGCGCCAACGAGGAGCCAACGCGCCTTCCGAAGTCTTGAGCTAGAATCCGCGACACCAGGGGAGTGGTATCGCGGATTCCCTATAGGGTTTTGCGTCGCGGCTACCATCATCGGAAAGTACCTATACCAGTCGCGGGAGCCCGCCAGTCCTTGCCCAAGGGCTAGCAGGAGTGAACCATCTCGCGATTGGACCGGTGCACCACGATGGTGTGGTCGTTGATGATGCCGTAGCTGCAGCGGTCAGGCGACGGAACAACCACCGCTGACGCGCAACGGCCGGGCGGCGTGTCCAATCCGCCGTACTATGCGCCCCAGGCCGCGCCAGGTTGAGGCATTCGGTCCCGATCGATCGAGCTCGGGCAGCCGGACCGAACTTCTCCGTGTAGGTAGATACCGAGGCTGGCAATGCCGTTGCCTCGAACCGACATATGGCCAGACATGAATTGGAGGCAACCATGACAACCATTCTCATCATCGTCGTGCTGTTCTTGCTTCTCGGGGGCGGCGGCTTTTACGGATATCGCCGTCGTTGGTAATGCCGGAATGCTCGGGCGTCTCTCCATGAGAGGAATTCGTCCAGGTTCCGGTGATTTGTCCTCGCCGTCCCTCTCGTAACCGCCCGGGCCCTGCGCTCGCGAACTCAGTGGCAGCAGCGATCGGTGCCCACATCATTCGAAGGACAGGTCGATGCGCCTACTCATTGCCTTGATCGTGATCGTTTATATTGTTGGCATTGGCGTCGTTCTATCGCCTACGATTCAGGCCAAGTGGAGTGGCGCTCCAGCGTCAAACTTCGCCACAAGCGTTGCAGAGGCTCTGCCCAATGCGGCCACATGGCCGGTACGGGTGTTCCAAAGTATCACCAATCGTGGTTGATTGCGCTTGACTGACGGAGGTCGGTCTCCGCCAGGTCGATCACCGGCGAACACGAGCGCTCGGTGCGCTGGTTTCTCGATCGAGTCAGCCGCTCGCCTACCGGTTGACAGAGCAGGCTGCTGGCCACGCCGAACGAAAGTTCGCAAACCACCCAAAACTTGTTAACGCGCTTCGCCCCAGCGGAGGAACAAGCCGACATCGCCGGGTTTGCCATCCGGGAAGTCGAGCACCTGGGCGGACAGACCGAACCCATGCGGCCGAAGCGCCGCGAACCATCGCTGATAAATTTCCGCCGCTTCGCCGCGAAGCGTCTGGGGCCACGTGTCATTCGGAGGATTATTGATCGCCCGGGCGTTGTCTGTACATAGTTCGCTGGGGAACCGTATCAACAGGAATTGTTGATCGCCATGCCCTGCGGCCGCGCGTGCATGTTCGATCAGCTTGTCCCATTCGGCATCGCCGATCTTATAGGCTGTCAGTTTATCGACCTGATCCTGCCGCGCTTTGGCGGTCGCATCCTTCAGGTCTTGCTTGCGTTGTTCCTGCGCGTCGTGGAACGCTTTCTCGAATCCGCGGAACGCGTCAGCGGACTCGTCTGGTGACGGATTATGATCGGTCATGTGATTTTCCAGCAGTGGTTTGGGCGGCGGTCAGCTTGTCCCGCCCTGAAAGCACCATGCGAGCGCGCAGCCTGACGAGCAGGCCACGCACTGTCAAGGCAATGGTCAAATGACTGCTGGGCAATTGAGTGAACGAGGAAACACCAGAGCTCTGCCTCGGGCCTTCGCCGGCGCGGGGGGGGCACCGGATGGCTGTTGTGAAAATCGCGCCGGCGGCGTCACCGAATATTCTCGTGGGCGCCACTCGTTACGCCACCGTCGCCACCGACTTCACCTTCGGCAACTCGTCCCCGCTCAGCGTCTCGTGTGCCAGCAGCGCCGCCGCCCCCTCGTCCAGCGCCTCCCGATTATCCCGAAGGATCCCCACCGCCCGCGCCCGCGCCGCCTCCACGTGCGAGCGCACCGCGAGGTCGATCTCGTGCGCCGTCTGGTCGGAATACCGCCGCTGCCGCCAGAACACCCCCGGTTGCTCCTGCAGGAATGACGCCTGGTCGGTGTCCCACGCCACCGGCCCCAGCGCCTCGTCCATGCCGAACCGCATGACGATCCCCCGCGCGATATCGGTCGCTTTCGCCAGATCGTCCGCCGCCCCGGTGGAAACGTCGTCCCCCAAAATCATTTCCGCCGCCCGCCCGCCGAGCAACACGGTCATCTTGTCCTCCAGCTCCTGGCGGCTCATCAGGAACCGGTCGTCCACCGGCCGCTGCATCGTGTAGCCCAGCGCGCCGATGCCGCGCGGAATGATGGAGACCTTCTGCACCGGATCGGTCCCCGGGATCGCCAGCGCCACCAGCGCATGCCCCATCTCGTGATACGCCACGACCCGCCGCTCTTTCGGGATCAGCACGCGGGATTTCTTTTCCAGCCCGGCGACGATCCGCTCGATCGCGCGGGTGAAGTCATCCATCGTCAGCGAATCGCCACCGCGCCGGGTCGCCACTACCGCCGCCTCGTTCGCCAGGTTCGCCAGGTCCGCCCCGGTGAAGCCCGGGGTCAGCGCGGCGATGTCCTCCATCTTCACGTCGGGCGCCAGCGTCAACCGCTTGGTGTGGATGCGCAGGATGTCCACGCGCCCCTTCTTGTCCGGCCGGTCCACCAGCACCTGCCGGTCGAACCGCCCCGCCCGCAGCAACGCCGGGTCCAGGATCTCCGGTCGGTTGGTCGCCGCCAGCACGACGATCGCCACCGACCGGTCGAACCCGTCCATCTCCGCCAGCAACTGGTTGAGCGTTTGCTCTTTCTCGTCCTGCCCCGTCATCGGCGAGGCGCCGCGCGCCCTGCCCAGCGCGTCCAGCTCGTCAATGAAGATGATGCACGGCGCCGACTCGCGCGCCTTCTCGAACATGTCGCGCACCCGGGCGGCGCCGACGCCCACGAACATCTCCACGAACTCGGCGCCGTTGGTGGAGAAGAACGCCACGCCCGCCTCCCCCGCCACCGCGCGCGCCAATAGAGTCTTGCCGGTGCCCGGCGGACCCACCAGCAGGATGCCGCGCGGGATGTGCGCGCCCAGCCGGCCGAACTCTTCGGGCCGCTTCAGGAAGTCGACGATCTCGTGCAGTTCCTCCTTCGCCTCGTCCACCCCGGCCACGTCGTCGAACGTCGTCTTGATGCCGGTCTCGGCGGTGATCAGCTTGGCGCGGCTGCGGCCGATCGAGAACAGCCCGCCGCCGAAGCCGCCGCGCCCGCCGCCGCCGCCCATCATCGAGCGCGACGCCCACAGCCAGATGCCGACGAACAGCAGCGGCGGGACGATCCAGGACAGCAGCGTGGTCAGCGCCGTGCTTGACGGCGCTCCGCTGTACTTCACGCCGTGCTTGGCCAGTGTCTCGGCGAGGTCCGGCGCCACCTGCACGGTGCTGAACTGCGTGGCGCCGTCCGGCAGCTTCTCGGTCAGCGTGCCGTTCAGCAGGTCGCCGGAGACGGTGACCTCCTTCACCTTCCCCGCGTCGAGCAGTTGCTGGAACTGGCTGTACGGGATGACGGTGGTGCCGCCACCGCCTCCGCCACCCCCGCCGGAGCCGAACCAGCCGAACACGGTCACCACCAGCAATCCGAGAAAGATCAGCCAGATGGCGGAGGGGAACTGCGGCTTCGGTGCTGGCACGGCATGTCTCCTCAGCAGGCAGGCACCGCCAGAATGCCGATGGAGGGCCAGTGAATGCAACAAACCGGCCCCCAGCCCGGTTCCCGGCGTAGTTCGGCGGCGAAACCGACGGGTTCCGGCGGCGGCGCCCGCGCTCCCCTGGAACCGCCATCCCACCCGTTTCCACTTGCGAACCGCCGCCCGAAATGGTCCTGCTCCGGCACGCGGCGGGAGGCCGGCTGATGCACACCACCGGACTGACCGACCTGCAGGTGAACGGCTATGCCGGGGTCGACTTCAATGACAAGTCGCTGGACGCCGCCGCGCTAGACCACGCGCTACACGCCATGATGTGCGCCGGCGTCACCACCTGTCTGCCGACGCTGATCACCGCCCGGGAAACCGCGCTGGCCGAACGGTTCGCCGCGCTGGACCGCGCCGTCGCCAACAGCCGGCTGGGGCCGCTGATGGTGCCGGGCTTCCACCTGGAGGGACCATTCCTGAACCCCACGCCTGGGTTCGCCGGCTGCCATCCGCCGGACGCCATGGTGCCGCCCGATCCCGCCCTGTTGCAGCGCCTCGCCGCCCCCCTCACCCGGCCGATCCTGTTGCTCACCCTCGCCCCGGAACAACCCGGCGGCCTGGCGCTGATCGCCTGGGCGGCAGCACGGGGCATGCTGGTGGCGATCGGTCACAGCGCCGCGGACCAGGCGGTCGCCGCCGGCGCCGCCCAGGCCGGAGCAAAGCTGAGCACCCATCTCGGCAACGCCCTGCCCCACACGCTGCCCAAATTCCACAACCCGCTGATCGCCCAGCTTGCCGAGGACCGTCTCGCCGCCAGCGTCATCGCCGACGGCATTCATATTCCTGTCGCCGCGCTGAAGGTGCTGCTGCGGGCCAAGGGCCTGTCGCGTGCAGTGCTGGTGACCGACGCCACCGCCGCGGCGGCGACGCCGCCCGGGCTGTACCGCTTTGCCGGCATGTCGATAGAGCATGCCGCCGACGGTTCGGTGCGGGTGCCGGGCAGCGACGCGCTAGCCGGCTCGGCGCTGACCCTGGACCAGGCGGTGCGCAACCTGGTTGCGTGGGACCTCGCCGCGCCGGCCGACGCGATCCGCCTGGCTGCCGCCAATCCAGCCGCGCTGCTGGCACCGGCCCTGGCGGCGCACGGCATCGCACTGCCGGAAGGGCGCGTGACCTGGTCGCCCGCACTGGCGGCGCAACGCGTGCGTGTCGGCAAGGCAGAGCACCGCGCCCGATGAACGGAGTGGCTGAACGAGCCGGCTGAACCGGGTGCCTGAACCGGGAGCCTGAACGGGCCGGCTGAACCGGGTGGCCGAAATCCCGCGGCGAGAAAGCCCGGTGCGGTTCGCCTCCGGCCGACGAACAAAACCCGGACGACCTCGCCGGCGCGAACGTTTTGTTTACCTATTAGGCGTAGGCAGGTGGGGCGCGAATATCGCGCAGACCACCAGGTGCAGGGGCAAAACGGCCAATTCCTGGTTTCCGTTCGCCCAGGAGTCGCCGCCGTGTCTGACACCGTTACCTTCGGCAATGGCAATGTCACCGAAACATTCTCTACCGTCGACACGCTGATCGGCGGCACCGGCAACGACACGATAACCTTCACCGGTGTACTATCGAATGCCAGCGTCCAGCTCGGCGGCGGCACCGATATCCTGACCCTGGGAGACCTGGGCAATACCGTCACCGTCCAAGGCACGCAGACCATCGATGGCGGCGCCGGCGACGACAACGTCACGCTGGCCTCCTTGCTCACCACCTCGATGGCGGTGGATCTCAATGGCGGCAACAACACTCTTACGTTGGATGCCGGCACCAACACCGCCACGGTCAGTAATATCGGCACACTGATCGGCAGCACCGGCGTCGACACGCTCACGCTCGGCACGGCGATCGTCAACGGCAGCGCCAGCCTCGGTACCGGGGCCGATACACTGACGCTGGCCAGCGGCACCAACAGCCTCACGGTTGCCAACATCCAGACCGTCGACGGCGGCACCGGCGCCGATACCGTCACCCTTGGGGCAGCCGCCGAGAACGTCGACTTCGACCTCGGCACGGGCGCCAGCACGCTGAACCTGGAAGATTTCAACAACACCCTTACCGTCGCCAACGCCACCGTCATCACCGGCGGCGCAGGCAACGACGACGTCACCCTGTCGACCGCTCTCACCACCGCCATGTCGGTCGATCTCGGCACCGGCGAAAGCACGCTCACCCTGGCCAACGGCGGTGCCACCGGCACCATCGGCGACGTCGCCACATTGATCGGCGGCACCGGCGCGGACCTGATCACGCTGAACGTGGCGCTCAGCAATGCCAGCATCGATCTCGGCGCCGGCGCCGACGTACTGACGTTCGCGGCCGCCGGCAACACCGCGACTGTATCCAACGTCGAGTCGATCATCGGCACCGGTGGCAGCGACACCATTACGTTGGGCACCGTGCTGACCACCAGCATGAAGGTGGACCTCGGCACCGGCAGCAATTCTCTTACCCTGGCCAGCGGCACCGACACCGGCACGGTCTTCAACGTCGACACGCTGATTGGCGCCATCGGGAATGATACGATCACCCTGGGCGGCGGCACCACCAATGCCAGCGTCGAACTCGGCACCGGCGCGGACAAACTGACACTCGCCAACGCTACCAACACCCTCACCATCTCCGACGTCGCGACCATCGTCGGCGGCACCGGCAACGATGCCGTCACCCTTGGTGACGCAGACAACAACGGCAGCGTCAGCCTCGGCAGCGGCACCGACTCGCTGACACTCGGCGACTTCACCAACACCCTCACGGTCGGCAACGTCACCTGCGTCATCGGCGGTGCAGGCACCGACAACGTCACCCTGACCACCGCGATCAGCACCACCACGGAGGAAGACCTCGGCACCAGCGCCAGCACGCTGACCCTCGCCAACGGCGCCAATACCGGCTCGGTCAGCAACATCGACACGCTGATCGGCGGCACCGGAGCCGACGTTATCACGCTCGACACCGCTGCCAGCAACGCCAGCATCAGCCTGGGCAGCGGCACCGACAGGATAACCTTCAATGCCGCCGGCAACACCGCGACGGTGGCGAACGCCACGTCGATCATCGGCACCACCGGCACCGACAACATCACGCTCGGCAGCGCGCTCACCACCAACATGACGGTGGACCTGGGCTCCGGCGCCAACAGCTTACGCTGGGCAACTTTTCCAACACCGGCACGGTCAACGATGTCGAGACGCTGATCGGCGGCACCGGTGCCGACGTCGTCACCCTGGGCAACGCCGGCACCACCAGCGTCGACCTCGGCGGCGGGGCGGACAAACTCACCCTGGCGACCGCCGGCGACGTCATCACCGTCGCCAACATCCAGACGCTGATCGGCGCCGCCGGCACTGATACCGTCACGCTGACGACTGCGCTGAGCAATAGCATGTCGGTCAACCTGACCGGCAGCACCAGCACGCTGACGTTGAACAACGGCACCAACACCGGCACCGTCAGCGGTGTCGAAACGCTGGTCGGCGGCACCGGCACCGACACGGTCACACTAGGCGCCGCGATCGCCAGTGGCAGCGTCAGTCTTGGCTCAGGCGCCGACACGCTGACCTTCGGCAACTTCACCAACAGCGCCTCGGTCTCGAACGTCGATACCATCCTGGGCGGCACCGGCAACGATACGGTCACCCTGGAAGCCGCGGTCAGCAATGCCAGCATCAGCCTTGGCACCGGCAGCGACAAGGTAACCTTTGGCGACTATGCGAATACCGCGACGGTGTCGAACACCACGTCGATCGTCGGCACCGGTGGCGGCGACACCATCACGTTGGGCAGCGCGCTGAACACCAACATGCATGTGGACCTGGGCGCGGGCGCCAACACGCTCACGTTGAGCAATAGCGCCAGCACCGGCACGGTCACCAACGTCGAGACGCTGATCGGCGGCACCGGAACCGACACCGTCACGCTTGGCGCCGCCGTCGCCAGCGGCAGCGTCAGCCTCGGCTCCGGTGCAGACACGTTGAACCTGACCGGCTCCGGCAACGACCTCACCGTTGCCAATGTGAAGACCATCAGCGGCGGCACCGGCAGCGATACCATCACCCTTAGCGCCGCGGTCAGCAACGCCAGCGTCAGCCTCGGCGGCGCCACCGACACGCTCACACTCGGCAACTTCGCCAACACGCTCACGGTCGGCAATGTCGGAAGTATCGTCGGCGGTTCAGGCACCGACAACGTCGTCCTTTCCACCGCGCTGAGCAACAACAACCCGGCGGTTGACCTCGGCACCAGCACCAGCACGCTGACCTTGGCAAACGTCGCCAATACCGGCTCGATCAGCAACGTCGACACGCTGATCGGCGGCACCGGCAACGACGTCATCACGCTCGACACCGCCGCCAACAACGCCAGCATCAGTCTCGGCAGTGGCAGCGACAAGATCGTCTTCAGCGACTTCACCAACACGGCGACAGTATCGAATACCACGTCGATCATCGGCACCGCCGGCAACACCGATGCCATTACGTTGGGCAGCGCGCTGACCAACAGCATGGACGTGGACCTTAAAGGCGCAAACAACACGCTCACCCTGGCCAGCGGCACCAACACGGGCACGGTCAGCAACGTCAACACGCTGATCGGCGGCACCGGCACCGACACGGTCACCTTGGGCAACGCGATCGTTAACGGCAGCGTCAGCCTGGGCGCCGGCGCCGACACACTGACCATGGAGACGACCGGCGACACCCTGACGGTCGCCAACATCCAGACGTTGATCGGCACCGCCGGCGGCGACACCGTCACCCTGGGTAGCGCGCTGACCGACAGCATGTCGGTCAGTCTGGGCAACGCTTCCAGCGTTCTTACCCTGAATAGCGGCACCAACACCGGCACCGTCAGCGGTGTCAACACGCTGTTCGGCGGCACCGGCACCGATACGATCACCCTGGGCGCCGCGATCCTCAATGGCAGCATCAGTCTTGGCTCGGGCGCCGACACGTTGACTTTCGGCAACTTCACCAACACCGCCACGGTCACCAACGTCGATACCATCCTGGGCGGCACCAGCAACGATACGGTCACCCTGGGCGCCGCGGTCAGCAACATCGACGTCAATCTCGGCACCGGCACCGACAAGGTGACCTTCGGCGACTATACGAATACCGCGACAGTGTCGAACACCACGTCGGTCATCGGCACCGGCGGCAGCGACACCATCACTCTGGGCAGCGCGCTGACCGACAGCAACCACGTGGACCTGGGCGGCGGCACCAACATCCTGACCCTGGCCAACGGTGCCAACACAGGTACTGTCAGCAATGTCACCACGCTGATCGGCGGCACCGGCACCGATACCGTCACGTATGACTCCGGGAGCGCCAACGGCAGCGTCAGTCTCGGCAGTGGCGCCGACACGCTGACCCTGGCGGCCGGCGTCGCCAGCACTGTGACAGTTGCCAATGTCGCGACCATCCAAGGCACCACCGGCACCGATACCGTCACCCTTGGCGCCGCGGCGAACAACATCAGCGTCAGTCTCGGCAGTGGCACCGACACGCTGACACTCGGCAACTTCAGCAACACACTGACCGTCGGCAATGTCACCAGCATCGTTGGCGGTTCCGGCACCGACACGGTCACGCTGACCACCGCGCTGAGCAACGGCAACCCGGCGGTTGACCTTGGGACCAGCATCAGCAAGCTCACCCTGGCGAACCTGGCCAACACCGGCTCGGTCAGCAACATCGACACGCTGATCGGCGGCACCGGCGCCGACGTCATCACGCTCGACACCGCCGCCAACAACGCCAGCATCAGTCTCGGCAGCGGCAGCGACAAGATCACCTTCAGCGACTTCACCAACACGGCGACGGTGGCAAACACCACGTCGATCATCGGCACCGCCGGCAACACCGACACCATCACGTTGGGTGGCTCGCTGACCACCAGCATGAGCGTGGACCTGAAAAGCGGTACCAACACCCTTACCCTGGCCAATGGCACCAACACCGGCACGGTCAGCAATGTCGGCACGCTGATCGGCGGGACCGGCACCGACACAGTCACGTTTGGCTATGGGGTTGCCAACGGCAGCGTCAATCTCGGCAGTGGCGCCGACACTCTGGCCCTGGCAGCCGGCGACAACAGCAATGTCACCGTCGCCAATGTCGAGACCATCACCGCATCCGGCGCTGGAACCGATGCCGTTACCCTTGGCACCGCGGTCAGCAACGTCAGCGTCAGTCTGGGCACCGGCAGCGACACGCTGACTCTCGGCAACTTCGCCAACACGCTAACGGTCGGCAGCACCGCGAGCATCCTCGGCGGTTCAGGCGCCGATAACGTCACGCTGTCCACCGCGCTGACGGACAGCATGACGGTGAACCTGGGTGGCGGCGCGGACGTCTTGACGCTCGCCGCCGGCGCGAACACCGGCTCGGTCAGCAATGTCCAGACGCTGACAAACGCCGGCGCCGGCGACGACGCCGTCACACTGCTCACCGCGGCGAACAATGCCAGCATCAACCTTGGTGGCAACGCCAACGGGAGTACGCTGACCTTCGACAATGCCACCGGAAGCAATACCGCCACGGTGTCGAATACCCAGGACATTGTCGGCGCGGCCGGCAACGACACCATTACTTTGGGTACCGCTCTGACCGCCGGCATGTCGGTGGATCTCGGCGGCGGATTGAACACCTTGACGCTCGCGGCCGGCACCAACATCGGCGCGGTCAGTAACGTAGACACTTTGCTCGGCGGAACCGGCGCGGACACCGTCACACTGGACACCCTTGCCAGCAATGCCAGCATCAGCCTGGGTGCCGGCGCAGACAAACTGACGTTCGGCGATTTCGCCAACGTCGCGACAGTGTCGAATACCCAGTCGGTCATCGGCGGTGGCGGCGGCGACACCATCACTTTGGGCACCGCGCTGACCGACAGCATGCAGGTGGACCTGACTTCCGGCGCCACCACGCTCACTCTGGCGAACGGCAACAACACCGGCACGGTTAGCGACGTCGAGACGCTGATTGGCGGCACCGGGACGGATAACATCACGCTCGGCACCGCCGTCGGCGCCGGCAGCATCAATCTTGGCAGCGGCAACGACACGTTGACCTTGGCAAATGGCGCCAACACGTTGCAGGTAGCCAATGTCAAGACGCTGATCGGCGGCACCGGCCCCGACCTTATCACCCTGACCGCCGCAGTAAGCAATGTTAACATCACCCTCGGCGCCGACACCGACAAGCTGACCTTCGGCGACTTCACCAACACCGCCACGGTGTCGACACTCGGGACCATCATCGGCACCGGCGGCAGCGATACCGTAACCCTAAGCAGCGTGCTGACCGACACCAATTCGGTGAACCTGGGTGCCGGACTGGACACATTGACACTCGCGAATGGCGTCAACGTCGGTTCGCTCAGCAATGTCGACACGCTGCTCGGCAGCGGAGGCACTGACACAATCACGCTGGGCACCGTCGCGAGCAACGCCAGCATCAACCTTGGCACCGGTGCCGACACACTCACCTTCGGGAACTTCAACAACACCGCCACGGTGGCGAACACTCAGACGATTAACGGCAACGCCGCCGGCGGCAACAACACCATCACCTTGGGCAGCGCGCTTACCACCAACATGCATGTCGATCTCGGCAGCCTCGGCAGCAACACACTGACGCTGGCCACTGGTATCAACAACGGCACCCTCACCGACGTCGAGACGGTGGTTGGCGGCGCTGGCACCGACACCGTCACGATGGGCTCTGTGCTCGCCAACGGCAGCGTCAGTCTCGGCACCGGGGCGGACCAGTTGACGCTTGCCGCGGCCGGCAGCAGCACGGTGACCGTATCCAACGTCGCATCGATCATCGGCGGCGCAGGCGGCGACGATAGCGTGACGCTCGGGGCCGCCGCGGTGAATGCCAGCGTCAACCTGATCACGGCCGCCGGCAGCAGCCTCACCTTCGGCAATTTCACCAACACCGCCACGGTGTCGAACGTGGGGTCGATCAGCGGTGGGTCGGGCAACGACAACATCACGCTTGCCACCGCGCTGGTAGGTGGGGGCGTTGATCTTGGCGGGGGCGCGAACAAGCTGACCCTGGACAACGGCAACAACACCGGCGCCGTCAGCAACATCACCACGCTGATCGGCGGTGCCGGTACCGACCACATCACGCTGGGCACCACGGTCACCAACGGCAGCGTCAGCCTCGGCACCGGTTCCGACACGCTGACCCTGGCTGCCGGCGGAAGCATCCTGACCGTCGCGAACGTCCAGACCATCATCGGTACGACCGGCAACGACAGCGTCACGCTCGGCGCAGCGGCAAACAACGCCAGCATCGATCTCGGGACGGGATCCGATACGCTGAGCCTGGGCAAGTTCGCCAGCACGATCAGCGTCGCCGATACCCAGACCATCCTCGGCGGGGGAGGCAATGATAACGTCACCCTGACGACCGGACTGACCGACAACATGCAGGTCGACCTCGGCGGCGGCAAAAGCACGCTGACGCTGGACGACGCTCTCGCGGACACCGGCACGGTCAGCAACGTCGCCACGCTGATCGGCGGCAGTGGAACCGACCTCATCACCCTGGGCACGGCTGCCAACAATGCCAGCATCAACCTGGGTGTAGCCACCGACTCACTGACCCTCGGCAACTTCAACAACACGGCCACGGTAGGGACAGTCGAGAGCATCATCGGCGGGTCCGGCAACAACAGCATCACCCTGACCGGCGCGCTGACCACCAGCATGGATGTGGACCTGGGCGCCGGCGCCAACAAACTGACCCTCGCCAACGCCACCAATACCGGCTCGGTCTCCAACGTCGCGACGCTGACCGGCAGCGCCGGAGCCGACACGATCACGCTCGAGACCGCCGCGAGCAACGCGAGCATCAACCTGGGCGGCGGCGGGGACACGCTGACGTTCGGCGGCTTCACCAACGTCGCGACGGTCGGCAATGTTCAGAACATCACCGGCGGCGCCGCGAACGACACGGTCACCCTGACAACCGCGCTTACCAACGCGATGACGGTCGATCTCAAAGCCGGCCTTAACAAGCTCACACTGGCTACCGGCAACAACACCGGGGCGGTGAGCAACATCAACACGCTGGTCGCCGGCGCCGGCATCGACAACATCACGCTGGGCACGCAGGTGACCAACGGGAGCGTCCAGTTCGGCTCTGGGGCGGACACGCTGACCCTCGCCTCCGGCCTCAGCACCAACACGCTGACGGTCGCCAGTGTGCAATCGATCGTGGGCAGCGGCGACGGCGATACTGTCACGCTCGGGGCCGCTGCGCTGAATGCCAGCATCAACCTGGTTGGCGGCACGAGCACGCTCGTGCTGGGCAACTTCAGCAGCACCGCCACGGTTTCCAACACCGAGACGATCACCGGCGGAACCGGCACCGACAACATCACGCTCGGCACCGCGCTGAACGGAATGAGCGTCGATCTCGGCAGCGGCAAGAGCAAGCTGACCCTGGGAAACTTCACCAACACCGGCAACGTCACCAACGTCGATACACTGATCGGCGGCACCGGCATCGACACGATCACCATGCTCACGGCCATGAGCAACGGCAGCGTCAACCTCGGCGCTGGCGTGGACACGCTGGTACTCACCGGCACCGCCAACTCCGGCACGATCGCCAACGTTGAGATCCTCAGCACCACCGGTGGCGCTGGCAGCGACTCGATTACCCTGGGTGCCGCAGCAAGCAATGCCAGCTTCGACCTGGGTAGCGGAACGGATACCCTGAGCCTGGGCAACTACAGCAACACCGCGACGGTTGCCAATGTGACGACCCTGACCGCGAGCGGCGGCAGCAACAACATCACGCTGAGCACCGCATTGACCGACAGCGTGTCGGTGGATCTGGGCGGCGGGGCAAACACCCTGACGCTAGACAACAGCAATGATACCGGCACGGTCAAGAACATCGAAACGCTGGTGGGCGGCACCGGGAACGATACGATCACCCTCGGCACGGTGGCGAAGAACGCCAGCATCAGCCTGGGCGCCGGCAGCGACTCCCTGACCTTCATTAGTGGCGCGAACGTCGCCACGGTGGGCAACACCGACTCGATCATCGGCACCGGCGGCAGCGACTCCGTGACGCTGTCGACGGCGTTATCCAACAGCATATCGATCGATCTTGGCTCAGGTACCAACAAGCTGACCCTTGGCAACCTCACCAACAGCGGTTCCGTCACCAACATCGAAACACTGATCGGCGGCACCGGCGCGGATACCGTCACGCTCAAAACCACCATCAGCAACGGCAGTATCAACCTCGGCTCCGGCACGGACACGGTGACGCTCGCCAACGGCACCAACTCCGGCACCATCTCCAACGTCAAGACGATCATCGGCGGCACCGGCAACGACACGATCACCCTGGGCAGCGTGCTCACCAACGCCATGTCGGTCGATCTCAAGGCCGGCGTCAACAAGCTGACCCTGGCCAACGGCGCCAACACTGGCACGGTGAACAACGTCGAGACGCTGATCGGCGGAACCGGAACCGACGTCGTCACGCTGGGCACCGGTTTGGCCAACGGCAGCGTCGTGTTCGGCAGCGGCGCGGACTCGCTGACACTCGCGACCGGCGGCAACACGCTGACCGTGAGTGCCTCCGAATCGATCATCGGCGGTGGCGGCGGCGACGTCGTCACCCTCGGTGCGGCCCAGGTGAACGGCAGCGTCAACCTGAACGGCGGCGCCAGCAAGCTGGTTCTCGGCAACTTCTCCGACACCGTCACGGTGTCCAACACCGAGAGCATCACCGGCGGAACCGGCGTCGACAACATAACGCTCGGGACCGGGCTTACCACCAGCATGAGTGTCGATCTCGGGTCGGGCAAGAGCACGCTGACCCTGGCCAACACCACCAACACCGGCACCGTCAACAACATCGAGACGCTGATCGGAAGCGCCGGTGCGGATACCATCACGCTCGGCACCGCCATGGCCGGCGGCAGCATCAACCTCGGCTCCGGCGTGGATACGCTGACACTCGGCAACTTCAGCAACACCGGCACCATCTCCAACGTCAAGACCATCATCGGAGGAACCGGCAACGACACGATTACTCTCGGGCAGGTCGCCCTCGTCAACGGCAGCGTCAATCTCGGGAGCGGCGCCGATACGCTGATCCTGGGCAAATCCGGCACCACCGCCACGATCGGCAACGTGATGACGCTCACGGGGAGTGGCGGCGTCGACAGCATCACGCTGAGCAGCGCTCTTACCACCGGGATGTCGATCGATCTGGGCAGCGGGACGAACACCCTCACGCTGAACAACAGCACCGACACCGGCACGGTGAAGAATATCGGCACGCTGATGGGGGGCACCGGCACCGACACCATCACGCTCGGCACGGTGGCGAAAAATACCAGCATCAATCTTGGTGCCGGCAGCGACACCCTGACTTTCGCCAATGGCGCCAACACGGCCACGATCGGGAACGTCAACACGATCATCGACGCAGGTACAACGACCGGCACCGCCGGAGGCGATACGATCACCCTTTCCACCGCGTTGACCAACAGCATGGTTGTCGATCTGGGTGCGGGCGCCAACAAGCTGACGCTCAACAACGGCGCCAACACGGGAACCGTCGGCAACATCAACACGCTGATCGGCGGCACCGGCACGGATACCATCACCCTGGCGACCAACGTCACCAACGGCAGCGTCAACCTGGGCTCTGGCGCGGACACGCTGACGCTGGCCAACGGCGCCAACTCCGGCACCTTCTCCAACGTCAAGACCATCATCGGCGGGACCGGCAACGACACCATCGTTCTGGCTACCGCAGCCGTCGCTGCCAGCGTCAGCCTTGGTTCCGGGTCGGATACGCTGACCCTGGGCAACTTCACCAACTCCGCCACCGTCGGCGACGTCACCAGCGTCATCGGCGGCACGGGCGCCGACACCATCACGCTCTCGACCGGGCTCACCGGTGGCATGTCGGTCGATCTCGGCGGCGGGCTGAACACGCTGACCTTGGACAGCGGCGCCAACACCGGCACGGTAAAGAACATCAACACGCTGATCGGCGGCGCCGGCACCGATACGATCACCATCGGCAACGCGGCCAACAACGCCAGCATCAGCCTCGGCGCCGGCAGCGACACGCTGACCTTCGGCATCTACGCCAACAGCGCGACGGTGGCCAACGTGGCCACGACCCTAGGCACAGGCGGCACCGACACCATCACGCTGGCGAGCAACCTCACCGATGCCATGGAGATCGATCTCGGTGGAGGCTCCAACAAGCTGACACTGGGCAGTACCGGCACCAACACCGGCACGGTGAGCAACGTCAATACGCTGATCGGCGGCACCGGCACCGACACCATCACGCTCGGCACGAACCTGCTGAACGGCTCGCTCAGCCTCGGAACAAGCACGGACATGTTGACGCTGGCCAACGGCGCCAACCACGTGTCGGTGTCGAGCACCGGGACCGTGCAAGGTGGCAGCGGCGCCGACACCATCGTGCTGACCGGCGCGATGTCCAGCATGGTGGTCGGC
>DATHNI010000336.1:0-14521 GCA_035486135.1 Acetobacteraceae bacterium
GCGAAGATTTCAGGCAGGATGCGGCCCAGCCGGCGGCGGTTTTCCAGCGCGTGGGCGAGGCCGTTGGGCCAGCCGGTGCGGTCGGCCAGCACGCGCCAGTCGCCGTCTGGCCCGCGCACAAGGTCGGCGGCGTAGAACCGCAGCAGCCCGGACCGAGCCTGGTCCGACACCATGTGGCAGGGACGGAGAAAGCCGGGATTACCGTAGACCAGGGCGGGGGGCAGCACGCCCTCGGCCAGCAGGCGCTGCGGGCCGTACAGGTCGCCCAGCACGGCGTCCAGCAGGCGGGCGCGCTGCGCCAGGCCGGATGCCAGGCGGGCGAAGTCGGCCTGCGGCAGCAGCACCGGGATGGGGTCGAAGCTCCAGGGGTCGGGTGGGGCGCCGGGCAGCAGGTTGGAGACGCCCTCCTCGGTGGCGATGCGTTGCAGGCGCTGCGCGCGCTCGACCAGGGTTGCCCGGCCAAGGCCCGTCAGTACCCCGAGCAAGCCCCGCCAGTGCGGGCGGAGCCCCCCTTTGCCATCGACCATCTCGTCCAGCGCCATGGGATCAGGCTGTCCCGTTGCGCTGGCCGTCGCAAGTGGGCTGTTCGGTGCCTGCATGAAAATCGCATCTCATCCGGTGGGCCGGCTGGCAACCGCCCGGTTGGCAACACCATTGCGCGACCCCGGCGACTGCGCGCGCCATCGTGAGCCTGCATGGCCTTTCCGCATGGCAGAGTCGTCGGCGTGGAACGCACGACTCTGGGAGGAGATCGTCATATGGCCGTGTCGTACGAGGCGGCGCGCGGGTGGAATCTGCTCACCGACGCCACGGAGCGGCAAGGTGTCACCCGTGAGGTTGCAACGAGGCTGAGGCCGGTAGCCGTCGCTGCCGCGGCGGCGACGCTTCTGTTGCTGCTGACAACCAGCGTCCGATTTGGCATCGGCAGCATGAGCCGCCCTCCGGTGATGGTTGATTCCGCGGCCTTGCCCCAGGTCGTGCACGGCTGGTTCTACCAGGATCCGCATCGGACCAGCTCCTTGATCTGGCCATCGGCTGGCCGGTTCGCCACCGAGGGGACCCCGCATGCGCTGATGTTCGCCTGTTATGCGGCCGCGGTGTTTGGCTGCTGCTTCGCCCTGCTGCGGATCGTCGCGCGGCTGGCCGCTGTCGACGCGGCGGGACTGATGGCGGGGGCATTGCTCATCGGGCTGACCTGGCTGGACAGCGCTTATGCGGTCCTGTCGAACGCGGCCATCGCCGGTGGTTCGGTCACCGCCGCCCAGGCTGCCACCGCGCTGGTAGCGCTCTCCCTGGCGTGTGCCCTGGATGGCTCGCTGGGCGTGGCCGTCGCTTTGCTGGGTGTGGCGTTCGATATCGAGAGCGCGGTGGCGCTGTGGGGTATTGCCGGCGTTGCCGGCGCGTCCGTGGCGCTGGCGCGGGACGGCGCGCCGGTTGGACGAGCTTGGCTGAGAGGCGGCATCTGCGCGCTGGTGTTGGCCATGCCGGCGCTGGCGTGGTGGGGCTGGGCGATTGCTGGCCACGGCGGATTGGCCGGCGACAGTGCGGCCTGGCTGGGGCTGGTGGCGCCGGGCCGCATATTGGCGTGGAGCGTGCCGCTGCAAAGCTGGGTGCTGTTCGGCTGCACCGTGGTGCTGGGGCTGTCGGCCTTCAGCGTGCTCGGACCGGACGCGCGCGCCGCGTGCGGGGCGTTCGTGGGTTTGCTCGGGGTGTTTGTCCTGGGCTGCCTGTTGCCGCTGCTGACCGACAGCCCGTTGGTGGCGATCCTCCGGCCGATGGCGGCCGACACATTGCTGCAGCTTCTTGCCGCCGCCGCCGCGGTTGCCGTCGTGCTGCGCGACCTGCCGGGCGGCGGAGGCGTGCTGCGGGTGGCGTTGTCGGTGGCGATTGCGGTGTGTCTGCTGCTGCATCCGTATTCGCTGCCGCTGGCGGCGCTGGCGATGCTGACTCGCGCGGCCGCGGCGCATGGCGAGATGCTGGGCCTCGAGCGCCGCATTCGCGACTGCGATCAGGCGACGCTCGGGAGGGTGGCACTGGTTGTGGTGGTTGTGGCGGGGCTGGCCGGCGCGGCGGTGCGGAGCGGATTGTTGCTGCGGTGATTTGGCGGCGGGGCGCGATCGATTTGATCGTGCGGCTCGCATCCGGTAACTGGTGTGGTGATCCTCGCGCTTCGACCCGGGGTACCGTTAATCCGCAATCAGGTTCACCACAAAGGCACGAAGGCACAAAGTTCATTGAACCTTTGTGCCTTCGTGCCTTTGTGGTGAACCTGATTGCGGACTGGCGCAGCGCGATGGCCTCTCAAGGCGGGCAGAGACGGTATCGAAGCGTCAGTATCCCGACACCAGGCTGAACGAACCTATCGCGGAGTCATCGCCGGCGGCGCGTTCATCGTGCGGAATATGCTCGGGTTGTTCGGCAGTGCGCGCCTGGACGTTGAGCACGCATCAGCAGTCTGGATCCGTGTTGGATACGTGATCCGCGGAGCACCGGATCGGTTGTCCCGCGCCGCGCACGAGTGGCGCGTTTCCACCGGTGCGCTAGACTGGCCGCTGCCCAGCACCGGGGAGGAACCGCAAATGCCGAGCGCACTCGAAGAAAAGGACGCGATCCGCGAGGTCCTGGCGACCTACTGCTTCCACCTCGACGCCGGACGCTTCGATGAGATGGCCGCGCTGTTCACCGAAGACGGCACCTGGCACACCGATTTCGGCCAAGGCACCGGCCGCACGGGGATCGCCGACCATGCGCGCAGCCTGCGGGCGGGCAGTGCGCCTCGGCCACGCGGGGTGCACCTGGTGACCAACGTCGTCATTGCGCTCGACGGCGACCGCGCGCGGGTGCAATCCAACTGGGTAGTCGCACAGAACAGCGACGCGGGTCCGAAGGTCAGCTCCGCCGGCGGCTATGCCGACGACATGGTGAAGCAGGACGGACGCTGGCTGTTCCGCTACCGCAAGATCGACCGGTTCATCGGCGAGGGAAAGTTCTGAAAGGGAGACACGCACACATGTCAACGACGTTGGATGCCGATATCCGGGTGGAGGACTTCGAGTATCGCCCCGGGCTGCTGGCGCGGCTGTATCGTCCCGCCGGCGACGGGCCGTTTCCAGCCATCGTGGAAGTGCATGGCGGCGCCTGGGTGAACAGCGACCGGCTCAACAACGCGCCGCTGGCCGAAACGCTGGCGGCCGAGGGTATCATGACGTTGTCGCTGGATTTCCGCATGCCGCCGGACGCGGCCTATCCAGGGTCGCTGCAGGATATCAACTACGCGGTGCGCTGGTTCAAGTCGCGGGCGCGGGAATTCGGCGCGCGCGCAGACCGCGTCGGGCTGTTCGGCACGTCCAGTGGCGGTCACCAGGTGCTGCTCGCGGCGATGCGGCCGTTTGATTCGCGCTATGCGGCACACGCCCTGCCGGGCGCGCCGGGCGTCGATGCGCGCGTCACATTCGTGATCTCCGCCTGGGGCGTGCTGTGTCCGCTGGTGCGCTATGGGATCGCCAAGGAGGCCGCCAACCAGACGATGCTCGACTCGCACCACCGCTTCTGGGGCCACGAGGCGGCGATGTCCGAAGGTAGCCCGCCGCTGATCCTGGAGCGTGGCGAGAAGGTCGAAACCCCACCGGCCTGGGTGTTCCAGGGCGATGCCGACGAGTGGGTGCCGAACGACGTGGCGGAACGCCTCGCGACCGGTTGGCGCAAGGCCGGCGGCGAGATGGAACTGATGTTGTTCCCCGGCGAGAAGCACACGTTCATGCGCAACTTCCCGGACAAGCCGAATTCGCAACGCGCCCTGGCAATGCTGCAGGCGTTCATCAAGCGGCACGGATGATACCCGCCCGCCGGAGCGGCTGACTCGCGGATAGTACGCATTGCGCTCTCCTGTCGTGGCACGCGCCTTCTGTGTCATAACCGGCGAAGGTCGGCCACCCACGACTTTCTTTAGCCCCACACAGCAAAAAAGGCGTGGGTGGCCGGCCTTCGCCGGCCATGACACATGAGATGGCGAGCAGCACCGCTGCTGTGATGCAGGTCACCGACAAAGCCTGAACGCTCTGGCAGCATGCAATCTCCGATCAGGCAAGGAGGGGTGCCATGTCGTTCAACACCGGTACTTGCAGCATCTACCTCGCGCTCGCGTTGGCCGGGGCGGCGGCCATCATGTCAACGCCCGGCCAAGCCGTATGGGCCCGTCAAACACTGCAATTCCTGCTCTCCACCGCGGCGCCCGAAGCTGGCGCGATGGCCGGAGCGATCGGCGCCAAACCGGACTCGTTCGTCTCCCCCTGATTGGCAGGGAGACCGCCGGCGTCATGGCCAAGGCCAACGTATGGCTGCAACCGCAGCGCGCCGTTCGCGGCCGCTGAGCTGATGGTCCGGGCCTCGTAACCACCCGCCGCCCGACAAGGATCGGCGGCGGGCCAGCAATGAATGAGGTGCCGGTCATGAGCATTATCGTGCTGCTGGTGGGCTGCGCGCTGCGCTTCGCATGGGGGACCGCGTGATGCCGGGAATGTCCTTGCTCCGGCGCAGCGCGCGCGCGGGGCGCCTGCCGGTCGATGGCTTCGTTCTCGCGCTGGTTGGCGTTGTGCTGGCGGCAACCTTCCTGCCCTGCCGCGGCACCAGCGCCGTCGCGTTCCACGCAGCGGGAACTATCGCCATCTCGGCGCTGTTCTTCCTGCAAGGCGCGAGGTTATCGCGTGACGCTGTCCTGCACGGCATGACGCACTGGCGGCTGCACGCCACCATCGCCGCAACCACATTCATCCTGTTTCCGTTGCTCGGCCTCAGTTTGCTCGCGGCGTTCCCGCACCTGCTGCCACGCCCACTCTGGCTGGGGGTGTTGTTCGTCTGCGCGCTGCCATCGACCGTGCAGTCGTCGATCGCCCTGACGTCGATCGCGCGAGGCAATGTGCCGGGCGCGGTTTGCTCTGCCACGGCGTCGAACATCGCCGGCATCGCGATCGCCCCATTGCTGTTCGGGGCGATGTCGAACCTGCATGGCAGCGGCATCGACTTTCGCGGCGTTTCGCAGGTCGCGCTGCAATTGCTGCTGCCGTTCACCGCCGGTCACCTGCTGCGGCCATGGATCGGCACATGGGCAGAGCAAAATCGTCCGTTGCTCTCGATCACCGACCGGGGGTCGATCCTGCTGGTGGTCTATAGCGCGTTCAGTGGCGCGGTGGTGCGTGGCATATGGCAGCAAGTGCCACCGATGATCCTGGGCCTGTTGGCGCTGCTGCTGTTCCTGCTGCTAGCCGTCGTGTTGCTGGCGATGCTGCTGGCCAGCCGGGCGCTGGGCCTGGAGCGCAGCGACGAGGTCGCGCTGGTTTTTTGCGGCTCGCAGAAGTCCCTGGTCAGTGGTGTGCCGATCGCCAGCGCCCTGGTGTCTGGTGCGGCGATCGGGCCGATGCTGCTGCCGATCATGCTGTATCACCCGATGCAGCTTATCGTCTGTGCCTGGATCGCACGCCGTTACGCGCGGGGTGAGGAGCAGCGGCTGCAAGCAGGCCCCTCCCGGGCTTCGATCGGGATTGGGCTGAAAAGCGGACCGGCGCGGCGCGAAACGGCCGGTGCGGGTGATGGGGTCGCCCAATAATACCAATCCGCGAAAATACTGACGTAAGGCCAACGTGGCACGCGCGTTTCGTGTCATGGCCGGCCACCCACGACTTTCCTTTATTGCACGCGGCAAAGTCGTGGGTGGCCGGCCTCCGCCGGCCATGACACAAGGGCCCGGCCACGTCGCCAGTGCCTCAGCGTTTTCACCGATCGGTATGAGGCCGTGATGAACCCCACACCCACACCCTCGGCGCTTGGGCACCTCCACCGCTCCCGCGCACAGCGCGGGAGCGGTTTCCCCCAGCTCAGATGACCAACTCTATAAGGAACGGGCCGGAGCGGCCCAGCGAGTGACGCAGCAGGTCGGTGAACGTCTCGGCGTTCTCGGCGCGTGCGCCTTCGACGCCCATCGATCCGGCGAGCTGCGGCCAGTTGATGTCGGGATTGCCCAGGTCCAGCATGTCCATCGCCGTGCGCCCCGGATTGGCGCCGACATTGGCCAGTTCGCCAATCAGGATCTGGTATTTGCGGTTCGACAGCAGCACGGTGGTGACGTCCAGCTTCTCGCGCGCCTGGGTCCACAGCGACTGCACCGTGTACATCGCCGAGCCGTCCGCTTGCAGGTTGATGACTCGCCGTCCGGGCGCGCCGATCGCCGCGCCGGTGGCCAGCGGCGGGCCGCCGCCGATCGCCCCGCCGGTCACGTTCAGCCAGTCATGCGGCGGGGCCGCCTTGGTCAGCGGAAAGAAGCCGCGCCCGAACGTCACCGACTCGTCGGCGATCACCGCGCCGTCCGGCATCAGAGCACCCACGGTGCTGGCCACACTTTCGGGCGTCAGAGCGCCGCGGCCCACGTCCGGCCTCGGGCCGTTATCCGGCTTGGCTACTTTCGGCGCGCCCACCGCCTCGGCCAGCCGGCCCAGCGCATCGACGATGTCTTGTTCCGGTCGCGCCAGCACGTGCAGGTCGGCGTCCGGCGGCACCGAGGTCTGCACCTTTCCGGGATAGGCGAAGAACGTGACCGGCTTGCGCGCGCCGGCGAGGATCAGGTGCTTCGTGCCGGCCAGCGCCTTCACCGCGACGTCCACCACATAGGGCACGCGGTCCACCGGGATGCGTCCCTGACCGCGCGCCGTCCGTGCGTTGGAACCGCCGGCCATCAGCCGGCAGCCGGTATGCGCGGCAATCCGATGCGCATAGTCCAGGCCTTCCTCGGACAGTCCGGGGCCGCTCAGCAGCAGCATAACGCCCGCGCCGCCGCGGCGCAGGATGCCGGCGGCCTCGTCGATCTGGCTGGGCGCGCTGGTGGGTGCGGCCGGCACAGGCAACGGCTCGCCCACGATGCCGCCCTCGTCCCACGACGTGTCGGACGGCAGGATCAGCGTGGCGATCTGCCCCGGGGAGGTCCGCGCCGCCTGAACCGCTACCGCCGCGTCCGCACCCACCGTTCGCGACGACGTCGCGGTGCGTACCCAGCCGGAGACGCCGCGCGCCCAGCCCTCGGTGTCCGCGGTCAGCGGCGCATCGAGCGGGCGGTGATAGGTGGCCTGGTCGCCCGGGATGTTGACGATCGGCGTCGAGGCGCGGCGCGCGTTGTGCAGGTTGGCCAGGCCGTTCGCCAGGCCAGGCCCGCAATGCAGCAGCGTTGCCGCGGGCTTGCCCGCCATGCGCGCATAGCCATCAGCCGCGCCGGTCACCACGCCCTCGAACAGCCCCAGCACGCAGCGCATCCCGGGCACGCGGTCGAGCGCCGCGACGAAATGCATCTCCGATGTGCCAGGATTGGAGAAGCAGGTATCGACCCCGCTGCGCAGCAGGGTGTGGACAAGGCTTTCGGCGCCGTTCATGGGGGGACTCCTCGTTGTTGCGCAACGGCTAACCCGTTCGCGGCAGGAAGGCCAGTCTGGCTCCTGTCTCTCCCCGGCATCCCCGGACCACTGGGTTCCTGCGTTTAGCAGTCGAGGCGAGGCCGCCCGTCGGTGGGAGTGGTAAAAGACATAGGGAGCACTTGCGGAACGTTACGCTTCGCCACGCCAACGTCATTACTGACCCGATTTGGGGATGAAGCGCACGTTAGCCAGGCTCTCGAAATACCGATCACAGGTCAGCAGGTCGCCACCGAACGCAAGCGCTGTCGCGTAGATGATGGGTCCGCTGTGGCCGGCCGATGTTTGGCGGATAGGTCCGCCGCCAACAGGGCGTTCGCTGTGTCGAGATCAGCGACGACGCAGGTCTCGGTGAATGCGATCACGCGGTCGACCTTGTCCTCGCCAACCTCGCGTGTCAACCATTTCACCAGTTCCAGTTGAACGATTGTCGGCACCAGCCACTCCGCGCGGTCGGGCAGTTCCGGTACGAGCGTGCTACTGAGAGCAGAGCCGGTCAGGAATTCGATCCAGGCCGAGGTATCTGCGAGCCGCATCAAACGCGGCTGGTTCGATCACGATAATCTTCCGGGTTCGCGCCGCGCGCTACGCCGGCAAGGTCATTTAGTTCTGGCACCGGCACCAGCAACATCCCGTCGCCCTTCGGGATGAAGGCAAAAACCTGACCGGCCCGCCAATGCCGCGCCATTCGAATAGATTTCGGGATCGAAATCCGGAATTTCGCCGACAGCTTCGCCGTATCCTTTGTTGCCATTACCAGCTCTCTATCGATCATCGCCTGGTAAGACACGACCATAGGTAGTGGCGTATTGAAAGCAGTGCGGTTGGGCGGATACGGTGCAGGTCACAGTCCAGCACTTGCTGTGGGCTCGTTATGAGTAAAGCGTCGTTCAACGCCGGCCGGCGATCAACTCGTTCGACGGCGTGCCGCGTGGCGGCTGGACCGTCACGACTTCTCCACATTCCAGAACACCGGCGCCGGGCCCTTCAGCAGCCCCGACAACCGCTTGCTCCAGGCCGCGCGCAGCGTGTAGCGGCCCATCGGAATGAACGGCACCGAGGCGAACGCCGCCAACTGATACTCCCGCTCCAGCCGGGTTTGCTCCGCCGGATCGGCGGCATCCAGCCACGCGCTGTAGATCGTCTCGATCTTCGGATCGTCCGGCCAGCCGTACCACGCGTCCTTGCCGTTCGAGCGGATCAGCGATGCCAGCAGCGGATCGCGCGACTCCGGCACCGGCGTCACCGAGGTGAAGATCGACCATCCGCCCTTGTCCAACGGCTGCCTGCTGCCGCGGCGCTGCAACGTGGTGCCCCAGTCCATCGCCTGGTCGTCGATCGAGATGCCGACCCTCGACAACGAATCCGCCACCACGGCGGACGACGCGGCGTGGAACGGCTGGTCCGTGGTGTGCAGCAGCACGAGACGCTCGCCGTTATAACCCGCTTGCGCCAGCATCGCTTTCACCTCGGCGACGCTGTGCGGCTTGGAGACGAATTCCAGCCCCGCCTGATCGACTTCCGGCTTGCCGGTGACCAGAAAGCCGACCGGCGCGGTCCAACTGCCCGGATCGCCGCCGGCCACCGCTTGCATCACCTCGCGCTGGTCGATCGCCGCCATCATCGCGCGGCGGAACAGCACGTTGCTGGTGGGTGGATTCAAGTGGTTCGGGCGCAACTGGCTGATGAAGCCGAAGTCGTCGAGCCGTTCGGTCACCACGTTCGGCGCGCGGCGCAGCATCGGCATCAGGTCGGGCACCGGCATCTCGATCCAGTCCACCTCGCCGGTCAGCAGCGCGTTCGTTGCGGTGCTGGCATCGGGGATCATGTGCCACTCGACGCGGTCCACCAGCGCGCGGTGTCCGCCGGCGGTGAAGCTCGGAGGCTCGTTGCGCGGCGCATAGCCCTGCACCTTCTCGAACGACGCGAAACTCCCGATGACCTGTTCCTTTGCCAGGAAGCGAAATGGGCCGCTGCCGATCGCTTCGGGGATCTGCTTGAACGGATCGGTCGCGGCCAGCCGTGCCGGCATCATCACCGCCGCGGTCTGGAACTTCGACAACGCCTTCGGCAGATGCGGGAACGGCTTGTTCAACCGCCAGACGATGGTGCGGTCGTCCGGCGCCTCCAGCGCGTCTACCCTCGCCGCGATCGTCGCGCCGACCGGATCGCGCTGCATCCAGCGGCGCAACGAGGCGACACAGTCCCGCGCCAGCACCGGTTCGTCGTCGTGGAAGCGCAGGCCGTCGCGCAGGGTCATGGTGCGGCGGCGGCCGTCATCCTCGATGCGTTCGCCGGCCAGCATCTGCGGCTGCGGGTTCATCGCGGCGTCGCGGCCATACAGCGTCTCGAACACCAGCATGCCGAAGTTGCGCGTGACCATGGCGCTGGTCCACACCGGGTCGATGCTGGTCAGCGGCGCCTGCGGCACGAATACCAGCGTCCGTGCGTCGGAGGCGATCGCCGGGCGCGCAAGTGTTGCCGTGGCCGCTGCACCCAGCAGCAGGTGTCGTCGTTGCATAGCTGTTTCCTTCCCTCGAGGCTGCGTTGCCTGTGCGCCCCTTCAACGTCTCGGTCGCCTGCGGCGTCCCCGCGTCATTGGTGCGTCGCTACGCTCCTAGCAAGAGACAATCGGCGGTGCTCGTCTCCCACGTCATGGCGGGCGACCGCTCACCATCCACGCCTATGCGGCGCGCGGCCAAAGTCGTGGATGGCGGGCCTTCGCCCGCCATGACGTTTGGGGGGCCAGCCAGCGCCAATGCCGGCAGCAGTTGGTGCGGCTACGGTTTGATCCTGTCCCAGGTATCCGCCAAGTGATGCCGTGCCTGTTGGAAGCTGGTCTTGGCGCCCTGCCAGCCATCCGCGCCGACCGTGTGCAGCCGGTCCGCCGCGAGCTTTGCTTTCGAAAAAGCGGTATTGAGATCATCCCTGGCGGAACGCGCACCCTGTTGTCCGGTGGCTTTCGACGTCGCGCAGATGGGCACGGGCTTCCTGCAGGGGCCAGGTCCGCATGGTGGGTACCTGATACATTCTGTACAAAAGATGGCGCGTCCCGGTTCCAAGTCGAAGAGCGTCAGCCGCCACATTTTTATCTGATCTCATAACGATCGACTCGGGGCGACCGGAGTGCAGGCAGGAAAAGCGCAGCGCTTTGCGCGGCTCCCGAGGTGGAAGGCGCTGCGCCCTTCCGCCTTACGCTCCGGACGGCAAGCCGGCTGGCCGTGCCGTAGGGCAGCCCTTTTTGCCGGCCGGCATTACATCACCCGCTCGAGCATCAGCTTCTTGATCTCGGCGATTGCCTTGGCCGGGTTCAGGTTCTTTGGGCACGTCTCGGTGCAGTTCATGATGGTGTGGCAGCGATACAACTTGAACGGGTCTTCCAGTGCATCCAGCCGCTCGCCGGTGTGCTCGTCACGCGAGTCGGAGATCCAGCGATACGCTTGCAGCAGCACCGCCGGACCCAGGTAGCGGTCGCCGTTCCACCAGTAGCTGGGGCAGCTCGTCGAGCAGCAGAAGCACAGGATGCACTCCCATAGGCCGTCTAGTTTGGCGCGCTCCTCGCGGCTTTGCAGGCGCTCGCCGTCGGGCGGGGGAGGGGATTCGGTCTGCAGCCACGGCTCGATGCTGCGCAACTGCGCGTAGGCCAGCGACAGGTCGGGGACCAGGTCCTTCACGACAGCCATGTGCGGCAGCGGGGTGATGCGCACCGCGCCCTTCACGTCCTCGATCGGCTTCAGGCAGGCGAGCGTGTTGCGGCCGTCGATGTTCATGGCGCATGAGCCGCAGATGCCCTCGCGGCAGGAGCGGCGGAAGGTCAGCGTCGGATCGACCTCGTTCTTGATCTTGATCAGCGCGTCCAGCACCATCGGGCCGCAGGCGTCGAGATCGACCTCGTATGTGTCGGTGCGCGGGTTCTGCCCGTCATCGGGGTTCCAGCGATAGATGCGGAACGCGCGCACCCGCCTGGCGCCGGCCGGAGCCTTCCAGGTCTTGCCCTGGCCGATCTTGCTGTTGCGCGGAAGGGCGAACTCGGTCATTGCAATTTCGTCCTGAATTTTTCGCGTCGTTGCGGGGTGCGATAGGAGTGTCCGAGACTCCCCCTCCCCTTGAGGGAGGGGGTTGGGGGGAGGGGTTCCGTGCGGCACGAACCCCCTCCCCCCAACCCCCTCCCTCAAGGGGAGGGGGAGTCTTGGACACGCTTATCCCCATCCCATCCGTTAGTACACCCGCTTCTTCGGCGGGAACGACTGAACTTCGTTCGTCAGCGTCTGCAGCTTCACCGGGCGGTAATCCAACGCCACGTCGCCACGGTCGTCGCACCAGGACAGCGTGTGCTTCATCCAGTTCACGTCGTCGCGTTCCGGATAGTCGTCATGCGCGTGGGCGCCGCGGCTTTCGTGGCGAGCTTCCGCGCCGACCATGGTGGTCATCGCATTGCCCATCAGGTTGTGCAGCTCCAGCGCCTCCATCAGGTCGCTGTTCCAGATCAGGCTGCGGTCGGACACCGACATGTCCTCCATGCCGCGCCACACCCGCTGCATCTCCTTCACGCCGTCCGCCAGAGTCTTGCTGTTGCGGAACACCGCGGCGTGGGACTGCATGGTCTTCTGCATGTCCAGCCGCAGGTCGGCGACCCGCGTGCCGCCATGCGCGTGGCGCGCGCGGTCGAAACGGTCCAGCGACGCCTCGCCGGCCTTGGGCGGCAGCGGAGGCTGCGCCGCATCGGGCTTCACCATCTCCGCCGCCCGCTGCGCGGCCGCCCGGCCGAACACCACGATGTCGAGCAATGAATTGCAGCCCAGCCGGTTGGCACCGTGCACCGAGACGCACGCGCCTTCGCCGATCGCCATCAGCCCGGGAGCGATGGCATCGGGATTATCGCGGGTCGGGCGCAGCACCTCGCCGTGATAGTTGGTCGGCACGCCGCCCATGTTGTAGTGCACGGTCGGCAGCACCGGGATCGGCTCCTTGGTCACCTCCACGCCGGCGAACACTTTTGCGGTTTCCGAGATGCCCGGCAGGCGCTCATGCAGCAGGTCGGCGCCGAGGTGCTCCAGGTGCAGCATGATGTGGTCCTTGTTCGGACCGCAGCCCCGCCCTTCGTTGATCTCCACTGTCATCGAGCGCGACACCACGTCGCGGCTGGCCAGGTCCTTGGCGCTGGGAGCATAGCGCTCCATGAAGCGCTCGCCTTCGGAGTTGGTCAGGTAGCCGCCTTCGCCGCGGGCGCCCTCGGTGATCAGGCAGCCGGCGGGGAAGATGCCGGTGGGATGGAACTGCACGAACTCCATGTCCTGGCAGGGCAGGCCGGCGCGCAGCACCATGGCGTTGCCGTCGCCGGTGCAGGTGTGGGCCGACGTGCAGGACAGGAAGGTGCGGCCGTAGCCGCCGGTCGCCAGCACCACCTGTTGCGCGCGGAACCGGTGGATGCTGCCGTCTTCCAGGTTCCAGGCGGTGACGCCGCGGCAGATGCCTTCCTCGTCCATGATCAGGTCGAGCGCGAAGTATTCGACGAAGAACTCCACTTCGTGCTTCAGGCTCTGCTGATACAGCGTGTGCAGGATGGCGTGGCCGGTGCGGTCGGCGGCGGCGCAGGCGCGGTTGGCCGGCGGGCCCTCGCCATATTTTTGCATGTGGCCGCCGAACGGGCGCTGGTAGATCTTGCCCGCCTCGGTGCGGCTGAACGGGACGCCGTAGTGTTCCAGTTCGTACACCGCGGTGATGGCCTCGCGGCACATGTATTCGATGGCGTCCTGGTCGCCCAGCCAGTCCGACCCCTTCACGGTGTCGTACATGTGCCAGCGCCAGTCGTCGTCGCCCATGTTGCCGAGTGCCGCGCCCATGCCGCCCTGCGCCGCGACCGTGTGGCTGCGCGTCGGGAACACCTTGGTGATGCAAGCGGTCTTCAGGCCGGCGGCGCCCATCCCGAAAGTGGCGCGCAAGCCGGACCCGCCGGCGCCGACCACCACCACGTCGTAGGTGTGATCGACGATGTTGTAGGCGCGTGAGGATGGCAGGGTGATCGCGTTCATCGGGGTTTCCTCGCGCTACAGGCCAAGCCGCAGGACCGAGACGACGCAGGCCAGGCCCAGGAACAATGTCGTGGCCCGGATCGTCAGCAGCGTGACCATCCGCAGGACGGGCTGGTGGACGTAGTCCTCGACCACGGTCGCAAGGCCGAGCCGCATGTGGTGGAAGGTCATCAGCAGCATGCACAACATCAGTGCCAGGACCAGCGGGCTGCCGAGCCAGTCGGCGACGTCCTGGCGGGTGGCGCCGACCAGGCGGACCATGCCGCAGATGAACCACAGCGAGAGCGGCACCAGGGCAATGGAGCTGAGCGTGTGCGCCCACCACGTGCCGGTGCCCTCATGCGAGGAGCCGAGCCCGCGGGCGCGGCCGAGTGGAGAGCGGAGGATGTCGATGCGGGGGGGACGATTGGCGTCAGGCATGGCAGGTCCTCACCACCAGATCGCGAGGCCGACGATCCAGATCAATAGCGTGGCCGCACCGGCCGCGATGAATATGATCCAGGAGTTCAGGCGGTAGGTCTTTGGCTCGAAGCCGAAGCCGGCATCCCAGAACAGGTGGCGGATGCCGCTGCACAGGTGCAGCAGCAGCGAGAGGGTCCAGCAGAACAGGGCGAACATGCCGATCGGGGTGGCGAGGAACCACTGCACCCAGGCGAAGGCGGTGTCCGAGGTGGCGGCGGCGACCAGCCACCAGGTCAGCAGCACGGTGCCGAGGCCCAGTCCCACGCCGGTGACCCGGTGGGAGATCGAGGTCGCCATGGCGACGGGCCAGCGCCAGACCTGCAGGTGGGGGGAAAGCGGACGGCTGATCAGCTTGCCGTCCGTGTTGCGCGCTACCATGAGCGCATCGCGCACGTCTCTCACGGATCGCTCCAGTTGCCTCCGGCGCCGAAGCGGCACCGGGCCGTCGCGGTTCCTTACGCTCGCGATGGGGCAGGGTCAACGCGGGTGCGGCGCGGTCGCCTGCGCGCCGGGCGGGGCGAGGGAAGGCCGGAAGCGGACTTGCGGTGCGTGGTTGTTCTGGCACCCCCGGGCCGG
>DATHNI010000337.1:0-9138 GCA_035486135.1 Acetobacteraceae bacterium
CGCTATCTGTATCGTCTCATGCTGCAAGGGGCGCCGCTGACGTAATACCAATCGCCTTAAAGGCTGACGTATTATACCAACCGCCCGAAACACTGACTCTCGAACTGGTCGCACCGGCCGCCCCAACCGTCATGGCCGGGCTTGACCCGGCCATCTATGCAGCGCAGGTGCCGCGATAGATGGCCGGATCAAGCCCGGCCATGACGGTCGGGGCGGCTGGTGCGACCCGTTCGGGACTCAAGCGGCGAGGGTGAGGGTGATCGAGTCGCCTCGCTCTACCTTCACCCCCGAACGTGACACGCCACCCAATGCCCCGCATCGTTCTGCCGCAGCACCGGCACCTCGCGCGAACACCGCGGCTCCGCCAACGGACAGCGCGGACGGAAGTGGCAGCCTGACGGCGGCCGGATCGGATTCGGCACCTCGCCTTGCAGCACGATGCGCTGGCGCTTCACTTGCGGATCGGGGATCGGCACCGCCGACAGCAGCGCCTCGGTGTACGGGTGGCGCGGATTGTCGTACAGCATGTCGGCCGGCGCGATTTCCACGACGCGGCCAAGGTACATCACCGCCACGCGGTCGCTGATATGTTCCACCACCGACAGGTCGTGGGCGATGAACAGGTAGGTCAGGCCAAGCTTTTCCTGCAAATCTTCCAGCAGATTGATCACCTGCGCCTGGATCGAAACGTCAAGCGCCGACACCGGCTCGTCGCAGACGATCATCTTGGGTTCCACCGCGAGCGCGCGCGCGATGCCGATGCGCTGGCGTTGGCCGCCGGAGAACTCGTGCGGGAAGCGGTGCAGGTGGCCCGCTTGCAGCCCCACCGTCTCGAGCAATTGCACCACCCGGTCCTCGAGCTCCCGCCGATTCGCGGCCAGACGATGGATGATCAACGCCTCGCCGATGATGCCACGCACGGTGTGGCGCGGGTTCAAGGACGCGAACGGGTCCTGGAAGATGATCTGCATGTCGCGCCGCATCTCGCGCAGCGCTTCGCCTTCGAGGCTTGTCACGTCGCGGCCCTGGAACCGGATCTCGCCCGAACTTGGCTCGATCAGGCGCAGGATGCAGCGGCCGGTGGTCGATTTGCCGCAGCCGGACTCACCAACCAGGCCGAGCGTTTCGCCCGCGGCAATATCGAAGCTGACGCCGTCCACCGCGTGCACTGCCGGCGCATCATGCGCGAACAGGCTGCCCTTCAACGGGAAATCCTTGCGCAGCGCACGCACCGACAGCAACGGCGATCGCTCCGTCACAGCACGCAAGCCGATCTGTGACCGGGCGCGATCTCGCGCAGCGGCGGTTGGTACGTGCGGCAGACGTCGCGCACGAAGGCGCAACGGTCGGCGAAACGGCAGCCCTGCGGCGGGTTCAGCAGGCTCGGCACCGTGCCCGGAATCTGACTCAGCCGCGTGCGTCCGGCCGTGCGCTTGTCCATGCGCGGGATCGAGCGGATCAGGCCCTGCGTGTAGGGATGATGTGGATGCGCGAACAACTCCTCCACCGTCGCTTGTTCCACCACCTTGCCGGCGTACATCACCACGACGCGCTGCGCGGTTTCCGCCACCACGCCCATCGCGTGGGTGATCAGCATCACCGACATGCCGAACCGCGACTTCATGTCGAGCAACAGGTCGAGGATCTGTGCCTGGATGGTGACATCGAGCGCCGTCGTCGGCTCGTCCGCGATCAGCAGTTGCGGCCGGCAGACCAGCGCCATCGCGATCATCACGCGCTGGCGCATGCCGCCGGAAAACTGGTGCGGATAGTCGTGCGCGCGGCGCTCGGGATTGGAAATCTGCACGAGGCGCAGCATGTCCACCGCGGCCTCCAGCGCCGCCTTGCGCGACAGCTTTTGATGCGCGCGGAGGGACTCGCCGATTTGTTCGCCCACGGTGTAGACGGGATTGAGTGACGTCATCGGCTCCTGGAACACCATGGCGATTTCTCGCGCGCGGATGGTGTCCATGTCCGCCGGCGGCAACGGGATCAGGTCGCGGCCGCGCCAGATGATTTCGCCGGCCTCGAAGCGGCCGGGGGGCATGTCGATCAATTTCAGCACGCTGCGGGCGGTTACCGTTTTGCCGCAGCCGGATTCTCCGACCACGGCCAGCGTCTCGCCGCGATCGACCGAGAGATCGACGCCATCCACCGCGCGCACCATGCCGTCATCGGTGCGGAACCAGGTCTTGAGATTACGAATTTCGAGGAGGGGTTCGCGTACACCTCTCCCGCCTGCGGCGGGAGAGGTCGCGGAGCGGAGCGACGCGGGTGAGGGGCGTGACGCATGAAGCTCCCGTGCGTTACGTCCCTCACCCTCGCCGCTTCGCGTCTCGACCTCTCCCGCCAAGCGCGGGAGAGGTTTAGGGGGGGCAGCCATTACACCACCCGCCGCGGATCGAGCGCATCGCGCAATCCGTCACCGATGAAATTGATCGACAGCACCGCGAGGAAAATCGCCAGGCCGGGAAACAGCGCCCAGTGCGGCGCGATGTCGAGATTGTCCTTGGCGTCGAACAACATGCGCCCCCAGCTTGGCACGTCGGGCGGGAAACCCAGGCCCAGGAACGACAGCGTCGATTCCGCGATGATGGCGTTGGCCACCTCGATCGTACCGGCGACGATCACCGGGCCGAGTGCATTGGGCATGATGTGCCGCACCACCAGGCGCATGCGGGAGGCACCCAAGGCGCGCGCCGCCTCGACGAATTCCTTTTCCCGCAGCGACAGGAACTGCGCCCGCACCAGGCGAGCCAGCGGCATCCAGCGCAGCCCGCCGATCACCACGACGATCAGCACGAACACACCGCCCTGGGTGCCCAGCAGGTTCTTCAGCGCAGGGCGGAACAGGTAGATCACCAGCAACAGCAGCGGAATTTGCGGCAGCGACAGGAACATGTCGGTGAGCCACATCAGCGCGGCGTCGATGCGGCCGCTCGCCATGCCCGACACCGCGCCGATCAATGCGCCGACGCATACGGCAACGAACATGGCGGCGACGCCGACCGCCAGCGATATCTTGCCGCCATAGATCAGCCGCGCCAGCAGATCCTGGCCGAGATCGTCGGTGCCGGCCGGATGCGCCCAGGACGGGCCTTGCAGCATGGCAGAGAAGTCGATCGCGTCGATCGGCACGCGCCAAATCAGCGGGCCGGCGATGATGCCGAACACCAACAGCCCGAGCACGACCAGGCTTACCACCGCGAGGCGATGTTTGCGAAAACGTCGCCACGCCTCGCGGGTCGGCGACAGCGGCTCCGTCGAGCGTGGCGCTGCAGCCGCCGCGGGGCCCGCGACCTCAACGGAATGCGATGCGGGGATCGAGCCAGACATACAGGAGATCGGCGATGAGGTTGAACAATACAACAAGGCAGGCGAAGACGAAGGTGACGCCCATCACGACCGGCGTGTCGTTGGCCAGGATCGCGTCGATCAGCAATGAGCCGATGCCGGGCACGCGGAAGATTTGCTCGGTGATGATGGCGCCGCCGAACACGATCGGAAGCTGCACCGCCACCAGAGTCACCACCGGGATCAGCCCGTTGCGCACCACATGCCGCAGCAATACCCGGCGCGCGCCGATACCTTTCGATCGTGCCGTCGTCACGTAGTCGAGCTTGATGACGTCCAGCATCGCGGACCGCACATAGCGCACCAGCGACGCGCCCTGGAACAGGCCTAACACCGCCACCGGCATGATGCTCTGGCGAACCTCTCCCCACCACCAGGTCCAGCCGGTGCCCGGCAGATTGGTGCGGAACACGAACGGCAGCCAGTTGAGCTGAATGCTGAACAACAGGATCAGCAGCAGTCCGGTGAAGAAGGTCGGCAAGGAGAAGCCGACGAAAGCCAGCGTATTGGCGACCTGGTCGAACAGCGAATATGGGCGGCTGGCAGACAGCACGCCCACCGGCAGCGCCACCAGGATCGCCAGGATCTGCGCTGAGCCGAGAATGGCGATGGTCACCGGGAGCCGCTGCATGATCAGCGTCTCGACGTCCATTCGGCTGGCGAAGGAGAAGCCCCACTCGCCATGAAGCATGGCGACCAGCCAGTGAATGTAACGCAGCCAGATCGGATCATCCAGGCCGAATTTGGCGCGCAACGCGGCTTGCACGGCCGGCGGCACGTTTGGGTTGGTGGCAAGCTCGCCGAACGGGTCGCCGGGCGCCAGCGCCAGCACGGTGAACAGTACCACGCTGATCGCCAACAGGCTGGGGATCGCTAGCAGCAGGCGGCGAACTATGTAAGCGCGGGACATTCGCTATGCACGTGGATCATGAACGTTGCGCTTCGGCGCCAGCATCGGACCTGCTCTTGTCATTGCGAGTTGGCCGGCGGTCGACCCGCCCTGGATGCAACTGCGAGGTCGCCGCTCAAAGGATACTCCCCCTCCCCTTGAGGGCTTGGTCCGCTTCGCGGCCCAAGCCCTGAAGGGGAGGGGGAGTCTATTTCCTCGCAATGACAGGGGGAGGGATGCTCGCAACGACAGGCGCCCAAACTAGACGTTGGTATCCTTGTACCAATTCGCGAGGTCGGATACGTCGTTGTCCCAGCCGCTCATCGACGTGTGCAGGTTCTTCGCCGCGGCGGTGACACCCATGCGGAATAGCAGCGGAATGACCACGACGTTCTTCACCACCATGTCGTTGAGCTGGATCATCATGTCGGCGCGCTTCACCGGATCGAGTTCGGATGCGGCCGCGTGGAAGATCCGGTCGTAGTCCGCATTGCGCCAGCGCGTGATGTTGCGTCCCTGCCACTTGTTGGCCTTGCTCGAGACCTCGGTGGACAGGAAGGATTCCATCCACCGGCCCGGATCGGGCCGCCCTGGACCGGTCGTGTACATCTGCAGATCGGCATAGAACTTCGTGTAGGTATCGGGATTGGCCACGTCGGACGAGAAATACACCGAGGCAACGACGGCCTTGATGTCGATATCGATGCCGGCCTGCTGACAGGCGTGCTTGATGATCTCCTGCGTCTTCTGCCGCGGCTGGTTGATCGAGGTCTGGAACACGTATTTCAGTTGCTTGCCATCCTTCGCGCGGATGCCGTCCGGTCCCGGCTTCCAGCCGGCCTTGTCGAGCAAGTCGGTGGCTTTCGCGACGTTGAATTCCCAACTGGTGTCCTTCGCCACGAAGCGGGCCGGCCCGTTGATATAGTTGGCCGTCGCCTGGCCGGTCCGGCCATAGATGTATTTCTGCACCGAGCCCCGATCCACCAGCAGCGCGAGCGCCTGGCGCACCGCCGGATCGCCGAGCGTCGGATGCGTGGTCGTGATGCTCGATCGCTCGCCGTCCACCTCCTTGTTGGGATCGGTGCTGTTGAGCTGGACATGCTCGATGTTCGCGCCGGCGACCAGTTGCACGCGTCCCTTGCCGCCCTCCTCGAGCCGCTTCAGCACCTCGTCCTCGACCTGGAGGTTCCAGGCAAAGTCGTATTCGCCGGTTTGCAGCACGGCGCGCGCGGCGGACACGGCATCGCCGCCGCCTTTCAACTCGATCGCGTCGAAATACGGCCGGTTGGGTTCGTGGTAGTCCGGGTTGATGACGCCGGCGACCAGGTCGCCCGGGCGGAATTCCTTGAACTTGTAGGCGCCGGTGCCGACGGGTGCGAGGTTGGCGGGCGCGTCACGCGACTTCGCGCCGCTATAGGGTTCGAACACGTGCTTCGGGATGATCATCCCATAGGCGCCGACGAAGGCCTCGGCCCAGAAGGGCGTCGGCTTGTTGAACACCAGGCGCACGCTGTGGTCGTCGATCTTCTCGACTTTCAGGTTCTGGTAAACGCCGCTGGTGACCGCCGCGGTCGCCGGGTCGGAGGCATATTGCCAGTTGAACACGACGTCGTCGGCGGTGAAGGGCTTGCCGTCGTGCCACTGCACGCCCTGCTTGAGTTTCCACACCACCGACAGGCCGTCCGCGGCCAACGCGCCATTCTCGCGGGTGGGGACCTCGGCGGCCAGTTTGGGAACCAGGTTGCCGTCGTTGTCCCAGACGGCGAGCGGTTCATAGAACAAATACGAGCCGTCCTGGTCCTTGGTGCCGACCGCGAAGTGCGGATTGAGCAAGGTGGGGCCTTGCCACCAAAGAAGCTTCAAGGTGCCGCCGCCGCCGCGTTGGGTCGGTTTGTAGTCTGAACCTGGCTGGGCCATTGCCACGCCACCGATGGCGAGCAATTGGCTCGCCATCGGGGCGGTGAGGCCAAGCACTGCCATACGCCGGATGAAGCCGCGCCGCGACATGCGGCCGTGCCTGACGCTGTCGATCATTCCCTGCAGATCGCGCATGCCCATCGTGGTCTCCCGCATCGGTATCGCGAGCGCCTCATTTGAGCGGGCGCTGTGTGAAGGTCCCTGGCACTGAGAGCAACAGACCTAAGCGCAGGGGTCAAGCCTAGTCCGCGTTCTTATCATAGATTTCAGATTTGTCCGGAGCCGAGCCGAGTCTGTCCGCCTGCGGAGCGTCGGCGGCGTCACGCGACCGGGCGATATCTTGCCCGTAATGGCTTCAAAGCGGCGACCGCCAATAGCGCCGTCAGCGCATCCGCGGCGATCGCGACGTAGAACACCATCGACCAGGTGCCTGCCGCATCATGCAGCAGCGATGCCAGCGGGCCGCCGAAGATCGAGCCGATGCCCTGCGCGATGTACAGGCATCCATAATTGCGCGTCGCATTATGCGGTCCGAACGTGTCGGTCAGGGTCGAGGGAAACAGCGAGAAGATCTCGCCCCAGCCGAAGAACACCACGCCGGACAGCAGCACGAACAGTACCGGGTCTCCGCGCGTCGCCAGCCAGGCAGCCATTGCCACGGCCTCCAGTCCGAAGGCCAGGCACATGGTGTTCTCGCGGCCGATCCGGTCGGAGACGTAGCCGAAGAACGGCCGGGTCAGCCCGTTGGTGAAGCGGTCGATGGTCAATGCCAGCGGCAGCGCCGCCGCACCCCACACCATCATTTTCGCGACGCCGAACTCGGTGGCGAAGTTGGCCATCTGCGAGATGACCATCAGGCCCGAGGTGGACATCAGCGTCATCATGACGAACATCAGCCAGAAGATCGGCGATTTCAGCAGCGTCATGGTGTCGGTGCCCGGGCCGGCCGCGTCTTGCGTCATGGCGGGCGGGGGTTTCAGTCCCAGCGCGGCCAGGAAGCCCACGGCGCCGAACAAGGCGCCGTATTGCAGCAGCGTGGCCTGGTAGCCGTCGGACCCGATGGAGGCGGCGATCGGGAAGGTGGTGACGATGGCCCCGAACCCGTAGCCGGCGGCGACCATCCCGGCGGCGAAGCCTCGCCGGTCGGGGAACCAGCCGACCATCTGGCCGACCACGCCGACATAGACGATGCCGGTTCCCAGGCCGCCCAGCACGCCGTAGCTCAGATAGAGAGTGGTCAGCGATCCGGCCTGGGCCGCGAGCATCCAGGAGAAGCCGGTCAGCAACCCGCCGACCGCGATCAGCCGGCGCGGCCCGAAGCGATCCACCAGCCAGCCCTGAAATGGCGAGAAGAACGTCTGGAGCACGATCAGCAGCGAGAACGTCACCTGCAATGAGGCCGGGGTGACGCCCAGCGCCGAGCCGATCGGGCGGGTGAACAGCGTCCAGACGTATTGCGGGCTGGAGATCGCCATCATGCAGACCAGCCCGAGCAGGAGCTGGATCCAGCGGGTAGCGGGGCGGGACAGCTCGATTGGGTTGGCAAGCGTCTGGCTCACGGGCACTTCCTTCAACGCGATGTGCGATGGGGAAGCAAATGCCGGGCCACAAAAGAAACCTCTCCCGCGCTGCGCGCGGGAGAAAGCCTGCCCTCCGGGCGCTGGACCCGGGGCTCGAGACGCGAAGCGGTGAGAGGGATCGGGTCGGGACGGTGCAGAAAGCTACGTGCCGACCCGATCACCCTCACCCTCGGTGCTGCGCACCATCGACCCCCGGGTCAAGCGCCCGGGGGCAGGCTCTCTCCCGCTCTCGCGGGAGAGGTTCAGATTCAGCCTCGCTCGCGCGGAACGCGGGAGAGGTGAGACGATTTGCATCACAAACTGCCGCGACAAGCGGCAGAATCGGGGACAATCACCCTTGATCGGCGCCGGGCCCGATAACCTGGTTCTCCCGCACGACCCGTTCATGGCCGTCCTGGACGTGCTTCACCCGGTATTGGCAGACATTCGCCTCCACCGGGAGCTTGCGGGATATCGTGTAGACCCCCGGGGGCACGTCGCCGGCGTATTTGCTGACCATCAGGTGGACCCGGTCGCCGACCGAGAATTTATGCGTGGCCATGGACTCTCCCGCGGCAAAGTGGCCCCCTGTCGGCAAGCGGCCGGTGCCGCGCGATGCGGCACCGGCCCTGGCCTGGGTCAGGAGACCTGCAGGTTGACCGCCGCGGTCTTCCCCTGCTGGCCACGCTCGATGTCGTAGCTGACCTTCTGGCCCTCGTTCAGGCCACGAAGGCCGGCGCGCTCCACCGCCGAGATATGCACGAACACGTCCTTCGAGCCATCGTCGGGCTGGATGAAGCCATAGCCCTTCTGGGCGTTGAACCACTTAACCGTACCTGAAGACATCACGTCACTCCGGGTGTTTCGGCGATCCGTACTGTACGGACCGTATTACTTTTCCATTGGTAAGTGCCGGATGCGCGGTGTCGCGAATTTGGGCAACCATGACCCTGGGCGAAAAGTGCCGAAAGCCAAATATGGACCCCTTCGGCAAAATTACCAGAGATTTATCTTGGCCGCCGCCCACCGCCTCAATCCACGGAAAAGCTTGTACCACAGCCACATGCGGACTTGGCGTTCGGATTGCGCACGGCAAAGTGGCTGCCCATCAATTCATCGGTATAATCCAGTTCGCCCCCGGCCAGCAGGTCCAGGCTGACCGAATCGACCACGATCCGGGCGCCGGCGCGTTCGATCACCAGGTCGTCATCCTGCTGCGCCGCATCGAGCTCGAACCGGTATTGGAACCCAGAGCACCCGCCGGCGAGCACGGCAACCCGCAGCGCGGGTGCTGCCTCCCCCGGCGAGCCCCCCACGCCATGGGCGGCGTTGGTCTCGGCGGCGATGATCTCGGCGATGCGGGCGGCGGCCCGCTCGGATACGGCAAACTGTTGCATGCCGGTAAGGTAGGCACTTTCG
>DATHNI010000338.1:0-8770 GCA_035486135.1 Acetobacteraceae bacterium
CCTTGAATGATCGCCACGAAGGCATCATTATCGATGTCGAACCGGCGTAGCGCTCCGGCGAGCGCCGCGACCATGTCGTCGGAAAACGCGTTCAGCTTCTCCGGGCGGTTGAGCGTTATTGTCGCGATATGATCCTGGCAGCCGTACTCGACCAGGTTGCGCTCGATCTCGGTCACGGTTCTCTCCCTTGTCGTTGCAACGCCCTGCGGTCACCCTGCCGAAAACGCGCTGGCCGCGCGCAGCGTGTCTATTTCGATACCGGACAGACCCAGCGTGTCGGAAAGGATGGCGTCGGTATCGGCGCCCAGCGCCGGCGCCGCCGTCGAGGCTGTGCCGCCGCCTTGGCCCAGCTTGAACGGCGTCCCGACCAGTTGCTGCGTCGCGCCGTCGGGACCTTGCGCCTCCACCACCATGGCGTTGGCCAGCACCTGCGGATGCGTCAGCACCTGATCCAATTTGTGCAGTGGTGCACAAGCGACATTGCGCGCCTCGAAGCGGTCCACCCAGTAATCGACCGGATGGCGGCCGAACCTTTCCTCCAGCATCGGCACCAGCGTTCCACGTTGCTCCACCCGCGCGGCATTGCCGAGGAACCGTGCGTCCTGGCCCAGTTCCGGCCAGGCCAGCGCGTCGCAGAAGCGTTGCCAGGCCGGATCGTTCGGTGCCCCGGCGAGCATGTAGCCGTCAGCGCAACGGAACGCCTGGTACGGCACCAAGTGCCAGCTTCCCGAGCCTTGCGGGGTCGGCAGGATACCCGCTTGCAGCCAGCCGACGGCGTGATAGCCCAGCAGGGCGACCGCCGTTTCGAGCAATGATGCGCGCACCCAGGTGCCGTGGCCGGTGTGCTGGCGCCCGAGCAATGCCGTGACGATGCCGCCATAAGCCGACAGGCCGGTGGACATGTCGATGAACGACACGCCGCAGCGCACCGGTGGGCCATCGACGATACCGGTGGTGGACATCACGCCGGCGAACGCCTGGACCATCAAGTCGTAGCCACGCTTTTCGGCCAGCGGACCGTCCGCGCCGTAGCCCGAAATACTGCAGAACACCAGCCGAGGATTGATCGCGCGAAGGTCGTCATAGCCGATGCCCAGGCGCGCCGCGGTATCCGGCAGGAAACTGTGCAGCAGCACGTCGGCATCCGCCGCCAGCCGGCGCAGCACGTCGCGCGCCGCCGGGGACTTGAGGTTCAGCACCATGCTGCGCTTGCCGCGATTGACCGAGGCGAAATTCCCGCTGTGCCCGCTTGGCAGGATCGGCAGCCAGCGCCTGTTCTCGTCGCCCTCGGGGCTTTCCACCTTGATCACGCTGGCACCGAAATCGGCGAGAAGCTGCGCGCAGTACGGACCGGCGAGCACACGGCTCAGATCAACGACGCGGATGCCTTCCAGGACTTGCATCGACGGTTCCTTCCCCGTTTGCTGTTTCAACCATGCCGGACGGACGCCGGCAGGAGAAGCGCCCCGGCGCCAGGCACTCGCGACGATCGGCAAACGAATCGAGCGTCCGGGCGCGCTGCCATGCCGATCGCGGCACGATCGATGCGCATTTGTCAGTTACGCACCGGCGTCGCCAATCGATTCCGTTTCGTACTTGACTTTGCGGCCGGAGCAGTCTTTTTCGGCGACCTCGGCCGACGGTACCAGACCCATGCAAGCAAGTTTCGCGCATATCGATGACGCATTGATAGAACGCGTGTTCCAGCCTTTGGCTGATTCGGCAGCCTCTCGGACCGGCCTGGATCGATTGCGCCTCGCGGCATTGTTCCTGGATGCAGCGTCGATCGCCTGGATCCTGTCACAGGCCGGCGTCCTCACCCAGGCGGTGACGCAATGGGATGTTGGCGGCGGTTTCCTTCGCATTCTTCTGCTATTGCTCGGATTGGCAGCGCTGACCAGCCTGCGGACAGCGTTTCAGCGGGTTCGGGTCAGAAACGGTGCCAATCCGTTGCGTGTGACAATGCTGCCGCATCGGGGGGTCGCCCTGGCATTGCTCGCGGCACGCCTGATAGCGCTCGGCGGATTCGCTGGCGTGGCCGATCTTGCGATGCTGGGGTGCGCCACCTGCGCGCTCTATCTCGGCGCTTGCGCGACCCGGCCGCCAGAGCATTGGCGCAAGCGCTGGCTGGCAACCTCGGGTTCGCGCTAACGATACAAGCTTTCCCGTGCGAGTATGCAACATTCCGGCGGTCCTGGAGGCAGGGCCGCCGGAATCCGCTTGTTCAACTCACCGGCGCGGGTGCCGCATTGTAATCGGCCTCCGAGACGTATTCGAACCACGCGGTGCCCTCGCCCTTGTCGCTGGTTTCCGACATGGCGAGGTGGGAAAACAACTTGTCCGGCGCTGCGCCATGCCAGTGGCGGGTGGCCGGTGGAATGATCACCGTGTCGCCGGGGCGTAATTCCTGCACAGGCTGGCCTTCGAACTGGACGCGCCCCGCACCGGACAAACAATACAATGTCTGGCCGACCGGGTGGCTGTGCCAGGCCGTCCGTCCACCGGGCGTAAAGGACACCACCGAGGCCCGCATGCGCGACGGACTCTTGCCGGTGACGATCTCGTCCGAGAATACAACGCCAGTGAAGTTGGCTTCGGGCTGCCGCTTGGTCGAGCGGTTTGAAGCACGCAGAACTGTCATGGATTTTCCCCCTCTGGCCGATCCAAGGCGGACTCTTGTGGCAGCGACCCGGTCTGTCAAACCGGCCGGATATGCTCTGGCCGGAAGCCAAGCCCAACCGCCCGGGCAGGAAATCGTTGCAGGAACGGATAGCGTCCCAGCATGCGTACTTGCCAAGGTGGACGCGGCGTTTGCGTCGCCCGCAGCACATTGCTGATCACGCGATTCTGGATCATCAATTGTACGCCCTGAGTCAGCCTGGTCGGCAGTTCGCGGCGTCGCTGTACGGCACGCAGATCGTCCAACGTCACCGCGCCCCGGCGCAGCGCCGGCACCAGGATGTTCGCCGCCGCGACCGCATCCTGTATCGCCAGGTTGATCCCCACGCCACCGATCGGTGACATTGCATGCGCCGCGTCACCGATCAGCAGCAAGCCAGGTTGATACCAGCGTTCCAGCCGGTTCACCGCGACGGTCAGCAGCTTCACGTCGTCCCAGCTCGCAATCTCCTGCACGCGATCGCGGAAGTGCGGTGCCAGGCGCTGGATCTCTGCACGGAAGGCATCGAGGCCCCCGATGCGCAGCGCATCGAACCCGCCTTTGGCGATGACAAAGGCGCACTGCCAATAATCGCCGCGGTCCAATGTCACCAACATGTGGCCCGCGTCGATCCGCCCGAGCGTCTGGCCCGGATCGCTGTCGCGCCGTGACAGCCGCAGCCACAGAATGTCCATCGGCGCGCCGCGATCGATCACCTTCAGGTCCGTGGCGTCGCGTATGGTGGAGTGCCGCCCATCGGTCGCCACCACCAGGCCTGCTCGAATTTCCAATGAACCGTCCGGCCCGTGCGCTGCCACGCCTGCCACGCGATCGCCGTCACGCAACAGGCCGGTGCCCTCGGTGCGCATCAACAAGTGGAAGTTCGGGTAGCGCTTCGCATGATCGGCCAGAAAATCGAGAAACTCCCATTGCGGCATCAGGGCGATGAATTTGCAGCGTGTCGGCAGATGGGTGCAGTCGGCCACCTGCACCGTTTCGTTGCCGATCTCTACCGACAGCTTGCGCAACTCCTGGTGCGGGCGCGCCAGGAATTCATCAAGAATTCCCAATTCGTGCATGAGCTGCAAGGTGGACGGGTGCACCGTGTCGCCGCGGAAGTCGCGCAGGAAATCTGCGTGCTTCTCCAGCACCGTCACGTCGACGCCGGCGCGGGCGAGCAACAGGCCGAACATCATGCCGGCCGGGCCGCCACCGACCACGCAACAGGTCGTGCTCAGCGCGCTGACGCTGCTCCCCGTGGTCAGCGGCTCGGCGTCCACGCGACTACTCTGCGGCTTGCATCCGCGGCGTATAGGCTGGCACCGCGGCACGTTGCGCTGCGTCCATAGGTTGCGGCCACCAACGATGCTCCCATTCGGCAAATAGCGGCTTCAGCTTCGGCGTGACATGCTCTGCGAACATGCGCGTGTTGTAGCGGGTAAGCTCCTTGCCCATGTTGCCGAACTGCAGAAGCAGCATCAGGTTCCCGACATTGAGGTTGGTCGCGACTTCGTGCAGTTGTTCCACGACGTCGTCCGGCGAACCGACGATGACGTAGCCGTTCTCCACGATCGCATCCATCTCGCGCGCGAGCGTGTTGAACTTGTTGGCATAGGACGCAGCCTTGGCGACCTGGCTCTGCAACCCTTTGCGCTGCGTGGCCTCGGTGGCATAGCCGGGCGGCGCGGCGAAGCGCGGGTCGATGTGCAGGCAATTGCCGTAGAAGTACTCGGCGGCTTCGGCGTACAGCTCCATTGCGTGCTGCCGCGATTCGCCGACGCCGACGAATTGCAGGAAGCCGGCGCGATAGGGATTGCGATCCTTGCCGAGCTTCGCCATCTCGCCCCAGAACCCATCCATCGTCGCCTGGCCGATCTTGTAGCCGTAGTAGGACAGGTAGCAGTAGACATAGTCGAGTTCCGCGCACCACTGCCAGGTTTCCACCGAGCCGCCGCCGGGTACCCAGATTGGCGGATGCGGGCGCTGGATCGGCCTCGGCCAGATGTTCACATAGCGCTGCTGGTTGAATCTTCCGTTGAAGGCGAAGGTATCTGGGTCGGTCCAGGCACGCAGGATCAGGTCGTGCGCCTCGTGATAACGGTCGCGCAACAGCGACGGATTCTGACCATAGGCGAAGCAGGTGTCCATCGGCGAACCGACAGGAAATCCAGCAATCAGCCGCCCGCCGGAAATCACGTCGATCATGGCGAATTCTTCCGCGACGCGCGTCGGAGGGTTATAGAGCGCCAAGGAGTTTCCCATGACGCAGAGCGCCGTGTCCGTGGTGCGCCGCGCGAGCGATGACGCGATCAGATTGGGTGACGGCATCAGGCCATAGCCGTTCGAGTGGTGCTCGTTCACGCACACCGCGTCAAAGCCGCATTCGGCTGCGTATTCAAGTTCGTCCATGAAATCGTTGTACATGTGATGGGCGCGGCGCGGATCGAACATCGACGAATGGATGTCCACCCAGACGGACGGATGCTTGTCGCGAAACCCCGCCGGAAGTTCGGTGTAGGGCATCAGATGGAACCACATCAGGCGCATGGATTGGTCCTCCCTCCCGTCATGGCCGGGCTTGACCCGGCCATCTATGCCGGCACCCTGCCGCGATCGATGGCCGGGTCAAGCCCGGCCATGACGGTTGGGGCTGCCGGTGCGAGCCAACGTTGGTCAAGCTGTCATTCCGCGGCACGCAGGCCCGGTGCGTATGAGGGCACGGCCGCGCGTTCCGCATCCTGCATCGGCTGAGGCCACCAGCGGTGCTCCCAGCTTGCGAAATGCTGCTTCAGCGTCGGCATCACCTGTTCCGCGAACAGTTTTGTGTTGTAGCGTGTCAGGTCCTTGTTCATGTTGCCGAACTGCATCAGCAACATCAGGTTGCCGACGTGCAGGTTCTCGGCCAGCTCGATGAACTGATCCGTAACCTGCGACGGTGTGCCGATGACGAGATAGCCCGCATCGACCAGATCCTTCATCTCGGTCGGCCGAGCCACCGCGCGCGCCGCCGCGGCACTGACCTGGCTGGTCATGCCGTGGCGCATGGTGGCCTCGGTCGTATAGCCAGGCGGTGCGGCAAAGCGCGGATCGAAATGCAGGCAGCGGCCGAAGAAATATTCCGCAGCCGGCGTGTAGAGTTCCATCGCCTGGTCCCGGCTTTCCGCCACCGCGACGGTCTGCGCGAAGCCGGCGCGATATGGATTGCGGTCCTTGCCAAGGCGGTCCATTTCGGCCCAGAACCCGTCCATCGTCGCCTGGCCGACCTTGTGGCCGAAATACGAAAGATAGCAGTAGACGTAATCCATCTGCGCGCACCACTGCCAAGTCTCGATCGAGCCGCCGCCGGGAATCCAGATCGGCGGATGCGGCTTCTGCACCGGGCGCGGCCAAATATTCACATACCGTTGCTGGTTGTATCGCCCGTTGAAAGCGAACGTGTCCGGTTCCTGCCACGCTTTCATCACCAGGTCATGCGCTTCGTAATAGCGGTCGCGCAACTGGCTGGGGTTCTGGCCGTAGGCGAAGCAGTCGTCCATCGGCGTACCGACCGGAAAGCCGGCGATCAGCCGACCGCCGGAAATCACGTCGATCATGGCGAACTCCTCGGCGACGCGGGTTGGCGGATTGTACAGCGCCAGGGAATTGCCCATCACGCAGATCGTCGCGTCGGTGGTGCGGCGCGCCAGCGAGGTGGCGATCAGGTTCGGCGACGGCATCAGGCCGTAGCCGTTCGAATGGTGCTCGTTGACGCAGATCGCGTCGTAGCCGCAATCGGCGGCGTATTCGAGCTCATCCATGAAGTCGTTGTACATGTGGTGCGCGCGCCGCGGATCGAACAGCGACGAGTGGATGTCCACCCACACCGACGGATGCTTCTGCTTGAAGTCCTCCGGCAGCTCGGTGTACGGCATCAGGTGGAACCACATCAGCTTCATGGCGCGTCGCTCCCCGGACTGGCTACCGGGGAGTATAGACTCCCTCTCCCGCGAAGCGGGAGAGGGTATGGTGAGGGTGGTGCGTGCGGCACGCGTCACCCACACCTGACCTCTCCCGCAAGGGCGGGAGAGGGACTTTCTGCCTCCTCCCGCTACTCCGCTGCCATCGGCAATTGCCGCTGCCGGCGTGTCCCACGCAGCAACTCAGCAACCAGGAATGCCAGCTCCAGCGCCTGTGTTCCGTTCAACCGCGGATCGCATTGCGTCTGATAGCGTCGCGACAGATCCGCCTCGGCGATCTGCTGGCCTCCGCCGAGGCATTCGGTGACGTCCTTGCCGGTCATTTCCATATGCACGCCGCCCGGCTTGGTGCCCTCGCCCTCATGCACCGCGAAGAACACCCGTACCTCCTCGAGGATGCGTTCGAACGCCCGCGTCTTGCGGCCATTCGCCAAGGTCACCGTGTTGCCGTGCATCGGATCGCAGCACCACACCACGGCGCGTCCCTCGCGCTGCACCGCGCGCAGCAGCTTCGGCAGATTTTCCGCCAGCGTTGCCGCGCCCATGCGCGTGATCAGCGTCATCCGTCCCGGCGCATTGTCCGGGTTCAACACGTCGAGCAGGCGCAGCAGTTCGTCCGCCGTCAACGTGGGACCGCATTTTATCCCGAGCGGATTCGCCACACCGCGTGCGAACGCAACATGCGCGTGGTCAGGCTGCCGCGTGCGGTCGCCGAGCCACAGCAGGTGCGCAGAGCAACCGTACCAATCGCCGGTCAGGCTGTCCTGGCGCGTCAGCGCTTCTTCGTATGGCAGCAACAGCGCATCATGTGCGGTGTAGATCGCCGTGGTTCGCAATTGCGGCATGCGCGCAGGATCAATGCCGCAGGCTGTCATGAAGCCGAGCGATTCCTCGATGCGCCGCGCCAACTCGGCATAGCGCTCGCCCTGCGGCGAGGCAGCCACGAAGGCCTGGTTCCATTGCTGGACGCGATGCAGGTCGGCGAACCCGCCTTGCGTGAAGGCTCGCAGCAGGTTCAGCGTGATCGCCGCCTGGTTGTAGCCGCGCAGCATGCGTCCGGGATCCGGCGTCCGCGCCGGTGCGGTGAACGCGCTGCTGTTTATGATGTCACCGAAGTAGGACGGCAGCGTCGTCGTGCCGATCGTTTCGGTCATCGAGGAGCGCGGCTTGGCAAACTGCCCCGCCATCCGCGCCACTTTCACAACCGGTGCGCCGGCGGCGTAGCTCAGCACCACCGCCATTTGCAGCAATACCTTCAACGTGTCGCGCACGGCGTTGGCGTGGAACTCGTCGAACGATTCGGCGCAATCACCGCCTAGCAACAGGAACGCTTCGCCGGCGGCGGCGCGAGCCAGTTCCGTCCGCAACGCGCGTGCCTCGCCGGCGAAGATCAGCGGCGGTCTCGCAGATAGCTCGGCCTCGGTCGCGGCTAACGCGGCGCGATCGGGATACTCCGGTGCCTGGCGGATGGGCTTGCCACGCCAGGATTGCGGCGACCAGGAATCGGGCGAGGACGAGTGGGGCGACTGGGACATGGCGCGTCACCGCTGTCGCGGCGTTGCCGGCTCGGTCTTGGCCGGCGGCGTTGCTGGCTGGTCCTGCGGGCGCGCATCGTCGCGTTCTTCGCGCGGCGTGGATGGGCCGGTGATCACATCGAAATCGAACGTACTTGCCTGCATGTCGAGCCTCCTTCGGGTTGGGAGGCCGCTCTGCCTTGGCGCACTGGTCGAGTCCGAAAAACACGAAAGCCGCCTTGGCAGGGCGGCTTCGGGGTCTTGCTAACGATGCACGATCCTAGGCCGCCGGGTTGTACCAGCGGTACCATAATCGTGCGGTGGGACGTATCGGTGCCATGCGAACGGTGTAATCGACTGGCCGATCCGCCGCAAGCCCCTTGCGGAAGCAAGGCCAGGGCAAAGCCCCCGGCCTTGCAGGCTCATCGTGTCGCGGCAACGCGCTCGATCTGTTTGGATATGTCGGCCCGCGCCAGCGTCGCGGCCAGCCGCGCCTCGACCGTCTTCATCGAGGCCGGTGTCATCCTGACGTGGTCCATGTCCGGAGCCACCGCGACCACGACCGGGGCGATCCGCGCGCCGGCCAGGCTCGTCCAGGCGAGGTGCTCGCGGGTTGCGAATCCGCCGGTGGTCGGCTTGCC
>DATHNI010000339.1:0-3561 GCA_035486135.1 Acetobacteraceae bacterium
CGCGGCGCCCTGCCAAAGATGCCGTTGCCGCGGCGCATGTATGCCGGTGCGACGCTGACCTTCCATGCGCCGATCCTGGTCGGCGATGCGCTGCGGCGCGAGACGGAATTTAGCGATGTGCAATTGCGCCAGGGCAGTACCGGCACGCTGATCCTCGCCACCCAGACGCGGCGCATCTACACACCGCGCGGCCTGGCGATGACCGAAGACGGGCACAGCGTGTTTCGCGAGGCGGTGCCTCCCGGCGCGCAGTCCGGCATTCCGAAGCGTGAGACACCACCGGCCAACACGCCCTGGCGGCGCACCCTTGCGCCCGACGCCGTGACGCTGTTTCGTTATTCGGCGCTGACCTTCAACCCGCATCGGATTCATTACGACCGGCCATATGCCATGAGCGTCGAAGGCTATCCCGGCCTGGTGGTGCACGGACCGTTCTCGCAGCAATGCTTGCTCGATCTGCTGCGTGATTCCGTGCAACGGCCGATCCTGCGTTTCGACATGCGTGCCCGCGCGCCATTGTTCGACACCGCGCCATTCACCGTGGTGGGCCGGCCGGTCGGCGATAGCGGGGCGGAACTCTGGGCGATGACGCCGAACGGCACGATCGCCATGCAGGCGACCGCGACTTTGGGTTAGGGCGCCGAACGCCCCAACCGCGCCAGGCGTGCGAGGCGCGGGCCCCTGGCGACCGACAACATCACATCGAGGTCGCTCGACAAGCGGTCCATGGCGGCGTCGTCCGCCGGACCGAATTGTGTTCGATGCGTGCGAACCCGCTCCAGCAATTCCGCAGCCAGAACGTGCAATCCCGCCAGCGTCGCCGACTGACTGGCCAGCCGGTCCGCATCCAATGCCGCGACGACCGCCTCCGCCGCCTCGGCAAAGACCGAGGTCAACGCTGCGATTCCGCCGAGAGACAACGCGGCATCGTCGGTGAGGTCGCCAACCGCCATCAACCGTGCCCGCAAGTAGCGGAATGCACCAAGCAGGGAAAAAGTGCCAACGGCGTCTTCTATGTCGCGGAAGGGGAGCGCCATTGTTTCATAGGCGCTACCCTCCGCACCCAACAACGCCGAACGTGGCACGCGGACTTTCTCCAGCACCAGGCCGCAATGGCGCGACGGACGCAAAGCGTGGAACGCCGGCATGTCCTTCAGCGTCACCCCCGCCGCATCGCGTGGCACCAGGAATGCGCTGTAGCGCTTGCGGCCCTCCTGTTCCGAGGTGATCGCCAGCACGACGAACACCTCCGCTGACGGGCCGTTGCTGACCCACGCCTTTTCGCCGCTGATGTGGAAACCGTCGCCGTCGGACTCGGCACGCGTCGTCAGGTGCTTCGGATGCGCACCCACGCGCGGTTCTGAAATCGCAACGGAAACGGCACGTCCCAGCCATGCCGCGCGTTGCTGCGTGTCGCCGAACCCGGCGATGAACCAACGCGCCACCATCTGGCGTCCGCCCCACACGCCGGCCGCTCCCGGCAGTCCGGTTCGTTCCACCAGCGCCGCCTTGGTGCGCGCGATGGCCGCGTAACTTTGCGCCGGTTCCAGCAATCCGGCTTCTGCCATGCCGGGCAGCGGATCGTTCTCCGGCGCCGGACAATGTTGCAGCCACGTGTCGATCCGGGCGGCGATATCAGGCGACATGGCTTGCTCTCTTTCCCACTTTCAGGCGCCGGCCCATTGACGACGCCGTTCCATTTGACGGCGCCGGCGGCCACGGCGCACCGTTCGCGCGGCAACGAGGTGCACCGTGCGGCGAGTGTGGCATGTGCTGGCGGTCTTGGTCATCGGCGCGTCGTTCGCGGCGGCGCACGCCTGCGCGGCGGACCTGGTGCTCGGTGCGGCGGTGGAGCCGGATTCGATCGATCCGCATGTGCACAATTTCGGCGGCAACAAAAGCCTCATGCCGAACCTGTTCGAGGCGCTGACCACCACCGATGCCAACGACCATCTGGTAGCGAACCTCGCGGTCTCCTGGCAGGCGATCGACGCCACGACCTGGGAATTCCGCCTGCGTCCCGGCGTGCGTTTTTCCGACGGCACAAAGCTGACCGCGGACGACGTCGCGTTCACCCTCCGCCGCGTGCCCAACGTGCCAACCACGGTCGCCGACTTTTCCGAATATGTGAAACCGATCGCGCAGGTCGAGGTAGTCGATGCCGCTACCGTGCGGCTGCACACCAAGGTGCCGTTCCCGCTGGCACCCGAGTATCTCTCGACGATCGGCATCATCTCGCGCCTGCACGGCGAAGGTGCCAGCACCGCCGATTACAACGACGGCAAGGCGGCGATCGGCACCGGGCCGTTCCGCTACGTCTCCTGGGCGCGCGGCGACAAGCTGGTATTGGCGCGCAACGACTCCTGGTGGCGCGGACCGGTCGCTTGGGATCGCGTGACCTTCCGCTACATCAAGAATGCAGCGTCACGGCTCGCGGCCTTGCTGGCCGGCGACGTCGATCTGATAGACCAGGTCTCGGTGCAGGACGTCGCCCGCGTGCAGGGCGACCAGCGCTTCACCGTGGCGACCGGCGTGTCGGATGACATCGTCGGCTTCATGTTCGACCAGCAGGACCGCAGTTCGCCGAAGATCGCCGGCAATGACGGCGCGCCCCTGCCGGCCAATCCGTTCCGCGACCGGCGCGTGCGTGAGGCGGTCAACCTGGCGATCGACCGCTCGGCCATCCGCGACCGCATCATGAACGGCCAATCGTCGCCGCAAAATCAGTACATGCTGCCGGGGCAGTATGGTTACGATCCCGATCTGCCGCCGTTGCGCTTCGACCCGGCGGAGGCCAAACGCCTGCTGGCGGAAGCCGGCTATCCGGCGGGCTTCCGGCTGACGATGGACTGCCAGAACGATCGCTTCGTCAACGACGCATCGATCTGCCAGGCCGTCGCGCAAATGCTCTCGCGCGTCGGCATCGCCACCACGCCGGAGGTGATGCCGCACGCGGTCTGGGTGCCGAGGGCCAATCGGCACGAATTCAGTTTCTTCACGACATTCTGGACGATCGACACACCGGAACCGTCCATCATGCTGACCAGCCAGTTCGCCACGTTCGATGCGGCGCGCGGACGCGGTGCGTTCAACCGCAGCATGTACAGCAACGCCGTGTTCGACGCGACGCTGGAGCAGGCGCTGACCACGACGGACGCGAAGGCGCGCGAGGCGTTGCTGATCAAGGCAACCGACATCGTATTCCGCGACCAGGCCTTGGTACCGATGCATCGCCAGGTCAACATCGAAGCGATGGACCGGCGGCTCCGCCACACGCCGCGCAACGACGGCCACTTGCTCGCCGCCGACGTCCAGCCTGCAACCGACACGCATAGAGGGAATTAGCAGATGGCCGACCAGCACCGCATGCCGACCCATCATCCGCGCATCATCGGCACGCGCCACATGGTGTCATCGGCGAATTTCCTCGCCGCTGAGACGGGTTTTGCCATCCTCGAAGCGGGCGGCAACGCGATCGATGCGGGGGTGGGCGCCGGCATCGCGCTCGGTGTGCTGCAGTGCGAGTACGTGCATTTTGCCGGCGTCGCGCCGATCATGATC
>DATHNI010000340.1:0-23003 GCA_035486135.1 Acetobacteraceae bacterium
GGTGCGCCGTCATCCCGGGTCCGGGCGGAAGACGCTGTATCTGTCGGCGCATGCCTCGCACGTCATCGGCTGGCCGATCGCGGAGGGGCGTCTGCTGTTGGTTGATCTGAACACGCACGCGACGCAGCGGCAGTTCGTTTACAGCCACGAGTGGCGGGTGGGCGACCTGGTGATCTGGGACAATCGGTGCACCATGCATCGCGGCCGGCCGCATGATGAGTCGCAGCCGCGCGATCTGCGGCGCGCGACGACGCTGGATACGAGTTCGACGCTGGAGCAAGCGGCGTAGGTGTTCTGGACGCGGCACTATACGTCGCAGCCGCGCGACCTGCGGCGGGCAACGACGCCGCATTGGGGGGCAACGCGAGAGCAGGCGTCGTTGCGCAATGCGGGACGGCCGATGCGGCGGCCTGCCTGATTGTAAGGTCTGGCTATTCGCTGCCCGCTGCCCGATGTTCGTTCGAGAGGTGCGACGTGGACACGATCGAGATTACCCTTCCGGTCAGCAGGGCGGCGGCCGAGCGTCTAAGCGCACTCGCCGAGCGAGCTCGATTGGGAGCGCTGTTGAGCCGGGCATTGGCATCCGAAGCCACAGCAACGGAATTGGCCGAGGCATGTGAGTTTCCTCCCCAAGACGCGTTGGGATCTTAAGTACGTAATTCAATCCCTACGCGCCGTACACGGCGCGGCAGGCTAGACACCCCAAGGCAACGCCTACAGAAGCCCAACTTATCCAATTCGCAATCAACATCGATATTTTGACTAGCTTTAGTCTTTTAAAGTCTATGTTATCGATCAGGGATTCCGTGTTTTTTCTAAGAACCTCGTAGGCGTTGTCATCATCGATGATTTTATTGGCAAGCCGGTTGGACAGAGTAAGCGGTATAAAGATGAGGAATACCGACGGCCAAAGGAGTCGGCCAAAATAGAACCTAAATTCGCCTCCCGATGGGTCAGACTGCGTGGCAAGATCGGCGAGGAATAAGAAAACGCCTAGGCCAACAATAGCCGCGATTATTATGCCGATTCTCGACCGCCTTATCGCCACTTCCGTGCCTTTCCAGTTTTGTCGTCGTTGATCCCGGAACAATCATAGACGCGAATCACCGCGCAAGGGGTATACGATTTCTGAGGTTATTACGCTTTGGGATGAGTGCGCCTGCATACGCAACATCAGCCTGATGCATCGCACGGGAGTCAGAACAGTCCCAGGCGCTGTCCGCCGCCGATCAGCGATGATGCCAACCGGTCGCCAGCCCCACCATCCGACGACAGGCGGACCATTCCACAACACCCGTATCTGCCCTAACCTCCCCGCACCACGCTCACCAAGGGAGGACCACAGATGATCGTCGAGATGCGTACCTACACGCTACAGCCCGGCACGCTGGCCGAGGTGGAAAAGCGCTTCGGCGCCTCGCTGCCGAACCGCGAGAAGCACTCCAAGCTCGCCGCGTTCTGGCACACCGAGGTCGGGCCGCTGAACCAGATCATCCATGTCTGGGCGTATGACAGTTTCGAGCATCGCGCCAGCGTGCGCGCCGCGGCCTCCAAGGAGGAGAATTGGCCGCCGCCGATCCGCGAATTCGTCACCAACCAGCAGAGCGAGGTGTTCCACCCCGCGCCGTTCTCGCCGCCGCTCGAGCCGCGCCAGATTGGGCCGCTGTTCGAAATCCGCCAATACACGCTGACCGCCGGATCGATCCCCGGCCTGATCGAGCGCTGGTCGGAGAAGATCGAAGGCCGCCAGAAGTTCTCGCCGTTAGTGGCGGGCATGTACACCGAGTTCGGCGCGCTGAATAAGTGGGTGCATATCTGGGCCTACAAGGATGGCAACGAGCGGAACCGCGTGCGCACCGAGGCGGCGGCCACCGGCAACTGGCCGGCGCGCAATCCGCCGGGCGTGGTGGTGAAGCAGGAGAACTCGTTCGTGATGCCGGCGGCGTTCTCGCCGATCCGCTGAGCCTCACTGTTGTTGATGACCGAAGCGCCGGTGGCTGTCGCAGCCCCGGCGCTTCGCGTTCGGCGCACCAGCCTTGCCAGGGCGGAATAGCCGCGACCGGACAACGTCTGATGCGAACCAGAGGGGACACGTCAGCGGTGGGATGAACCGGGACACGGGACCAGGACATCGCGGATTGCTCAGCCGGCGACTGCTGCTGGGTGGTGCGGCGGCGGTTGCCGCCGGGGCGACCCTGGCCTCGCGCGCCGAGATGGTTGCCGTCCGTCAGGACGTTGCCACCGCCACCCGTTCACCGCACCGTCTCGCATTGCTCGATGCGACGATCGGCGAAATGCAGCGCCGGTCGGAGCGCGATCCGCACGATCCGAAGGGCTGGCGCGCGCATGCGCTGGACCATGACGCGGTGTGCGCCGCGGTCTCCAATGCCGACGACACGCAAGTGCACGGATGCTGGTGGTTCCTGCCCTGGCATCGCGCCTTCCTCGCGGTCACCGAATGGAAACTGCGAGCGATCTCCGGCGATCCCGAACTGGCGCTGCCGTATTGGAACTGGAGTAGCGACCGGTCGATTCCGGAGGCTTTCTCGCGGGAGGGAAGCGCGCTGGCGCGGGCGGTCCGCTACACGCCGGACCGCCCGCTGATGCCGGTCGAGGTTGACCACCTGGTGCACGACGCGGCCCTGACACGGTTGGGCGTTGCCGGCCTGGGGGCAAGCACATTCCAGGCGCACACGCGGGAGGAAATCCCGGTCTGCTTCGGTGGCATTGCCAAGCCGAACGCCGGTCAGTGGCACGGCCGGAGCCGGCTCGAGACCGTCCCGCATAACGCGATCCACAGCTATATCGGCGGCGAGGCACCTGACGGCGCGCTAGGCGACATGACCGAGTTGTCCACGGCCGCCCTCGATCCGCTGTTCTATGCGCATCACGGCAACCTGGACCGGCTATGGGAGATCTGGCGCGCCGATCCGATGCGCAAGGCGACGGAACCGCATGACGATGCGTTCCTGCAACATCGCTTTCCATTCCTATGGCTGGACGGGACGATCGTCACGGTGTCGGTTGCCGACACGCTGGATACGCGGCGGCTGGGTTACGTCTACGATTCGCTCAATGTGTTCCGCGACGGCGTGCCGCCGGCCGATGCGAGGGCAGCGCCCACCGAGCCGCGCCAGCCATTGGCGGGCGAGACCCTGCGCGTGCCGCCGGGCGCCGGGAACCGCATGCTGCGGATCACGGGCGTCAGGCAGTCGGATCGGCCGATGAGCGTCGAGATCGCCGTTTCCAAGCCAGGGGATCCGGCGTCGGCGATCAGTGTCGGCGCTTTTGCGTGTGGGCGGACGCACGGCAGTCCAGCGGTGTCCCCGGACACGGAGCCATGCTTCGATGTCAGTGCCGCGGTGCGGCTGCTGGGGACGCCCACTGTGTCGGTGACGGTGTTGCCGCTGTCGCTGGGTCCCGGGCCGCGTCAGCCGCCGCCGTTCACCTATGCCGGCATGATGATCGTTGCTGCGCCTGGATGAAACGCACACCGGCCAGCGTCGTGCCGGCACGGTACCCCAGCGTCCGTCCGACAGCCATTTTTTGCACTTTCCCGGCATTATGGAGCAAACGCCACTTCGCCCACGTTTACAGCAATCCACACCGTCATCCCCGCGAATGCGGGGACCCATGCAGTCTGGGTCCCCGCTTTCGCGGGGATGACGGTACTTGGTGGCGTTTGCGCCGTGATGCCGAACTTTCCCGCGGATCCGTCCTGCACCCGCGATGCCGCGATAGATAGCCCGCTGATCCTCGGTTCAAGCGCTTGGGGACTTCGGCCGGGCCGGGATGATCGCACGCGCATTGCGAACCGCGCGCGCGCCAAGGCCGGCGTGGGCCGCCGTCAGACCTTGATCAGCAGGTCGTCGCCTTCAGCTTTCACCTGGAACACTGCCAGGTCCACGTCGGCCGGCGCGCACAGCGCCTTGCCGGTGCGGATGTCGAACCGGGCGGCGTGCAACGGACACTCGATGCAGCCATCCTCCAGCCAGCCGTCGGTCAACTGGGCGTATTCATGGGTGCAGATGTTGTCGGTGGCGCGGAATTCGCCGCCCGGCAGGTGATAGACCGCGATTTCCTTGTCGCCCACGCGAACCGCGATCGCGGCATTCTCCGCCACGTCCGCCTTCGCTGCCACGCGCACCCATCCGGCCTCCGCCATGTCTGTCTCCTTTGTGTCGTAGCGCCCAGCATGCCAGGGGTCGGGCGCGGGGCCAACCCGCTATGTTCGCGCCGGTGGCATGCGACCTTCGGCACCGGCCGCCTTTGACACCGCATGGCTGCGGCGCTTTCCTCGCCGGTGGAAACGGGAGGAAGGCAGGCAAGTGCGACCCCTGGAAGGCATGCGCGTCGTCGCGCTGGAACATGCGGTGGCGGCGCCGATCTGCAGTCGCCACCTGGCCGATCTCGGTGCCGACGTCATCAAGATCGAGCGCCCGGGCGAGGGCGATTTCGCGCGTGCCTACGACAGCTTCGTGCATGGCCTCTCCAGCCATTTCGTGTGGCTCAATCGCGCCAAGCGGTCGGTCACGCTGGACCTGAAGCACGAACAAGCGAGCGACGTGTTGGATCGTTTGCTGCAAGGCGCCGACGTGCTGTTGCAGAACCTGGCGCCCGGTGCGGCGGCGCGACTTGGTCTGTCGCATGAAGCGCTGAAGCCGCGGCACCCGAAGCTGGTGGTGTGCGATATTTCCGGCTACGGCGAGTCCGGGCCGCTGGCGCAGAAGAAGGCCTACGACCTGCTGATTCAGGCGGAGTCCGGATTGATCAGCGTTACCGGGACACCGGAGACGCCGTCTCGCGTCGGCATCTCGGCGGCCGACATTGCCACCGGGATGTACGCGCTGACCGGAATCCTGTCGGCGCTGCTGCGGCGAGGGCGCACCGGCGAGGGCAGCAATGTGAAGATCGCCATGCTCGATGCGTTGGGCGAATGGATGGTTTATCCGATGTATCGCGCTGCCTATGGCAATTCGCCGCTGCCGCGGGAGCCGGGCGGCCATCCCGCCCTGGCACCGTATGGCGCGCATCGCACCAAGGATGGCCAGGTGATCTTCGGGCTACAGAACGAACGCGAATGGAAGGTGTTCTGTGCGAAGGTGCTGCGCCGGCCGGAGGTGGAGACCGATCCACATTTCGCCACGATGAACGACCGCCGCGAGAACCGCCGTGCGCTGACCACGCTGATCGAGGACTGCTTCGCGACGATGACATCGCTGGAGGTGGTCGCGGTGCTGGACGCGGCGAGCATTGCCAACGGGCGGCTGAACCAGTCGATCGATGTGTGGAACCACGAACAGTTCGCGGCGCGCGACAAGTGGCGCGAGGTGAATACGCCGGAGGGACCGGTGCGCGCGCTGTTGCCACCGTTCACCTTTACCGACCAGGAGGCGGTCATGGGCGACGTGCCGTCGCTGGGCCAGCATACCGAGGAGGTGTTGCGCGAACTCGGCTATGGCGCGGCGGAGATCGCCGGCCTGCGCGCCGCCGGGGCGTTATGAGTGCATTCGACCCCGCTGCGCATCGGATGGTGGCAGAGCAACGGTATTTCGAAGACTTTCGGATGGGCGAACGGTTCGTGCTGCCGAGCAGGACGATGACCGACGGGGTGTTCGTGGCGTTCCAGGCGGCGAGCGGGGACAATCATCCGGTGCATTATGATGCGGAGTACTGTCGCCGGCACGGGATGCCAGGAATGCTGGCGCACGGTTTCCAGACGCTGATCCAGACCGCGGCCGGTGCGGGTCTGTTCCCGTTCCTGACTGAGGATTCGCTGGTCGGGTTCCTGGAGCAACAGAGCAAGTTTCTGAAGCCGGTGTTTGTCGGGGACACGCTGTACTCGGCGTTGGAGGTGGATGAGGTGACGCCGAACCGGTCCACTGGGGTTGTGGGATTGCGCAGTACTGTTCTTAATCAGCGCGGCGAATTGGTGATGGAGGGACGGCAACGCTATTTGCTGCGGCGGCGAGGTAAATCTCTCCCGCCCGCGGCGGGAGAGAGCCTGCCCCGGACTTGATCCGGGGTCGAGACGCGTTTGCGGTGAGGGTGAGGGTGATCGGGTCGGCATGCCTGCTTACGTGCCGAACCGCTAAACCCGCTGCGTGCCGAAGGTGCTGCGTGCCGACCCGATCACCCTCACCCTCGGTGCTTCGCACCATCGACCTCTCCCGCTCCCGCGGGCGAGGTTGACCCGTGCGCAGCGCGGGAGAGGTTTTGCACTATCCCAGCCGACGCCGGTACAGTGCGATCAGCCGCTCCCAATGTCGTTCTGCTCCCGGCTTGTCGTAGCACCAGCGCTGCGGGAACGCGAAGCCGTGATGCACGCCGGGATATAGCTCTATCTCGCCCGCCGTGCCGGCGTGTTCGAACAATCCGCGCAGTTCCTCGACCATCGGCAGCGGTGCCAGTTCGTCATGCTCCGCGCAGGCGATGTAGAGCTCGCCTTTTACCTTCGCCAGGTTGCGGTGCGGGCTTTCCTCGGCGTCGTTGACCAGCCAAGTGCCGTAGAACGACGCGGCGGCAGCGACACGATCGGGATAACGCGCCGCGGCGGCGAGCGCGTACGGGCCGCTCATGCAGTAGCCATGCGCGCCGACCGGCCCGGCCTTCGCCGCCGCCTGGCCGTCGGCATAGGCGATCATCGCAGCGACATCGTCCATCACCGGCGGGATGGTCATCTTCGTCCTGACTGCCCGCATCCGCGCTTGCTCCGCACTGCCCTTCTCCAGCACGTCCGGTCCATAGATCGTGTCGCGGCCGGCGCGGTAGTACAGGTTGGGTAGCAGCACGTAATAGCCGGCGGTGCCGAGCCGGCGTGCCATGTCGCGCAGTTCCTCGCGAATGCCCGGCGCGTCCATCAGCAGGAGCACGACCGGGAACGGTCCGCCGCGTTCGGGATGGCAGATGAAGGTCCCCATCGCGCCATCCTTGGTGGCGATGTCCAAGGTCTGCTCGATCATCCGCGCGTCCTCCCCAACATGATGCGTCCCCGCGCGCATGATGACCGGCAGCGCCCTGGACGCAAGCCGCACACTCGGGAAGGATACCAGGCTGTGCCAATGCAGGAGAGCGTCGGGGTGAGGCTGGGTATCGTATCGGACATCCACAGCAATGCAGCGGGACTGCAACAGGCGCTCGACCTCATGGGCGACGTCGATGATTTGCTCTGTCTGGGCGACTGCATCTTCGAATACCGATTTTCCAACGAGGTCGTGGCGCTGCTGCGGCAGCGCGGTGCGATGATCATCCAGGGCAACCACGAGGAAGTATTCTTCTCTCCCGCCGGCATCCGCGCCCGGCAGCGCGAGGGCCTGGATCCCGCGCTGATGGCGTTTCTCGCCGATCAGCCGCATCGGCGGTTGCTGCAATTCGGTAACAAGACGGTGCTGATGGTGCACTCCACGCCGTGGGAGCCGCGGGGCGAGTATGTCTTTCCGCACAGCGCCAGACTGGCGCAATTCGCCGACGCCGAGGCGGATTTCGTGTTGTACGGCCATACCCACGCGCAGGTCGTGCGCCAGGTGGGACGCGTGCTGGTGATCAATCCCGGTTCGGCGGGCGACGCGCGGGACAACAACAACGGCCGGCAACTCAGTTGCGCGGTGCTGGATACCGCGACGGACGAGGTGCAGGTGATCGATTACCCGGACCCAAGGTCCCATGGGCCGTGACGGTGGCACTACGAATTCCGTTCGGGCTCGATCGCCTGCCGCGAACGCTGCGTACGGACGATCCTCGGCTGCCCGGGGCGACCGTGGGCGGGGACAAGCTGCGGCTGAATTCCGAGCCGCTGCCGGCGGAGGCGATGGTATCCGGGGCCGAAGATCATGCGGCGCGAGTTGCCGCGATGAAGCTGTTCCTGCGTGGCCTGTGCGGCGACTATGCGCCGCAGCGGCTGCGCTTCGTCGATTGCTATCTCGACTGCATGGCGGCGCACCTGGACGCGCATCGCGACGAAGTGGCGCACGGTCTGCAACGTTACGATGCGCTGTATGCGCCGGAGGACTGGCTGTGGTCGGCACTGCGTCCGTTGCCTCGGGCGTGGCTGCCGGGGGAAGGCGGCGCGGTGCTGGTGGACTTCGCGTTCTGGGATGGCACGCGGGCGATCGCGATCGATGTCGGCGGTTCGCAGCAGGCGGCGGGCGTCGCCCTCTGCCGCGTCACGCCCGACATGCTGATGGGCGATCCGCTCGCGCTGCTGGCGGTGTTGCCGGACGGATTCCACAGTTTCTGGCGCGACCAGATGCTCCCGGCCAGTCCGTTTCGCCGCCCGATTCCGCTGGGCGTGGTTGGGGAAATCCCCCTGTCATTGCGTGGAGCGTAGCGGTCCCCGGGCTTAACCCGGGGACCGCTACGCTCCACGCAATGACAGGGGAGACCGGCCGAGTCATGATGGCGGGGCCGGCCTGCGCTGGCCCCGTGCATCACGTCTCGATCCGTCAAGCGCCAACGTCAGGGCGGGCCGGTGGCCAAAGCCTCCGCCAATGCTCCGCCCAGTTGCGACCAGTCGAAGTCCACGCCGCGGTATTTTTCGACGAACCATTTGTGCTGCCGCTTGCCGATTTCGGCGAGCAGGCCAGAGACGTTGCCGCCGCGGGTGATGATGTCCGGGGACATAAGCTGCCACATCCTGTGCTTGTCACCAGGCAGGATGCCGAGGTCGCGGAAGATATCGAGGATCACGGCGCCGATCGGGCGGCAACGCATCCGCGCGGCGATCTCCGCGGCCGTCGGCAGGCGATCGAGTAGGGCGGCGTCGGCGGCGACGCGCCAGACGCCCGGCTTGGGACGGTGGGCGCGCTTCGGCCGACGACGCTGAACGGCGTCAAGCCCCGGATCGCTCGTGCGTGCGGGCGCGCGCTGGGGATGCTCGACGCGGGCGACGAGCTTGGCCTCGAGTGCGACGGCAAGCAGGATGCCACGGGCGATGCGCTGGAGGATCAAGGCGATGTCGGCGGTGCCGAATCTGCGCTGGATGGTGTTGGGTTCGAAGGCCGCGGGGTTCCGGTGCAGCGTGGCGGTGAGCAGCAGTGGCCTCGGCACCCGCCATTAGTGAAGCGCGCGCCTCACACACCGAACAAGAAACACCGGTGGTGCCCGCCTGCCCGGTCCCGCGCCAGTCTCATTCAGGGCGGGCCGGCCGCTACCGAACGGTGCCAACTTTCAATGCCATAGCAATCCCTGACGAGGCGTCGGCTACGCCGTCAATTCCAGCACGTACAACCCGCCGGCGAACCGATCGACCGCATAGACAAGACGGTTCTCATCGACATAGACGTCGTTGATCTGTGCTGCGCCGACGCGCGACCCGGCGGGCGCCTCTGGCACGAACGAGGCGACCTCCTGTGGCTGGAACGGATTGGTAAGATCATGCACGCGCAGGCCGCCGCCGAACCAGGTGCTGAACAGCAGCGTACTTGAATGAAAGGCCGGACCAGGCCGGTTCTCCCACATGTTATGCGCACCGTAGCGGCCGCCGAGATACGCATAGTCCTCGACTGGCGGAACCGGCAGCGTGCCAATGCACACCAGGTTGTCCTCGCGCCGCCCATCCAGCAGCCACACCATCTTCGGCCAGTCGGCACCTTTCTCGCGCACGCATTCGTCGCTCGCCACCAGCAGGTCGCGATTGGGAATCGGCATTAGCGTGTGCAGGAAGCCGGGGAACGGCGGGTGCGGGTTCCAATGTCCCACCATCTTCGGCGCACCGATATCCGAAATGTCGAGGATCACAGCGCCACCGTCGATATAGCCGACATACGCGCGGTTCGGCCGGTCCGGATAGACGTTGGTGTTGTGCGCGCGATAACCGGTGTCGAATTGCGGATGACGCGGCACCGGCGGCGCGTCGTCGCCCTCGCGTGTGCCGGGATACCACCAGCGGCCCAGCTCGCGCGGCTTGGTAGGATCGCTCACGTCGATGGCACGATAGAACTGGTCATCCAGCAGATTGCGCGGTGTGAAGTCCGCGGCACCGGAAGAGCAATGGATGGTCTTGCCGTCGACGAACCAGAGCTGGTGCACGCCGCGCGAGGCGGGGCCGGAACAATCGAAGAAGGCGATGCTGCGCGGCTCTTCGGGTTTGGCGATGTCCCACAGTTCGATACCCGCCGGCGTCGCGCCGTGCGTGCCGGTCTGGTGGGCGACGGCCATCAGGTCGCCGCAGATCTCCAGGGAATTGGAACGCACATTGCGATGCGGCAGCTCGGTCTGCGCCACGACGCGCGGATGTCGCGGATCGGTCACGTCCACTCCGGTGAAATTCTTCGGTGCACATTCATGCGCCATCCACAGGATGCGCCGCCCGCCTGACACTTGTAAGCTGACACCCTCGCCGACATTGCCGAAGCCAGCCAGCGTGTCGTGCGCAATCAAACGGAAGTTGTTAAGTTCTTGCGGCATGGTTGTTTGATCCCTCCCCCGTGCCCCTCCCTCAACGGCAGGGGATGTGGTAGCAAAATCGGCATGACAACGGATCGTGCGACGAACGCTGTGCCGGTGACGATCATCACCGGCTTTCTGGGAAGCGGCAAGACGACCGTGCTGAACCGCTTGCTTAAATCGCCGTCACTCGCCGACACCGCGGTGATCGTCAACGAGTTCGGCGCGGTCGGGCTGGATCACCTGCTGATCGAGCAAGCCATCGAGGATGCGGTGCTGCTGAAGAACGGCTGCATCTGCTGTACAGTGCGCGGCGACATCGCCGACACGCTTGAGCAATTGTGGCAGCGTCGCGAGTCAGGCGCGCTGCCGCCGTTCCGCCGCATCGCGATCGAGACGACGGGGCTCGCCGATCCGGCCCCGGTGGCGCACGCCCTGCTGGCCGCCGAGGACGCGACGTACGCGTGCCGGCTGGACGGCATCGTCACGACGGTGGACGCGCTGCACGGCGCGGCGCAACTCGAGAGGCAGCCGGAGGCGCGGCGCCAGGTCGCGATGGCGGATCGGATATTGCTCTCCAAGACCGACCTGGCGAGCGCCGCGGAGATCGCATCGGTGGAGGCGCGCATTGCCGCGCTGAATGCGCGTGCGCCGGTGCGGCATGTCGTCAACGGGGATGTGGTCGCGAGCGACGTGTTCGATCTCGGGCCGGGCGACGGCGCCGACGACGCCAGGGTCGCGCAGTGGCTGCAAGCGTTCGAGGCCGAGCCGCATCGCGGCCATCACCACCTTCCGTTCCGCCATGGCGACGACATAGGCTCCGTGGTGGTGCGCTGCGACCGGCCGGTCGCGTGGAAGGCATTGCAGGTTTGGCTGGAGTCGGTGTTGTCGTTGCGCGGCGCGGATGTGCTGCGGTTGAAGGGGCTGGTGCGGCTGGCGGGCGAGGACCGTCTGGTGGTGCTGCAAGGCGTGCACCACGTGCTGCACCCGCCGGTGTTCCTGCATCGGCAGGTGGCGAACGCCGGCGGCACGCGGATCGTGCTGATCACGCGCGGGCTGTCAGCCGCGGGATTGCGCGCGAGTTTCGCAACGGCGATCGGGTGATGCGGTAGATCACCCGCACCTGGCCTCCCGGGGGCTGGAGCGAAAGTAGGAGCGCATGGCAAAGGCGGGGCGTCCCCAGCCGGCAACGACGTGGTGCGCAGACCGGTTATTGCTGCGACGCGCTGAGCCGGCCCGCGGGTGACAGGTAAATCGTGACGGGGTTTGTGGCCTGGCCAACCGGCGATGCGACGCCGTAGCCATGCGTCGTGAGGGAAACCAGTGCAGGGACGGCCTGGCCGACGGCTGTCGCCAACTGGCTGGTATATGGCCGGCGAGCCCCGGCGTTGAACGAGATTTCCACCGTAAGGTCGTTCACCGTCCCGGTCTGGCCGGCCAGGCACGTATTGAACAGCTCCGTGAGCGCCGGCGCGCGCGGGCCGCTGAAGGGATTGAAGTGCGCCATGGCGCGGAGGACCCCCCGGGCCGTGGCTTGGCCGCCCCCCGGACGGTGCCCGCCGATGACTGCCCCTCCTGGTCTCGTGATGCCGACGATGATGGTCAGGATTGCGCAGTCGTAGACACCCGGCGAGACGAGCCAGGTTGTCAGGTCGTCCTCCGGAATCATCTGATACGCGTTCGAGCCGGGGCCAAGAAGCGCTTGCTGTGGCTGGGCGTGGCCGGTGAATTTCGTCAGGGGCGGCCCTGCGACGGTCGTCACCATGGCTTGCTCTCATCCGAAACTGTGCCAAAACCAAAGATAGCGGATTTCGCTTCGCTGCGTCCACCCTGCGCGGTCCAGACCGCTTGTCCGTAATACCGCGAATGCGCCCGATCAATTCCGGTGGAATCGATTACTGCCCCGCGCGCGCCACGCGGCGAGTGACGAGGGCCGCCTGCCAACAAAAGTCTTCAGTGCCTCGCGAAATTCTTGATAATTGCATGCGGCCAGCCGCTCGCTTGCCTGAACGGGAAAGCCGGCCGCTACCGTTGCACCGGCTTGTTCATTGCGCTGCCCGACAGGAACCATTGGTCCTGCCAACGGCGACATGGCACGCCGCACGGGAGAGGTGCCAAACGCCGCAGGGCGCTTTGCTCACGCTCGGCGTTGGCTGGATCGTTATTGCTCTATCCGCCCGTTACACTCATGTGCCGGGCCACGGCCGGCCGGTCGTGCCGGCGGTCGATGATGAAGTCGTGGCCTTTCGGCTTGCGGCTGATCGCCTCGCGGATCGCAGCGTCCAGTTCGGCGTCTGACGCACCGGAGCGCAGAACCGCGCGCAGGTCTGCCTCGTCGTCCTGCCCCAGGCACATGTAAAGCGTGCCGGTGCAGGTCAGCCGCACGCGGTTGCAGCTCTCGCAGAAATTGTGCGTCATCGGCGTGATGAAGCCGACTCGCCGGCCGGTTTCCTTTACGTTGAAGTAGCGGGCGGGGCCGCCGGTGCGGTAGTCGGTTTCCTCCAGCGTCCAGCGCCGGCGCAGCCGGCCGCGCACGATGGACAAAGGGAGATACTGGTCGGTGCGGTCCTCGCTGATCTCGCCCATCGGCATGGTCTCGATCAGGCACAGGTCCAGGCCATGCTCGCCGCACCAGGCCAGCATGGCGTCGAATTCTTCCTCGTTGACGCCCTTCAGCGCGACGGCATTGATCTTCACCGCCAGCCCGGCCGCCTTGGCGGCGAAAATGCCGTCCAGCGTTTGTTCGATCTTGCCCCAGCGGGTGATCTGGGCGAACCGCGTCGGGTCGAGCGTATCCAGCGACACGTTCACCCGGCGGACGCCAGCAGAGAACAGCGTCTCGGCGTGTTTGGTGAGTTGGGTGCCGTTGGTGGTGACGGTCAGCTCCTTCAGGCCGTTGCCGATGCGGGCGCCCAGGCTGCGGAACAGCGTCATCACATCGCGCCGCACCAGCGGCTCCCCGCCGGTGAGGCGGATTTTCGTCGTCCCCAGGCCGATGAATGCGGCGCAGAGCCGGTCCAGCTCCTCCAGCGTCAGCAGGTCCCGCTTCGGCAGGAAGTGCATGTCCTCGGCCATGCAATAGACGCAGCGAAGGTCGCACCGGTCGGTGACCGAGACGCGCAGGTAGGTGATGGCACGGCCAAACGGGTCGATCATGAGGGGGGACAACACTCCTTTGGAAGAACACTTGCGCATCGGAGGACAGTATTCAACCCCGGCTGCCCTGAGGGCTGGTCGGGGCGGCTGAAATTGGTCTCATCGGATCACTGGGAACCGGGCTTGCAGCGCGAGGCCAATTCGCGGCTAATTGTGGCACCCCGTCGCACGACCAAGGAGGACTTCCGGTGGATATCGAGGAGCGCCCGAGTGTCTGCACCTTCGACTGCCCTGACACCTGCAGCCTGACCGTCACGGTCGAGGCAGAGCATATCGTCAAGGTGCGCGGCTCCGAGGCGATGCCGTTCACCGATGGGGTGATCTGCAACAAGGTGGCGCAGGACATGGCGGCCTTCGTGCACGGGCCGTTGCGCCTGCTGCATCCGCTGCGCCGCACCGGACCGAAGGGCTCCGGGCAGTTCGAGCGCATCTCGTGGGATGCCGCGCTGGACGAAATCCAGGCACGGACCCGCGCGGTGATCGATCGCTGGGGACCGCAGGCGGTGGTGCCGCTGAACTATGCCGGCCCGCATGGGATGCTGTCGGGCGACAGCATGTCGTCGCGATTCTTCCACAAGCTGGGCGCCAGCCTGGTGTATCGCCGGTCGCTGTGCGGCGGTGTGCGCAGCGAGGCCTGGGCGGGCACCTATGGCGCCGTGCCGGGTTGCCCGCCGGAGCACGCGGAACACGCGCAACTGAACGTGGTGTGGGGCAACAACGCAACGGTCGCCAACCTGCACCTCGTGCGCGCAGTACGCCGGGCCAAGCGCAAGGGCGGCAGGCTGGTCGTGGTGGATCCGCTGCGCACCAAGATCGCGGAACAGGCCGACATGCACGTCGCGCTGCGGCCGGGCACCGACACGCTGCTGGCGTGGTCGCTGGCGGCGGAACTGGAGCGCGCCGGCGCGTTCGACACGGCGTTCATCGCGGCGCACGTGCTGGGGGCGGACGAATTCATGGCGCGGGCACGCGAATGGCCTGCCGCGCGGGCGGCCGAGGCGTGCGGGGTGACGGAGGAACAGATCATCACGCTGATGCGGTGGATGGCGGAGGCCGATCCGCTGGTGCTGGCGCCGGGCAACGGCCTGGAGCGAGGCCGCAACGGCGGCAGCGGCATCCGGGCGGCGATCGCGCTACCGGCATTGCTCGGCAAGCTGGGCAAGGGCAGCGGCATCACCCTTGGAGCAGGCAGCGCATTTCCGAAGACGGTGGCACGCTTGCAGCGACCGGACCTGGTGCCGCCGGGAACCCGCACGCTGAACCTGATCGATTTCGGCCGGCATCTTGAGAGCGACGACCTCGATCCGCCGCTGCGTGCCGTGTTCATCTACAACCACAATCCGATCGTGGTGCACCCGGACCAGAACCGCATGCGGCGCGGCCTGGCGCGCGACGAAATATTCACCGTCGGCATCGACGTGACGATGACCGAGAGCATGGCGCATTGCGACATCGTGCTGCCGGCGGCGACCAGCTTCGAGTGCGACGACCTGTACGCGTCCTACGGCCACCACTGGCTGCAACGCGCCGAGCCGGTGATCGCGCCGCAGGGCGAATCGCTGCCGAACACGGAAATCTTCCGCCGCTTGGCTGCGCGGTTCGGCTTCGACGACCCGTGCTTCAAGGCGAGCGATGCCGAGCTGATGGACGAGGCGGTCGATCCCGCCGATCCGCGCCTGGGCGGGGTGCGGCCGAGCCGGATTCCCACGTCGCAGGCGCAGCGCATGTCCGGTCCGGACGGCGCACCGATGGTGCTGTTCGAAAACGTGTCTCCCGCGACGCCGTCCGGCAAGGTGGAGCTTGTGTCGGACACCCTGGCGCAACGCTGGGGCGCGGCGGCACGGATCGCGGACTGGCGAGCGCCGCAGGCGGCGCTGCCGCTGATGCTGATTTCGCCTGCCTCCGACAAGCGGATCTCGTCGACGCTGGGCGGGCTCGACGGATCGTTGCGGCCGCCGAAGTTGCTGATGCACCCGGCGGATGCGGCGGCGCGCGGGCTGCGAGCCGGCGCCGAGGTGCGGCTGTGGAACGACCGGGGCGAGGTGATCCTGCCGCTATCGGTCACCGATGCGGTGCGCCAAGGCGTGGTCTCGAGTGAGAAAGGTGCCTGGCTGTCCACCAGCCGCACCGGCCAGACGATTTCCGCCCTGGTGTCCGCCGACATGCGCGCGGACCTGGCCGACGCCGCGTGTTTCAACGACACGGCGGTGGAGGTGACAGCCCTGGGCCTGGAGACCGTGGTGGAGATGGCGGCTCTGGGCTGAGCGCGGAAGGGGAGCCGTTATCGGCCGTTAGAGCTTGCGCGAAATAGCCGGATCAGTCGAGACGACGCACTGGCCGTCCCGCGTCATGGTGCGCGAAGGCGCGCCATCCACGACTGTCTCCGATCGGCACTGCAATCGAGTAGGGAGGCGCCTCGCGGCGCCCCCTCTCACACCACCCGGCGTACGGATCACGTACCAAGGCGGTTTCCGGCAACGTTGAACGCCAAAGTGGCGCCAAGTCTCGCTTCAGTCCTCACGCCGCAGGCACTTATGGCTCCTCGCGCGCATTGGCTCCGGTTCCGCCTTCGCCTCTGACACCGTGGCGCGGCGAGTCCCTCCGGACTTGCGTCCTCCGGCCCAACACCGCCTTGCTGCCTCATTGTACCCATCGAGTGATTCCAGGCTGCTCCTGAATTGCCGAATTCGGTCCTTCGCCCGGTTCTCCTCGGACTACTACGACCTCTGCTGACTTCTCCCGGCCCATCGGAGGCTGTTGCCAACCCCCTGCTCCGATCGTCTGGAGAGACCGGGCGATCTCCCAGGGTAAAACACTGATCCTTCCCTCGAGCGCTGCCGGATTTACCTGTGCGCGTGTCCGATTGGCGTTTGGGCGTCCCCGTCCACTGCCGGGTTTACCCCACCGCACCGGCCTCATATCCGATTTCTGTTTGTCAGCTCCGAGTTTTGCCTCCGGCTTCCTCTCCACCCCACATTGCTGCAACGCAGTTGCCTTCGGCTAACGGTTCCGGCCATCGGCCCGTAGAGGACTTGCACCTCCGAGATCAGTGCCATGCCTGGCACACAGTCGTGGATGGTGCGCCTTCGCGCACCATGACGCGGGACGGCCGGTGCGTCGTCTCGGCGGATTCGGTTATTTCCCCGCAGGCCCTTACCCGGGAATGCGCACCGGCATCGACGTGATCCCATGGATGACGTTGGAGTAGCTGCGCTTCGGTTCTCCCACCACTTCGATTGCCGGGAAGCGCTTGAGGATTTCCTCCCACAGGATGGTCAGTTGCAATTCGGCCAGCCGGTTGCCGACGCAGCGATGGATGCCGAAACCGAACGACAGATGCTGCCGCGGCCGCGCCCGGTCGATGATGAAGTCGTCGGGGTGTTCTATCGCGTCCTCGTCGCGATTACCCGAGATGTACCACATCACCACCTTGTCGCCCCGGTGAATGCGCTTGCCGGCGAGGTCCACGTCCTCGACCGCCGTGCGCCGCATGTGGATCACCGGCGTGACGTAGCGGATGATCTCCGGCACCAGGCTGGGGATCAGCCCCGGAGTGTCGCGCAGCTTGCGGTATTCGCCGGGGAACCTGTTCAGCGCCAGCACGCCGCCGGAAATCGAGTTCCGCGTCGTGTCGTTGCCGCCGACCAGCAGCAGGATCAGGTTGCCGAGGAACTCGTGCGGGCGCGACGGCAGGTCGCGCGTCGCCTCGCCGTGCGCCAGCATGGAGATCAGGTCGGGCCGCGGCGGCTGACGTGCGCGCTCGTGCCAGAGCGAAGTGAAGTATTCCAGCATCTTTTGCAGCACCGCGTCGCGCTTCGGTTCCGAATCGATCTCGGTGCCGGCGCGGGTGTTCACCGTCGCGACGTTGGACCAGTAGGTCAGCGTGCGCCGCTCCTCGAACGGGAAGTCGAACAGCGTCGCCAGCATTTGCGTGGTCAGCTCGATCGACACGCGATCCACCCAGTCGAACGTTTCGCCGCGCGGCAGCTCGTCCAGGATGCGCGCGGCCCGCTCGCGGATCGTGCCGGCCAGCTTCTGCAGGTTCATCGGCGCCACGATCGGCGCGACCACCTTGCGTTGCTCGTCGTGCTTCGGCGGGTCCATCGCGATGAAGCTCGGCCGCCGATAGTCCATCGGTATGTCGCGGATGACGATGCCGCCCAGCATGGCATCGGAGGAGAACACCTGCTGGCTGGTTTCCACCTGCATGATGTCCCTGTACTTGGTCACCGACCAGTACGAGCCGTACATGCCGTCCTTGGTGTAGTGGACGGGATCGTCCCGGCGCAGGCGCGCGAAATACGGCTGCCAGGTGTCATCCTGGTAGAGGTGCGGATTGCTGACGTCGATCCGGTCCAACGGGATGGACCATGCTTCCCGCTGGGCGTCTTCCGTCGTCGCGGCGGCAACCGGCGCGTTCATGGCGTTTCCTCGTGACTCCCACGACGGACGCTAGACCCTCGCCGGCCGCCAAGTAAACCGCGCGGCGCGGACGCAGCTTCGTGTTGTGTGACAAGGCGGTCTCGCGTCATGGCGGGAGAAGGCGCGCCATCCACGGCTGTGCTGCGCACGGTTACGAAAAGTCATGGATGCCGGCCTTCGCCGGCATGACGAGACACAAGCGTGGAACGATCGCCCCGATGGGCCGCTGATATAAGCCGTGGATGGGGCCTTCGTCCGCCATCACGCGAGGGGTGCCGGGCGTGCCTTCCGCCAACGATGTATGGGCGTGGTCGTTGCGTGCGAGCAGCGGAGCGGACGGCGCATCCTCATGCGGCCGAGACCGTGGTGAGGAAGGACTCGACACTCCGCTTCAACGTCGCCGATTCGCCGGCAAGTTGCCCCGCCGAGTGAAGGACGTGCTCCGCCGCCTCGCCCACGTCGCCGGAGGCTTTGCTCATCCCCGACATGCTCGCACTCATCGCCTGGGTGCCCGATGCCGCGCGCTGCACGTTATCGGCAATCGCCCGCGTTGCCGCGCCCTGTTGTTCCACCGCCCCGGCGATGGCAGCCGAGATCTGGTCGATCTCGGCAATGGTGGTGCCGATCGCGCGGATCGCCTCCACCGCCTCGCCGGTAGCCGACTGGATCGCGGCAATCTGGCCGGAAATTTCCTCGGTGGCCCGGGCGGTCTGGCTGGCCAGGTTCTTCACCTCGACCGCGACCACCGCGAAACCTTTGCCATGCTCGCCGGCCCGCGCCGCCTCGATCGTCGCATTCAGCGCCAGCAAGTTTGTCTGGCCGGCGACGGTCTGGATCAGCGTCACCACCTGGCCGATCTTCTGCGCCGCCGTGGCCAGCCCCTCGACCGCGTCGTTGCTGCGGCGCGCCTGGGTGACGGCGCCCTGGGCGATCGCCGAGGAATGCGCGACCTGCCCGGCGATCTCGGCGATCGAGGCAGCAATCGCCTCCGCCGCGCTGGTGACCGACTGCACGTCGGCGCTGGTCTGCTGCGCCACCGCGAGGGCCGCGGCGCTATGCTCTGCCGTCTCGCCGGCGCGCGTGGACATCGAGCGCGCAGCGGCGTCCAGCCCCGTCGCGGCGGCGGCGAAGGTCGCGAGGATCGCTGCCACCTCGGTTTCGAACCCTTTGACCCCGGCTTCCAGCCCTCGGGCGTGGGCAAGGCGTGCCTCGCGCTCCGCCGCTTGGTCGCGCAGCAGCCGGGCGCGCTCGATCATGTTCTCGTTGAAGACCTGGAGGGCGCGCGCCATTGCCCCAAGCTCGTTGCGGCGTTCGACGCCGGCGATCACCGGTTCGCTCGAGCCCTGCGCCATGCGCGTCATCACCGCGGTCAGCGCGACGACCGGCCGGCTGATCGCCCGCGTCGCCATCACCGCGGCGACGACCGCCAACAGGGTCGCCAGGATCGCAGCGGCGACCAGGCCCGTGCGCGCCATGCCGATCGAGATGAGCGCCCTTTGATAAGTTTCGCTCCGCCCGCGATCGACCGCCTGCACCAGCGCATCGAGCAAGCCGTCGAGGCGGACGAAATTATCCTGCACCGTGCCCATCAGCAGCAAAGCCATGCCGGCGTCGGCTGTTGTCATGTCGAGCATTTCGCCGGCGCCCTGGCGATAGGTCGTCATCGTCGCGATGATCGCCTTGCCGTCGGCGGCACCATGCACCTGCTCGGTCACCGCCGCTGTCTCGCGGGCGAGGTCGTCCAGGCGCTGGCGTACCGCCGCGGTGCGCTCAGCAAGCAGTTTGGCGTCGTTGGCGTTGGAGGCGATGGAACTGATCGCATAAAGTTCGGCGTTCACGCGCAACGCCGCCCGTTCAAGTTTCGTCGCCTCCGCGAAGCGGACGAACGAAGTCTCGTTGAGTGAACGGAAATCCTGGTTCAGGCGTTCGAGCACCAGGATCGATCCGGCGGCCACAGCGATCAGCCCGATGATGCCAAGCGCCGGCGCCAGCGCACTCTTGGCGCCGATCCGGAGGTTCGCGAACCATCCACCCATGCGCGTCATCCGCCCCCGCCGCCGTTTGTTCGAGCACCCGTCGTTACTTATAGGCGCCGACGCCGACACGGTATTCGCCGACCCGAACCACGTAGGTGGTCTTCGGTTCGATCTTCTTGGTGACCGGGTGCGGCCATTTATAATCCACCCAGCCGGCGTCCTCGATCGCCACCAACTCCCGGATGATCGGCGTGCCGTCGATATCCTTGAGGTCGATCAGCGGCTTGCCGATCAACCCGGCATTGGCTCCGTGCGAGACGCATTTGCCGGTCTGGTCATAGACCATGACGTAAAGGTCGCGGTCGTGGAACGCAGCGCCCTTGTTGAATTCGGCAAACGCAGCGTCCGGGCCTTGCGTCCGCAGCAGATCGGCGGCGCGGGTGGCCATCGCCTTCGCCTCGTCCGGCGTGCCGGTATCCTGGGCAAAAGCTGCCGGTGCAAAGAGCAGGGGCAGGATGAAGAGGCAGCGTAGAATCCATCGGACCATATGATTGCTCCGCGATCTGGCGGTGAGCGCGAGGCGCAAACTCACGGGCCAGGCGGCAGCATGGCGGAAAGATGTGTGTAATCGGTAAACGGCGCCGGGGAACCGCGCGGACGGCCTGGTATGACGGCCGGCATCAGGTCGGTCGGTTGCCACGCAGGCCCATGTCACGTTGGCGCCGTGTTAGTGCGAGTTGGCCACCGGCTGTCGGCCGAGCCGCCCTGGATGAAAATGCGGAGTGTGTCGTGCATAAGAGGCTCCCCCTCCCCTTGAGGGAGGGGGTTGGGGGGAGGGGTTCGTCGTGGCGCGGACCCCTCCCCCAACCCCCTCCCTCAAGGGGAGGGGGAGTATCCTTCGACATAAAGGACTCCGACGCATGAGCGCGCAGGACGACGAGGTGGTGGAGGCGACCGTCGGAATGGTCGGGCGCACGATGGATGCGCTGGAGGTGCTGGGCTTCATCGCCAGGCATCTGCATCCGCCCGACCTCGGGTCGCTTGTGGAGGTATTGGGCGACGCCGACGCATCGCTGCGCGCCGCGCGCGAGCGTTTCGCGCTGGTGCCATGGCCAGCGCATCTGCTGCCGTTCCGTGATCAGAGCGACAGTGCCGCCGCCATGACGTTGCGTGCCTGCGACGGCTTGCGGGCGGCGGGCGCGCCTGGCGCCGATGGCCGGCGCCAGGCTTTCCGGGCGTTGCGCGATGTGAGCAGGGGGCTGGAGGCGCTGTATCCGCTGGCGACGTCGCTGCCCTCGGTCAGCCGTTTTTTCCTTGAACCGGATCGGCGGGATGACCAGGCGCTGCTGGACCGGCTGTCGGCCGGGGCGGCGCGCACCGGCGTGCGGGTGGGCGTGCTGCACGCGGACAACGCGACCGACGAGCGCGGCGGGTTCTCGGTGTTCGTGCCGGAGGATTACGATCCGGCGCGCGCCTATCCGGTGGTGATGGCGCTGCACGGCGGCTCCGGGCATGGGCGGTTGTTCTTGTGGAGCTGGGTGCGGGAGGCACGCAGCCGCGGCGTTATCGTGGTGTCGCCCACCGCGGTCGGCGACACATGGTCGCTGCGGGAGCCGGCGTTGGACGGCGCAAATCTGAGGCGCGTGCTGGAGCACGTGGCCGGGACATGGCACGTGGACCGCACGCGGGTGCTGCTGACGGGCATGAGCGACGGCGGAACGTTCACGTTGCTGCATGGCATCGACGCCCAAGCGCCGTTCACCCACCTGGCGCCGGTCGCCGCGAGTTTTCATCCGTTGCTGCTGAGCATGGCGGACCCGCGGCGATTGCTCGGGCTGCCGGTTTACCTGGTGCATGGCGCGCTGGATTGGATGTTCCCGGTGTCGGTGGCGCGCTCGGCTCACGGGGCGCTGGGTGCGGCGGGGGCGAAGGTGGTCTATCGCGAGATCGCCGACCTGTCGCACGCCTATCCGCGGGACGAGAATGCGCCGATGCTGGCTTGGTTCCTGGGCAGTTCGTAGCCTGAAGCGGAACAGGGGGAGACAATGTCCAGCGTTATGATCCGCCGGCGGGCGGCGCTCGGGCTTGCGGCGCTGTCCATGGCCGCCGCGCTGGCACGTCGCGCGCGCGGCGAGGTGAGCGCCATAGAGGCCGCTGCCCGCCAGGAGGGCAGCCTCACCTGGTACATCGCGCAACTTGATACGGAGACCGCCGAAGCATTCGGCCGAGCGTTCACCACCGCGCATCCCGGCGTCACCGTCGAGGTGATCCGCACCACTGGCCAGGTGGCATTCCAGCGGCTGATGATGGACCTGAAGAACGGCACGCCGCACTGCGACGTGTTCAGTGCCACCGACATCGCGCACATGCCGATCCTGCGCGAGCGCAACGCGCTGATGCCGTTCACGCCGGACAATTTCGCCGGCATGCGGCCGCAGTTCAAGGCCCAGTCGGAGGCGGGCTGGTACTATCCGACGAATGCTGGGCGCTGGGTGCTGGTGCGCAACCGGGACAGGGTGACGCCCGGCGATGCGCCGAAAGCCTGGACCGATTTGCTCGATCCGCGCTGGAAGGGGCGCGTCTCCGTTGCGCATCCGGCGTTCAGCGGCGGTGCCGGCGTCTGGGCGCTGGGCGTGCAGAAGCTGCACGGCTGGGCATTCTTCGAGGCACTGGCGAAGAACGATCCCCGCATCGGCCGCTCCACGCTCGACACTGTGACGCTGCTGGGGGCGGCGGAATGCCTGGTGGGGCCGACCTGGGCGCCGGGCGCGTATCGGGCGATCGACAAGGGCGCGCCCATCGCGGTGGATCAGCCGGCGGATGGCGTGGTGCTGATGACCTTTCCGTCCGCCATCCCCGCCGGTGCGCCGCACCCGAACGCGGCGAAGCTGTTCATGGAGTGGTTGCTCAGCGAGGACTACTCACGCTTGATCGCAGCGCAGGGCAGCGAGCCGATCCATGCCGGCGTGCCGCCAAGGGCAGATCAGCCGCCACTCGATCAGCAGAAGGTTGTCAGCCCGACCATGCAGGAAATCCGCGATGGGGTGCCGGCGCTGGTGGAACGCT